>DLRL01000014.1 GCA_002501085.1 Gemmatimonadales bacterium UBA7889
ATGGCAGCAGACAAAAGAAGACTTACGGTGATTAAGACAGTCAGAGTTCGAGCCATCGATCAGTTTCCTCAAAACGCATAAACGAGTAGTCCCAGAGTCATTCATTAGGGACGCTTATTGCTGATCTAAGGCCCACTAGGCTTGGGAGTCAACGCCATGGAGTCTTGTGGCTTACATGATGAGGAGTTTGCGGGTAGCCAGTTTGAGTCGTAACCTGGCTATGAGATCTTATATTGAATGATAGAACTGAGGGCATTTAGGAGGCTTACGATGGGTGAGATCCAAGTCGATCGGAAAAAGTTTCTAGCGACAGTGGGTGCAGGAGCTCTAGCGGCGATGACCCCCGAGGATAAAGCTGAAGAACTTGAGCACTACATGATCGATGTCCTTGATGGCCATGATCATGACCATGGCCATGGACTTCACGAGGTGGAAGAAGATCAGGAGCGGCCAAGCCCTCCCCGGGGTACCGGGAACCTCTTCCAACCGAGCGATCGTGTGTTTGAGCCAATGCCGGATAAGCCCACGCTTGTTGATTTTTTCAACCTCCGATTTGCCCCAGCCCGGCATGTTCTCCAAAGCGCCAACCATGCGCTCCAGACCGGGCAACCTGAAGAAACAGTTATGGCTTGTTTGCTGCACGATGTTGTGCAGAATCTCATCAAGGTCGATCACGGTTGGTGGGGTGCACAGCTCGTCGAACCCTATGTTGATGAGCGAGTGGCCTGGGCCATCCGCTACCATGCAGCGCTCCGTTTCTATCCGGACGAGTCAGTGGGATATGAGTATCCGGACATGTACAATCGGATCTTCGGTGAGGACTACGTCCCAGAGCCCTACATAGAGCGCGATTACCAGCACGCTCGGGCTCACAAGTGGTACATGGATGCTCGCCTAGTGACCCTGAATGATACCTATGCTTTCCAGGACGGTATGGATGTTTCGATAGAACCGTTCATTGACATCATTGGGCGCAACTTCAAGGTACCTAAGGAAGGTTTGGGATACGGGGGCACGCCCTCGTCTCATATGTGGCGGACCATCGCGAATCCGAACAAGCCTCTGTAGAACTTTCTAGATATAGTTCTATGGCCAGCCTTTATTGGCCGAACCTAGCGTAGCCAATTTCATGGGTTGATCTAGCTTTATACTTTGGTGTGCAGTGGTGTGAACTGCCTACTCCAACCACGGCCTGAGTTCAGAGTATGACCATGCACAACGAGCCACGCCAAAAGGATGTTCTTATCGCCGAGTACGTGTACCGTCATGAAGCTGAGTTCGGCGCTGGCTTCTTAGCCGATGCAGGGATTCCGTTCCGTGTACAAGCCGATGATGCGGGTGGCGCGTATGGTGGCATGACCTTTACATCGGCTGCCCGGATCTGGGTGCGTTCCCAAGATGCTGAGCAAGCCAGAGAAATTCTCCAAGTCACACCTGACCCTGCGATATTTGTTCAAGTGGATGATTTAGACGAGCAAAGGTCTGGCTAACTGGTGCAAGCTGTCAGTTTCAATGTCACGATCCCGCGTTATCTCCTGGGTAAGGGTCTCGGGAAACTCACGAAGTCTGCGGTGTTCGGGGGCCTAAGTGGATTGCATTATGGCGAAATAACTGAGCCATCTCTGCCGGCGGACGACTGGGTACGGCTTGAAATCCTCCAAGCCGGCATTTGTGGATCGGATGTTGGTACACTGACGTTTAAGAGTAGCCCTGCGATGGAACCCTTTAGCTCTTTCCCGGCTGTTCTTGGCCACGAGATTCTGGCTCGTGTTGTAGAAGTCGGGGGAGCTGTTAGAGGTGTTGAGCTAGGCCAGAGAGTTGCGGTCAGTCCTGTTATTTCCTGCAGAATGAGAGGGTTTAGGGTAGAAGAAGAATGCTCTTCTTGTAACGCTGGATGGCCAGCTACATGCGAACGAGCGGGTGAGCAAGGAACAATTCTAGTCGGGGATGAACCACTTCTTCGTGGTATGACCGTCGGATATCACGGGTCACTCCCAGGCGGATGGTCCGAGCGTATGGTAGCGCACGAAACCCAATTGTTTCCTGTAGATGATAGCCTTAACGACAGGACAGCTGCTCTTATTGAGCCCCTCGCGGTTGGGATGCATGCCGCGTTGGGATCCAGACCATTTGGCTCGGGGCCCGCCCTGGTAATCGGTAGTGGGCCAATAGCACTTGGAACTATTTGGTCCTTACGTGCCGCTGGTTATCAGGGTGAAATATTAGCTCAGATCAAGAGGGACCATGAGGCAGAGATTGCGATAAGTCTTGGTGCGAGTGAGGTAGTATCTCCCGGGGATGAAGCTCGCCAAGCGATCGTTAACACGGGTGCAAGTGGTTACATGCCCATTCTGGGTAATGAAGTATATGCGGGTGGAGGTTTCCCACTCATCTTCGACTGTGTGGGAAGCAGGCAGACCATCGAACAAGCACTGCGCTTCTCAGCGCCCCGAGGCCGAATCGTAATGTTGGGTTGTGCTGCTGAAATCCGAAAAATTGACCTGACATTCATGTGGGCCAGAGAATTAGACGTGAAGGGCTATGTGTGCTATGGGATTGAAGAATGGAGGGGGGAGAGAAAGCATACATTTCAGATCACTCATGACATGCTTGTAGAGACCGCCGCACCTGTGCAGGAAATGGTCACTCACGTATACCCCCTAGCGCAGTACCAACAGGCACTCTCGACAGCTGCTATGCGGAGTAAGACAGGCTCTATAAAGGTTTTGCTGGACCCTACAGCGCGCTGACATGAGTAGGCCACGCATCCTTGTCGTCGGGGGCGGAATAATCGGAGTGAGCTGTGCCTATGCACTTGCCAAGGCAGGTGCCCAGGTTCAGCTGCTGGAGAGAGATAAGATTGGTTCTGGTGCTTCGGGAGGGAACGCAGGAACCGTAGCTGTAGGCCATCCGCCACTCAATCGCCGAGGTCGACTGAGGCAGGTTCTACTCTCGTTACTGGACCAAGGAAGCCCTGTCTATATACCACCCCGTTGGGATCCAAGCCTCTGGGGATGGCTCCGAGATTTCGTTCGCCATTGTACGGACGAACACGTGGAAGAGTGCATGAAGGTGATGGCTCCACTAGGGAAAAACGCACTCCGGACTTTTGATAATATCATCGAGGAAGAAGGGATTGAGTGTGGATACATCCGGAGTGGCTACTACAAGGTGTGTATAACCGAACCGGGGTTAGTGAGTGCACGGAATGAGGCAGCTGCAATTGAAGCATATGGCTACCACCCAGAATACATTAGCTCAGAGGAATTAAGGCGACGGGAGCCTGAGTTCAGTCCGGAACTCCTGGGTGGGATCCATTATCCCGAGTCCCGTAGTTTGGATCCGCTGAAGTTTCTGGAAGCGTTAACAGAGAGAGCCAGGCTGCGAGGGGCTCGGATCTCAGAAGGAGTGAGCGTCCTAAGTATGTCGATCATCTCAGGGCGTGTTGTAGGTCTGCGCACAAATGAAGGGGAGGTTGGTGCTGATGCGGTAGTCTTAGCGACAGGCCCCTTTAGTGCAGGCATCTTAAATGAGGTTGGAATTCAATTACCACTGCAGCCCGGTAAGGGCTACCATCGTGATTACGCTATAGGGCCCGGTGGTGCTCCCCCAATCAAGATTGCATGTGAACTCAGTGAAGCTTCTGTGTTTTGCGCGCCAATGGGGGATTTTGTCCGTCTTGCCGGTACAATGGAGTTTTCAGGATTCAACCGGGTGATGCGCACCCCGAGGTTAAATCAATTAACGAATGCTGCTCACAGATACTTTCCTGGCTTGGGAGGTGGTGGCCTGAAATCAGAGTGGTGTGGCTTGCGGCCGATGGCATCGGATGGAATGCCAATTATAGGATCTATAGGGGATATCAAAGGACTGAGCGTTGCAACCGGGCACGGCATGCTGGGACTTACTCTTGGGCCGATAACAGGACAGATGATTGCTCGGGAGATGCTAGATATGGAGGAGCCAAAGTTAAGGAAACTATCCCCCGACCGGTTCCGTGGGGCCACACTAGTGAATACAAAGAACCCCTAGATCCTGCTTTTCAGCTCATATCGAACAAGGTTGCTTTTGAAGACTCTCACAGATCCAGGGGGATGACTTCCGGATGCACCTTACTGTTAGCCTGACTGCCATCAACTCCTATTCCCTCAAGAGTTAGAAGGGCAACTTTTGCACGAAGTCCCCCACCAAACCCTGTAAGACGACCATCCGCTCCTACTACCCGATGGCATGGCACAATAATGGGAATGGGGTTTGCTCCTACTGCCTGTCCGACAGCTCGAGCCATATTCGGTTTGTGAATATCCTTGGCTATTAGACCGTAGGAGACAACATGTCCGTATTCAATCTTGAGTAACCGATCATAAACTTCGTTTTGGAAGCTGGTGGTTGTTCCTCCGAAGTCGAGTTTAAGGTCAAATACAGTACGATCCTTCTGAAAATATTGTTCGAGTTGCTCCACAGCATTTTGAAGATTAGACGGCCAGGACCCAGGAGGGTCCGTATGGTGATCACGTGGAAGTGGCCCGAATTCAATTCGGCGCACACCAACTGTTGAAACCCATACCGTGAGAGGTCCTGCGCTTGTGTTAGCCAGGTGGGCTGAATGAACGTCGTGGGGAGTAATCAGCTTGTTTCTTCTTTTGCGTGTGTCTTAAGAGCTTCCTGTAGGGCATCGAAACCAATAAGTGCACATTTTATACGTACGGGGAATTTACTCACCCCCTGTAAGGCTCGAAGGTCTTTCAGCCTTTTATCCTTAGCTGCATCAGGATCACCCTGCATCATCTTGGTGAAACACTCGGCCAAGATTTTCGCATCCGCAAGTGAGCAACCATGGAGAAGGGTAGTCATCATGCTTATCGCTGCTTGAGAGATTGAGCAGCCTTGGCCAACAAACTTAGCCTCTTCGATTTGGTCGTCTGTAATACGCAGCTGTAGTCGAACTTCATCACCACAAACCGGGTTGGCCATGTGGATTTCCACGGACTTCTCTTCGAGTTCAGCCTTGTTCCTCGGGTTACGGTAATGCTCAAGGATCAGCTGTTGATAAAGAGAGCTGAGCGGTGGTGTTTCCATTAGGCAAAGATACCTTGAACCTGCTCGAGACCCTCTATGAGCCGGTCGATATCACTCTCTGTATTGTACAAGTAAATTGACGCGCGTGCGGTCGCTGAAATCCCGAAATGTTGCATCGCTAATTGTGCACAGTGGTGCCCCGCGCGCACAGCAATGCCTTCTGAGTCAAGAATTGTCGAGATATCGTGCGGATGAGCGTCACCTAGGGTGAATGAGATCAAGGCTGAGTGTTCATCAGGTGACTGAGGGCCATAAATACGAATGCCATCCACGGCGCTCATTCGTTCCAAAGCATATTTTAAGAGCTCGCGTTCATGCTTTGCAATTGCATCCATACCGACTCCAGAAAGGAAGTCGATGGCTGTTCCCATGCCGATTGCTCCAGCGATGTTGGGTGTGCCGGCCTCGAATTTGTGCGGAACTGTTGCCCAACTACTCTCGTCTCGCCCAACAAAGTGTATCATTTCACCACCACCCTGGTACGGCTCCATCGAGTCGAGTAGATCTCGTCTGGCCCAGAGCGCACCGATTCCAGTCGGCCCGCACATTTTATGTCCGCTGAAAGCGTAGCAGTCCACCCCAAGCTCTTGGACGTCTACCTTCATATGGACCGCTCCCTGAGCACCATCAACTAGGACGAGCGCTCCGACCTCATGCGCTGCCGCAGCGACTCTTTTCACAGGGTTCACTGTTCCAAGTGCGTTCGAGACGTGGCTGATTGCAACGACCTTTGTCCTATCTGTCAGTAGGCGAGGAAGTTCATCTAGGATCCATCGTCCCTGCTGATCGAGTTCGATATACTTGATCACCGCACCGGTCCGTCGAGCAAGAAGCTGCCAAGGGATGATGTTTGAATGGTGCTCAAGCACCGAGATCAGGATCTCGTCTCCTTCGCCGACGTTGTCGAGTCCCCACGCGGTGGACACAAGGTTGATGGCTTCGGTTGTCCCTCGGGTCCAAACGATCTCTGAAGGTTCAGCTGCCCCAACCCAACCAGCGACCTTAGCTCGTGATTCCTCATATGCTACTGTTGCACGTCGAGACAGTTCATGAATTCCACGGTGGACATTTGAATTATCGTTTTCGTAGTACGCTCTTAGTGCGTCTAGCACGACCCGGGGTTTTTGTGAGGTTGCCGCATTGTCGAGATAAACAAGCGGGCGACCGTTGACCGACTGTTCAAGCGTCGGGAACTCCCGGCGGATAGTGACCGGGTCGAATGTGGCTGTGGTCATCGGAAAATCAGCTTAGATCAATGTAAATCTCATCATCCTGGATCTGGACTGCAAAGGACTTAACAGGCCGTATAGCCGGCAAGCTCTTGTTGCGGCCAGTGGCGCACTCGAACCGGGCTCCGTGATAGATACACACCAAATCTTCACCGTCCAGTTCTCCATCTGAGAGAGGGTACTCCTCGTGAGAGCATTCATCTTGGAGGGCAAAGATATCCCCCTCGATATTAGCCAGCACGACAGGGGTGCCTTCAACCATAACACCCTTCAGTGTGCCGACATCACAGTCAGCCACTGCTGCGGCACGTACCCAGCTAGACATGAGCAGTGCAGTTGGAGGAAAGTCTCATGGGTTTTACCCTCGAGTTTTGATGGTCACTGTTAGTGTTGAGATAGTTTCTCTTCGATTACCCGAGTGACTTTTTCAACAACCCCACCAAGCGGGAGCTTGGAGAGAACTTCTCCCAGAAAACCGAGTACCACCAGCCGCTCTGCCTGGATGCGGCTAAGCCCCCTGCTCATAAGATAGAATTTCGCATCGGGATCGAGTTCGCCGACTGTTGCACCGTGGGAACATTTTACGTCGTCCGCTTCAATTTCGAGGTTGGGTAGCGAATCGGCCCTGGCGTTTCCGGAGAGTAGTAAATTCCGGTTTGTCTGATATGCGTTTGTACGCTGGGCTGTTGGTTTTACCCTGATAATCCCACGGAACACCGCTCGACTCGAGGCATCGAGGGCACCCTTATAGAGTAAGTCGCTAGCGGTATGTGGTGAAACGTGATCCTGGCTTGTGTTGAAATCGAAGTGTTGATCTTCGTCTCCGAAGTAAAGCCCGAGCATATCCGAATTCGCTCCTTCTCCAAGAAGGCGGGCGTTGAGATCAACACGTGAAACCGAGGCTCCGAGAGCGACGTTAAGCGTATCAAGTGTAGCATCGCCATGAGCGAGAGTGCGCTGAACGGATTGGTAGAATGCGCCCCGCCCTAGGCGCTGAACTGATACGTACTGTACCTGTGCCCGCTCCTTAGCGATGATCTCCACGGCGTTGGAAGCAAACGTCTGCTCAGAGAAATCATCGGATAATATTTCGTCAACGTACGAAATGCGGCTCGCATTTTCAGCGAGGATCAGGACTCTGCCAAATTGTGCAACCCCAGCCTCACTCAGCCAACGTGTTACTCTAATTGGCGTGTTGAGCTGAACTTCTGCTGGCACGTACAAGAAAACCCCATCACTCCAGAGTGCAGCATTCAATGCAGCAAACTTCCCCTCTTCAGGAGGTACTGCTTCGGTCGCAAGGCAGTTTCCCACGAGATTTGGGTGTTGTTCTATCGCATCGTGAAGCGAGGAGAGGATGACACCTTTGGCTATGAGTTCGGCCTCAAGATCAGAATGCACGACATGGCCATCGATCACGACGATGTGCCCGGAAGCTTGCCGGTCTTCTTTCATCGCCTTCCGGAGGGGTTTGGGCCATGCTGTGGGGTTGTCCGGCACGACAGTGGCTTGTGAAAGTGACAGCGTATCTAGCTGTAGCTTCTTTCGGAGATCAGTGTAGCGCCATTCCTCTAGTTTGGTAGTGGGCATCGGAGTTTGTTCGTACAAAGCCCAAGCGTGCTCACGACGCTCACGGAGCCAGTCTGGCTCTCCGATGCACAGGTGCTCAACAGCGCTGAAATTAAGTGCCTCAGTTACACCTTTACTGAAGAGAGAGTCAGTCATGTATGGGTCTGGAGTTGGCTTCAGGTTTACCCGACTGATCCTTCCATCTCCAGTTCGATCAGCCTGTTCAACTCGACTGCGTACTCGAGTGGTAACTCTTTTGCGATCGGTTCAATAAATCCTCGGACGATCATGGCCATCGCTTCTTCTTCCGAAATACCTCGGCTGGTAAGGTAGAACAGTTGTTCTTCGCCAATCTTTGAGACCGAAGCTTCATGGCCCACGTTGGCATCATTCTCCTCGATTTCGATATACGGGTACGTATCGGTGCGAGAAGTGTTATTGATCAATAGCGCGTCACATTCGACGTTCGAGCGCGCATGGTGTGCCCCTTCGTGGACCTTACAGAGCCCTCGGTATGTTGATCGGCCGTGTCCCTTAGATATCGATTTAGAAATAATTGAAGAAGTCGTGTGCGGGGCCGCATGGATAACCTTGCCTCCGGTATCCTGATGCTGGCCGTCACCCGAATATGCGACCGAGAGAATTTCTCCGTGAGCGCCCTCTCCAACCAAATAGCAGGAAGGGTACTTCATTGTCAGCTTTGAGCCCAAATTCCCGTCCAGCCACTCCATGTTCGCACCTTCGTGTACCAATGCCCGTTGGGTCACGAGGTTGTACATGTTGTTGGACCAGTTCTGGATAGTTGTGTAGCGGAAGCGAGCATTTTTCTTCACAACAATCTCTATGACACCTGAATGGAATGATTCGGTGGAGTAAACGGGTGCCGTACAGCCTTCGATGTAGTGAGCGCTGGCTCCCTCATCACAGATGATGAGTGTCCGCTCAAATTGTCCCATTCGTTCTTGATTAACCCGGAAGTACGCTTGCAGCGGTGTGTCCAAATGCACACCGGGCGGGATGTACACGAATGAGCCACCCGACCACACTGCGGCATTCATGGCAGCAAACTTGTTGTCTTGGGTGGGGATTACTGTCCCAAAATACTCACGGAAGAGGTCCGGGTGATTCTTCAGTCCGTCTTCGATTGAATCGAATATTACACCTTGCTTCTCCCACTCTTCACGGAGTGAATGGTATACCATTTCTGATTCATACTGTGCACCGACACCAGCCAACACTTTTCGTTCGGCCTCGGGAATCCCAAGCTTTTCGAATGTATCTTTGATTTCCTCAGGGACATCCTCCCATGAGTGTTCCATTCGATCCTGAGGGCGCACATAGAAATAAATTTCGTCCAGTACTGCATCGAGCTCTGAGAGGTTGCCTCCCCAGGTCGGCATCGGTTTAGATTCGTAGACTTGTAGTGCCTTCAGGCGGGAGTTGAGCATCCACTCGGGCTCCTCCTTATAGGCTGAAATTTCCCGGACAACTTCCTCTGACAGGCCCTTACGTGCTCGGTAGACCGGCTCAGCGTCTGTTACAAAGTCGTACTTGTATTCATCAAGCTGGAGGTCTTGGACCGTCTCGTTTCGAGGCATGAGGGGATATCTTCTCCTTTAGGCCGTCTTAGGGATATCCGGCTCGTTAGATAATGATACTAGCTCGGAGTTTTTCCAGTTCTTGTAACCATCTTTCTCTAACTCTAACGCGATCTCTGGCCCACCAGATCGTACAAGCCTTCCGTCTACCATAACGTGGACGAAATCAGGTGTGATGTAGTTCAACAGGCGCTGATAGTGAGTAATGAGTAGGATCGACATTTCCGGATCCTCTTCAGTGAGCTTATTCACGCCATTCGACACAATCTTTAGAGCATCAATATCGAGACCCGAATCAGTTTCATCCATCACAGCCAGCGTCGGCTTTAGGACTGCCATCTGCAGGATTTCGTTCCGCTTTTTTTCACCACCACTAAATCCATCATTTACGTGACGTTCCGCAAACGAGATATCCATTTCTAGCATCGACATACGCTCAGTGAGCATATCGGAGAACTCAAAAATATCGAGTTCTTCCTCCTCAGTGAGGTGTGCCTGGAGAGCCGTGCGCAGAAAGTTGGCGATAGACACCCCTGGAATTTCAACCGGGTACTGGAATGCTAGGAAGATACCGGCTCGGGATCGTTCATCCGGATCCAATTCAAGTAAGTTTTGCCCCTTGAAAAGGACTTCTCCAGCTGTGTGTTCATAGCCGGGGTGTCCCGCAAGTATCTTTGCTAGGGTGCTCTTACCAGAGCCATTAGGGCCCATGATTGCATGGACTTCACCTTTGCCAATCTCCAGGTTGACTCCATTCAAGATATCGAGATTCTCTGCAGCTACCTTGGCTTCAAGGCTCTCGATCTTCAGAATATGAGTATCGCTCATGGGTTCTCTAGACACGAATCGGAGCTCGAGGGCTCCGATTATTAAGAATGATTCTGCTTTTCAGGTATGGAAACGTAGAAAACGCTAGGAGGGGGGTCAAGTGCGGTCAGAACACAGTGTAAATCCGCATAATATGGGCATTTTTGAAAGCCTAAGGGACCTTGGTGATGATCCCTGGCTTGTACTAGGAGGAGGAGGCCTGAAGGGGATCTCGGAAGTAGGTGTACTTCGAGCGCTCTCGGAAGCTGGAATCCGTCCGGCAGGGATCGTAGGAACCAGCATTGGGTCACTAATCGGGGCTTTTGCAGCGAGTGGTATGGACTGGAAGGACATGTGGGATATTGCCCTGGCTATGGATAAACAGGACGTTGTCCAACTAAACCGGAGGGTTGCATGGATCAATGGGATCCGCCAGCGGAGTGTATTTCGGGGAGCAACACTTAGGGATTACTTCTCGAAGATACTCCCAGAGAATGGTTGGGAGGCGATGAACATCCCGTTGCTCATCAATGCCGTCGACCTTGGTGATGGGTCTACAGAGTGGTTTGGGATAGGAGGAAGACTGGATGTGTCACTTGCTGATGCGGTCTATGCTTCTTCTGCTTTGCCCGTGTTCTATCCCCCTCTTGAGGTCGATGGAAGAGCATTCATTGATGGTGGTACTTCGCACCCGTTAGCGCTTCGTCGTGCACACGAGGCTGGGGCAAGCACCATCATCGGGGTTGATGTAGGCGCTGGTGAGACAGGTGATGTCGAAGCGATTCTTGAGCAGGGGATGCTTGCCGTTCACCAGAGGATTTTCGCTATTATGACTTGGCGACGGCGTCAGGAGCTCGTTGCCGAGTGGGACGGCCCTCCGCTTATCTACATTCGCCCTCAGTTGGAGGGGTATGGGACCTTTGATTTCGATAGCGTAGAGTATTTTTTAGAGGAAGGATATCGCGCTGCGAGGAAAGCATTGAGTGGCTGAAGGAGGCTAACTTCTTGCCCACAGAAGCTGTCCTGGTTAACAAATCAGTTAGTAGGAATCCTGTAAAATCGGAGTGCCGGATCATGAAGCATTTACTACTTGTCTTTGTGATGATCACCGCGTCGGTCATCACATGTGCTGCTCAGACTGTTACCCGCATAGAAGCTCAACCCGAGCAGCTACAAATGCGGGCTGGGGAATCGGCTGATTTGGTTATTCTCGCATTTGATCAGGATGGTAGGGCGATTTCTACTCCGTTAAGGATCTCTGGTGCACGCGGAGCCTTACAGTTCGCAGACGGCCGGGTTACCGCCCTCCAAGCGGGCGATTTTGAGGTTTTCGTATCGAGTGTTCCCGAGGATGGTGAGGAGCCTATAACTCTGAACATCCCCGTGTACGTTGCCTGGCCGGTGATCACGAACATGAGGATTTACACGGCTAATGTCCGGCTTTTTGAGGGTGCCCGGGTTGTACATGATGTTGTGGCAACTCATGCGGATGGATCTGTTCGTCCATACCCGGAAATCGCATGGTCAAGTTCTGATGAGACAATTGCAACGGTTGATGCTTTTGGAAATGTTCGAGCCATAGGGACTGGCACAGTCACGATTAACGCTATGAGTGAAGGTGTGACTGGTGCACTGACTCATACGATAATGGCATCACCCGTCAGGTCTTTGGTCATGACAATGGGACAGGAACAGATACGGACAGGAGATGTTCAGGGCTTCGTAGCGATCGCTCGGGATGAGAGTGGTGCCATAGTAGAGAATGCGCCTATTTCTTGGAGTTACGTATACCAACCAGATGATTCGATTGTCGCACCTTCCGGACCTGCCCAGATGCTAGACGGAAGGATGGTTGCAGATGTCCCGGGTGTGTACACAGCGATTGCCTCGACCGGCGGAGCTTCAGCCGAATTTTCGTTTCGGGTCATGCCTCGTAACGCAGTGCGGAAGCTTGAGGTTGTAGGCCAAGGAACGGAAGACCGAATTTTTACAACTGATTTTTGGATTTGGCAGGGCGTTGACGGACGAGACTATGCCATGACTGGCTCGAAGTTTGGAGACGGTGTTTCAATGGTGTGGGACGTGACTGATCCAGGGAATATTTTCAAGACCGATTCAGTGTTTGTTGATGCACGCACAACGAATGATATAAAGGTTTCTCCAGACGGGCGTTACGGTGCAGTATCCCGTGAGGGGGCGTCAAATCGGAGGAATGGTGTTGTAATTCTCGACCTCGCAGACCCTGGACACCCTGTCGTGGCATCGACATTCGAAGGAAATGGGGTGACCGGTGGGGTCCATAACATGTTTGCTACCGATGATTATTTATTTGCCCTTGCAGGTGGTGATAAGTACGTCATCATCGATGTGCGGGATATTTATCGGCCCGAGTTTGTTAGCGAGTACAATCACCCGAATTCTCGTGTACACGACATATGGGTTCATGATGGGCTCGTATATTCAGCTGAGTGGGAGACGGGCGTTGTCGTGGTTGATGTCGGAAACGGAAAGTACGGTGGCTCGATTGAAAATCCCGCATTTGTGACGTCCTTCCCATTAACAACAGGCTCAACACACGCAGTTTTCCCCTACTACCAAGAGTCTACCGGGCGCTTTCTGTTAATTGCTGGAGACGAACGTGTACAGCGTCAGGGACTCGCGTGGGAAGGGACTGGTTCGGACCATCGCCAGCAGTTCGATCCAGTGACGGGGAAGGGTGGATATCCAAGGGCAACATCCGGCTATATCCAGATCGTCGATTTCACCGACCCAATGAACCCTGAACAGCTTGCACGCTATGAAGTCAGTGAGTACGGGACGCACAATATTTGGGTTGAGGACGACGTCCTCTATCAGGCCTACTATGAAGGCGGCGTGAGGATGGTTGATATTTCTGGTGATCTGATGGGCAATCTCTACACGCAAGGTCGAGAGATCGCTGTCTTTAAGGCGCATGACCCGATTGGATACATTCCCAATTCTCCCGGTGCCTGGAGTGTAATGCCGTGGAAGGGGAACGTATTTTTCAGCGATATTAACTCAGGTATGTGGGCGGTGAAGGTTCAGCCGGCAGGGAGGCCGATATCATAGGATTGGTTTCATCGGTGGAGCCCATCCTTACTGACGATTCCAATCTCTGATATCGCAAAAGCAATTACACTAGGTGCGCACCTCTATGAAACCTCATCGCTTCGCGGCTTTCTTGGCCCTCTCACTGCTAGTGGCGTGTACGGATCAATCACCACCCGGCCCTGGGATTCTGACGGCGACATTGAAGTCACCAAACGGCGCAGAAGGTGCTGCTTTGGTGGTACTGATGGGCCCAGGTATCGGTGAGGTGACGCCAGTGGGCAGTAACCAGTTGTATAGCAATGCAAGTCTCGATGAAGTTCGTATTGTGCTGATTAATCAGAACGATGGCACCCTCGCATTTAGGGTTGAGGTTGCAGATACCACGATAGAGCCTGCCGCCATTGTGGAAGAAGTGGCCAACCCAGATAACCTGATCCGGTCAACACTGGATGGTTATCAGTTGGAGTTCCGGCGATGAGGCGACGCTTACTTGACCAAGCAGTAGTGATACTCTTTGTGGGGGCTGGACTGGCAACTTCTCTACCCTTGGAAGCCCAGGACATTGAGACCCTTGCTCACCTACGAGGGCTTGAACTCCCGGTTGGCTACTACGAGAGAGTTCGAGAAGATCCGACTGCCTTTACTCTACCAAATGGTCTTTTCAGAAGCAGTCCAGAAGGCCGTTTAGCAAGTAGAACTGAGGGACGAGCGGATATTCCCGTGATCCTCGCGCTCTTTTCAGATTCTGAAGAGCCCCACATCACGCCGGAAATGATCCAACAGTCACTCTTTGATGGACCGACAGGGTACGGCACCATCACAGAGGCCTACCTTGAGTTTTCAAGAGGCGCATTAACAGTGGGTGGCCAAGTCTATCCATGGGTGCGGACCTCGTTGCCGATAGACTCTGTGGTTGGCACCAGTAACGGACTAGGGGATGATGCGAAGCTTGCTTGGTACTTAGCTGAAGCTCTCGATTCTATTGAGAGTGAGGTCGATTGGACGGTCTACGACAGTGACGGTGCAGATGGTATCCCGAACAGCGGCGACGACGATGGGATCGTGGATGTAGTCACGTTTGAATACCTCGAAATCGCAGCATCCTGTGGTGGCCCCGCG
The DNA here is from genome assembly GCA_002501085.1 of Gemmatimonadales bacterium UBA7889. Lineage (GTDB taxonomy): Bacteria > Gemmatimonadota > Gemmatimonadetes > Longimicrobiales > Gaopeijiaceae > UBA1142. Next base: position 14,474 of record DLRL01000014.1, read on the forward strand.
ATCTGGCCACACCGCTGGAGGATGTCTGGAGCGGCAGGTGCCCCATATGTAACTGATGACATTGGGGTCTCGGGTGAGAGAATCAAGGTTGATGGCTACATCACTCAAGGAGTCAGTGATTGCACCGGGAATAATGTTCAGACTGCCAATGTTATCTCTCACGAATTCGGTCATGTTCTAGGTCTTCCGGATTATTACCATCCTACGGCAGATGGCGGCGCCCTCGGGAGGCGTTGGGTATTGGGTTGTTGGGCACTCATGGCGGCAGGTTCCTGGGGGTGCGGTCCTGTCGATGACCGGACTGAGCCGTTTGGGCCTACACATCTCTCAGCTCACTCAAAGCAGGTTTTGGGATGGATTAACTACATCGAACTCGGTGAGGTCTGGAATCACGAAGTGTTCCTTGATCCGGTTCAAAGTTCGGGGACCGCTCTCCGCGTTCCTATCGGTGAGTCCGGGACTGATTTTCTCATAGCTGAGTTTCGGACACAAACGGGTTTTGATCATCAAATTCCTGCTGAAGGTGTCCTCATGTACAAACAGGATCTTACGGCATCTCGTAGGCCGGATCCTGCTAGCAACGATCCCTACTTCATGACAGTGCTTGAGCAGGATAACAACAACGGGTTACTTCGGAACTCGTACGAAGGAGGCAACCGCGGGGAGGCGGGGGATGCGTGGGGCGTGAGCAATTCTGCAGCGAAGCAGCGAGTGTCACCCGGACCTGCGGTACTTAGGCTGAATAGTGGTGCGGTGAAAGCTGTTACAGTTCACGATATCTCTATTCTAGATGGACGTGCTCGGTTGGTAATCTCAACCAGTTGGGCTCCGATTCTCAGAAAATTCTTAAAAACACAAGGCCTACCGCTCACTCAGACTGAGTCGATCTATCTCGATGAACTTGGTAATGGAAATGGCCAGTACGACCTTGGTGATCTCCGTGCCTGGCTCAGGGATAACGGGTAGTAGCTAGAAAGGGGTAGCTCAGGTGTCCTGGGGAGCCCTGTGAGCGCCTAGCCTCATCCAATCTCTCCAAAGTCTCTACGCCGTGGCCCTCTATGGTCGGTTCCGGGCCCGCGAGGTCCTCGGGGAGCACCTTGTCCACCCCTCATGCCGGGCCGGCCACCTCTCGAGCCACCAAATCCTGCTGGGCCACCCCGTCCACGTATCCCTCTTGCTTTGCCTGAGCGTGCCTTTAGCGATCGCATCTTGGCTTCTCTAAGGATGTCACGCTGCTGATCAGTTAAGATCGACATAACCAGCTCAGCTGGCTTAACCACTGCCTGACCTTCCTCCCCTCTAGCCTTAAGGCGAGACATCATATCACTTCGGTTGATTAGGCCAGCCGTTGCCTGTGACCTTAATTCAGCCATCTCGGCCATTGCGGTAGCACGACGCTGGACATTCTCTCTTCGAATGTCATCAAGCTGGTTGATCTGTTCATCAGTCAGTTGAAGACGATCTCTCATTCGTATGATCTGCTCTGGCCCACTTGGTGGGGTACGATTGAAGCCCGGGTTGCCAAAGACCCTTGGGCCACGGAACTGCTGAGCGTTCCCCTGCCGCAAGTTTGGTGGTCCCCGCCTGCCTCGGTTCTGCTGAGCATTCAGCTCTAGCGCGCCAGCCCCTAATAGCATGGCAAGAACCAGAATGCCAAGTGTCTTCTTATTCATGTTGTGTTCCTTCATATCTATTTGTCCCTGCTGGCAGGAGAGGTGCATCTCAATGCTTCTAGTAAGATTGGAGTCTGAACAGCCATCGTATGTTAAGTCTGTTTTTGATCTTTGGTTTCGAGGGCGGCCTTGAATGTTCGTGACCAATCAGCAAGTGAGGTTCTCAGGTAGCGGCCCTTCTCTCGATCGTTTCGAGATATAGGGCCCTCTGATCCTGGCTCTACCAAGAGGTGTACGCATGTCGGGCCTGGCTGGGTCAGGATGTCTTCGACCGCCTCCGCATAACTTCTGGCGTCTTCAAAAAAGAAGACTCTCTGGAAGCCGGCAGCCTGGGCCATCGCTGCGTAGTCAATTTGTCCAGAGGCGGCTACAGATTGATGGCCGGTGATCTCAAAGACGCCATTATCCATGACGAAGAGCACGTAGTTTGTAGCTTCAGATCCGACTACCGTGGCGAGGGTCCCAAGCGTCATCAACATGCTTCCGTCACCGTTAAGGCATAGCACTGTCCGGTCAGGACGAGCGAGTGCAATGCCAAGCGCAAGGTCGGCGGCATGGCCCATGGCGCTATCGGCTGACGCGAAATCTAGATCGCTATCAGAGATACGGCCCCAGGGTCGGGTGGCCCCCATGGTTGTCACGATAATTTCATCAGTTCGATACTGAACAAGTGGATCGAGGACTTGAGCACGCGTGAGCATCAAGTGAGTCCACGAGCCATAACAACGGCGGTAGGGCGTTCGGTAGAACGAGCAGAGTCAATAGTTCGAGCCAATACAGTTGAAGGGTCGTCTTCACCTTCGCACCGCTCAAAAGGTACGCCCCACACCTCGAGTGTTGGCTCCGTAAGTAGAGCTACTGAATCGACATCTCCCCGAGTAAGCAGATCACGTTCCCTCAGGTCAGAGGGTTTAAGTCTTGCCTCTTTCATCTTTGAATATCCCCGACCCGTAATGAGGATCGGTATAGGTGCCCCCATGCGAGCTGCCGTTCCACGTAAGCTGTCACCTGACTCAAGGAGTCCGGTGTTCTGGATCACGACAAGAGGAGAGGCTCCTCCGAGCCATAGCCCTGAAGCAATTGCGAACGCTTCGCCTTCTCGCGTAACAGTGACAAGCCGGATCCAAAGGTGATCAGATAGTGCATCGAAAAGTGGTGCTGATGTGTTATCCGGCAGGCCTACTACATGGGTTATGCCTGCTGCTACAAGCGTATGAAGTATCTTAGTCACTGTTGTTCACACGAGAGCGAGTCGTGACCAGGCCTCCAATCAGAATCGCTGAGAGCATGGCTCCTGCCCCTAGGGCCATCTGTGGTTGTGTACCGATCAGGATTGCGAGAATCGCTATGTACAAAGCGATCGTGATGGCAGGAAGCCATGGATGACCCGGCATCACGAACGGACGCTCCAGATCTGGACGCTGGGCTCGGAGTTTGAAGTAGCCAAGCAGGACCATCGTATCGACGGCGATTGCGACCGTCATCATAAAACGGATCAAGAATTCAAACGCTCCGGAAAGCGCGAGAAGCCCAATCCATGCCGAGATGAAGTAGAGTGCCTTTCTCGGTGTACCCCTGTCATCAACTTCAGTGAATGCTTGGGGAGAGAGTCGGTGTTGTGCTAGCCCGTAGGCCACTCTGGGTAAGCCTAAGAAATTAACATTCAGACTACTGAGGAGGATGATGAGCGCCGCCGCTGTAACCGCTGTTCCGGCGGCAGGGCCGAACACGCTGGAAATCGTAAGTGCAGCGATCAACTCAGGATCGGCAGACATCTCAGCAGGTGTGAGTACCCCAAGAAATGCGACATTGATCAGTAGATACAGGACCATGACTGCCAATGCACCACCAACCAAGATCTTTGGTAGTGCAGTGCCAGGATCTTTAATTTCTTCCGCCATTTTCGCGGCGTCTTCCCAGCCGTAGTAAGCGAACGAAATGGATTGATACGCGAGCGCGAAGCCCAAGAGACCTGCGGTTGGTCCGGAAGCCTCTGTCAGGGCAGGCTGGAACCCTATGAAGTCACCTGCAGCGATACCTGCAGCAGCGATCGCTACTACAATGAGAACCTTGATGACCGTAGTAATGTTCTGGAACTGTGAGCTGGCCTTGAGTCCACGTGTGTGAAGAAAAAAGAACCCGACACAGACTGCTAACGCTATGATCTGTATGTTGCCGCGATTCCCCGCCAATATTCGGACGTACTCAGCGATAGCGACTGCCTTGGCTGCTCCGCTGAAGCCACGGCTGACGAGAAGTTCTGACCAGCCGGTGACAAAACCCATCGTGTCACCCCAGGCGTGGCGAGC
>DLRL01000044.1 GCA_002501085.1 Gemmatimonadales bacterium UBA7889
CTTCCGGACTACCCTGAAGCGCAGTCGATCTACTTCATTCACCCAGGCGATGCGCTCTTCGACGGCTCGCCCTCGCCAAACCTGCGCATCTCGCTCTTCACCGAGAACAACAACGACATTGGCACGTATCATCGGATGACCGAAGAGGGCCATCGTCTCTTCGACGCCGCGATCAACTGGGCGTTGACCTACGGTTTTGGGATGCAGGAGTCACGCTCGAAGGCCCCACACCAGCAAAGTGACCCCTATTCAGTCCACCATGGCCCCTGGTGCCTGACCACTCCGCTCTTCGACTAGTTGCGGATCTGCGGGCTAAGGGCGCAAAATGAATGCGAAAGCACCATCCGCATCTGCCGGAGGCTTAGAAGGTGAAGAGAATCCTGCTCTTTGCATGTCTCATTACAATGCCGGGGTTCGTTTCGACGGTGGATGCACAAGTAGGAACATCGAGTACTCAGACATGGGAAGTTCCTAGGGCGTCCGACGGTCATCCGAACCTTCAGGGAAACTGGACCAACGTAACCCTAACTCCGTTTCAGCGCCGGGAGGGTAGGGGGCCCATCTTCACATGGGAAGAAGTAAGAGATATAGAGAATGTGACTGATGAATGCCCTGCTAATCCTGGAACGGTTGCTTGTGGAAGACGTGAATTGCAAGGTCAGAGTAATGAAGCTCGGCTCACCGGCCAGGAGTACAATGAGGTTTATTGGGATCGAGGTTCCCGGATAGCAATTGTCAACGGAGAACCTCGAACATCTTTGGTGACGCGTCCTTCAAACGGTCGTCGTCCACCACTCACGCCCGAGGCTCAGGAACGCATTCGAGAAAGCAGGGAGTTCAGGAGTCAGTTCGGTCAGTATGACCACCCGGAGCTCAGACCTCTTGGAGAACGGTGTGTCGTGTCTTTCGGGTCAAGCGCTGGTCCTCCAATGACTCCGAATACGGCTTATAACAACAATTATACGATCGTACAGAATGCCGATCATATGATGATCGTAGCTGAGATGGTTCATGACGTAAGGATCATCCGGCTTGGTGAGCCTCGACCATTACCTAAAGAGAACCGCCCCTGGTTTGGTGATTCGTGGGGTCGATGGGAAGGGAATACACTCGTGGTGGAGACGACGAACCTTCATCCTTCGCAGGCATTTCGAGGGATCCCGCATTCAGAGGACATGAAGGTGATCGAGAAATTCACGAGAGTAGACGAGGAGACGATACTCTATGATTTCACGATTGAGGACCCTAAGACGTACACTGAATCCTGGGGTGGCGAGATACCGTTCAAGAAATTTGATGACCTGCTATACGAGTATTCATGCCACGAAGGAAACTATGCGCTGTCAGCCGTCCTGAGTGGTGCACGCTATCAGGAAAGAGGTGGACGCTGAGATCTCCCTGTGATGCGCTAGGACCTAAGCTGTTTCTGAACTGATCGAATTATTCGGTCTTCGGAGAATTCCAACTCTGCAGTAATTGTTACTGGTCACCTGCTCGGATGATCTGTATCAGCATACAGACGCCTATAGCACCTACGTCTTAAGAAAGCGTGGCTACCACTTCACCTAGGAGCGGGTGCATGGATTTGACGAACTGAGAGAGATCCTTTGTCATCACACCAAGCTGTTTTTGCTCTAGCTTCAGTTCTGCGATCATGATGTCTCTAAGCGTAGTCCAGTGCTCTATTTGCCTCTCGATGGCTTCAGCTAATGCCAGGGTTTCCTCAGCATTATTGACCTCAATATTCTCAGTCTTGGTAAACATACTCTGAACGGAATCACGTGCTGAACGATGGTAGGTGATTTCTAACGGATAGACCGTTTTCGGGTTGTCGGACAACTTCCGAGCAGACCTGGCGACCTTTTTCAACTCGGTAATTTCAGCCTTCTTGGTAGCCATAGCATTGGCGAGACTACGTTTAATGGCCCGAGCACCGTTGGTCATCATTTTCCTCGTGCTCTTGCTGATATCAGCAATTGGATCATCACTATTCGCTGAGGTGATTGCCCATCCTAGCAATTCTCCGAGCGACATCAGAGCTCTCCGAAGCTGCTCTTGTTGTCGAACGCTGAGCCAATCATCCTGCTTTACTTTGACGAAGGCTAGGTGTGCGACTTCACGACTAATCAAGCTTGTTTGAACAGAGCTTGTAGGTGCTTTCTCCATATTCCCCTGCAGGTTATTTCGTTCGAAAGAAGTCGTTGATTCTCGGGTGTGATTCCCTTTCCCGAAAGGTATATACTAAAATTGGTCTCAGAGTTCCCTTAAGTGGCCAAGCTCAGTCATTTATCCGTTAAAGCGTATAGAAGTTAGGGCTTTAAGCATAGCTTCTATAGATCTTCGGAACCGAAGAGGATTAACAGCCTGCATCAGATTAGCCAAAACTTGAAACTCTGGCATCAGTGATATGAACCAATGTGGGGGATGAGATACAGTGCTTGGGTGATACCCGTATGCCTGATCACTCTGGGTGAAACTGTCTTTGCTCAAGATAATCTGGCGGTCGCTGTACCCATCTCATCCCCTCCGGTCATCGATGGTGTTCTGGATGAGCCATTTTGGACTCGTGTCGATCCTGTCACGGGATTCTTACAGCGTGATCCCGTGGATGGGGCTCCGGCTAGCGAGAAGACAGAAGTACGAATTGCGTACACGCCTACCGCTCTGTACTTCGGAATGACGATGTATGATTCAGAACCCAACCTCATCCGTGGCAATATCCTCCAGAGAGGTGGCTGGATTGACAAAGACGACAACATTCGCATCGCGCTAGACACGTACGACGATGACCGAAATGCCTACATGTTCGAGGTCGGTGTGCTCGGTACTCAGGATGACGCTCTGATTTCTGATGAATCGAGTACAGACTGGAATTGGGACGGAATTTACACGACTGAGGCACGGATTACAGACGAAGGATGGGTTCTAGAGATTGAGATCCCATTCACGACGATTCGCTTCGACGACACAGAAGCTCCTGAAATGGGAATCGCTATTGCACGGACGATTCGTCGAAAAAATGAGTCTGTATTTTGGCCACACATAGGACAGGAGTACCGATCGGGTATCGTCCACGTTTCCCGCTATGCACGCATGACAGGCCTTCGTGATCTACAGAAAGCCAGACATATAGAAGTGAAGCCACACGTGATATCTGGTGCTACTCATACTAGTGAGAAGGGGAGTGATACTAAGATCAATGCGGGGATCGATATAAAGGCATCATTCACCTCTAATTCTACAGTTGATCTGACATACAATACGGATTTCGCTCAGGTTGAAGCTGACAACGTTCAAGTGAACTTGACACGGTTCAGTCTTTTCTTCCCTGAAAAGCGTGAGTTTTTTCTTGAGAGAGCAGGGCTCTTTCAATTTGGAGCACTGCGTGAAACAGAAGTGTTCTTTTCTCGCCGGGTAGGTCTCGATAGCGACATACTGGGTGGTGGTCGGTTCACGGGCCAAGCGGGTCCGATATCTATTGGTGCCATGAGTTTAAGAACTTCAGGCGTCGAGGTGCCTGGCTCCGTCGGTGGCCCGCCCAATACGACAGCTGGTGCCTGGAACTCAGTCACACGGTTGCGTGGCAATGTGCTTCCACGGATGACCGTGGGTGGAATCATGACTAGCAAAGAGACCGTCTCTGGACATAACCGAGTGGCTGGAGCAGATCTCCAAAGCCGATTCTGGAGCAGTAGCTCGCTGCTTCTCTGGGCTGCTAAGGTTTGGGATTCAGACTATGCAACTTCCGATGAGAGTAACTTCGCGGGGCAGGCTGAGCTTATCCTCGAAAACGATCGGTACATCTTCGAGATTACCCGCACAGTCATCGGTGATGCTTTCGATCCCGCACTCGGCTTTGTTCCTCGCCCTGATCAAAAGAGATGGGGTGGCCAGGCCGGAATTCGACCACGCTTCGAGAATAGTTCGTGGGCTCGGCAGTTCTTTATGACTTTTGGTGCAAACCACATTCAGGGCATTGAAGGAGAAAAACAATCTCATCACAGGCGCTTAACGACCCGTTTAGGTTTTCAATCAGGGGACAACGCTAATCTAGATGTTCGAGAGCGCTTCGAGCGCCTTGATGAACCTGCACGCATCAATGGTCGTATGGTGCCAGCCGGGGATTACAGATTCAGGCGTATATCTGCAGGATTTACTCCAGATCGCGCGCGTAGTGTAGGCTTCAAATTCAATACAGCACTCGGAGATTTTTGGTCAGGCACAAGGACGGAACTGGGTGGAGGAGTAGTGTGGATCGCGAATAAGCATCTCACGGTTGATGGGAGTGTGAGTTGGAATGACATATCACTTCCAGTACCTGATGGAGACTTTACAACAACACTGATCAGTACCCGCCTAGAAGCTGCGCTAAACCGAAAACTATTTGCGTATGCCCTCGTTCAGTGGGATGACGTATCACAGACACTGCAATCGAATATCCGAGTCGATTGGATCCACACGCCGGGAAGCGACCTCTTTGTGGTACTGGACACGGGTTACCTCACTGGCCCCCTTGATCTTCCGCGGGATCCCAGATGGCTCCGCCGAACAGGAATCGTAAAATTGACCTATCTCAAGGCGTTCTAATTACCCGAGACCAAGGACTAGAACATGAAGAGGATTGAGATACGAGGTGTCGTTCTGCTGGCGGCCGTAATGGTCTGGGGATGTGCACCTGTGCAGGATGGTGTCAGTCAAAGTGGAGATCTCGCTTCCCGTGTAGAGGCAAGCCTCAATTCCCTGAACGCTAAGACGTCGTTTTACGCTAAGCATCTTCCATCGGGGCGCGAGATCGCTATTCGTGCTGACGAACCGATGAACGCCCTTAGCGTGATCAAGATCCCCATCCTGGTTCTGGCATATAGAGATGTAGATGCCGGGGCGTTAGATCTTGATGAACGTTATCGGATCCAACCGGAAGACATGCGACGTGGAAGCGGGCTCCTCCAAAGTTTTGCCCCAGGTATCGAGCCCACCTATCGGGACATCATCACCCAGATGATCATCACGAGTGACAATACAGCGACGGATGTGGTGATAAAGCGCCTGGGATTGGAGCGCGTGAACACTATGCTCGCTGAATTGGGCTTTGAACAAACCCGACTACGTGCTACGACTGGTGAATTGTTTAGGGACGTGTTGGGGTTGGCTGACCCCGGCAATGCCTCTCTTTCAGACCGTGAGGTTTTTGAGTCAGGCTTTCCTTCTGACCCAGAAGCCGCAGTCCGCAGCTTCGGCTTCGAAGGTGATTCTGCTCAATGGTTAGGTAGGATTACGGCCCGAGAGATCTCTCATATGCTCGAGGCGATCGAGGAAGGTGAGTTGGCATCGCCCGCATCTAGTGAGGAGATGATTGGTATCCTCCGAAGACAATTCTATAGCTCTAGGTTACCGCAACAACTGCGGGGCAGGGCTTCTATTGCCCATAAGACTGGAGATTGGCCACCTCACGCCGGTAACGATGTCGGAATTCTCTACTACGAGGGCGGCCCCACCGTAGTTGCTGCATTTACCAACCAGAATCAGGGGGATTTCTTCGAACTTGAAGCCGCACTGGGAAGGATCGCGGTGGATTTGGTTGATAGTTGGCGTTGAGTGATCCAGCACACAAATACGGATTCTTGATATTGATATTATAGTATCACATGATATATAACTATCTAAGTTACTATGAGGCAATGATTTAATGAAACTTATACTGCGGACTCTCAGTACACTTTTGATCCTCGTTACAGGCGTTGTATTGGGGGTTTTTGCAGTAGCGAGGTTTCATGATGGGCCTCTTGAGGGTGCCCTGGCGATTGTTGCGGCTGGTCCATTTGATTCGGGTGAAATGCAGACAGGCACAGAGGAGCCGGATTGGGAGTTCTTAAGAGATTACTCTACGGTACAGTTTCAGTTATTGGACCCTGTTCGCTCGCGCACAACGTGGATCATGGAGCACGAAGGCCGAATCTTCATTCCTTCCGGCTATATGAACTCATTATTAGGCAAAATCTGGAAGCATTGGCCAAAGGAAGCTGAAGAAGACGGTCGGGTGCTATTACGAGTTGATGGCAACCTCTACGAGCGTCAGATGGTGAGGATTCGAGATGAAGCTGTGGCCACTCCAGTATTGAGTGAATTAGGAAGGAAGTATGTAGGTGGCTCCCCCATCCCATTCCAACAGGTTGAGTCAGGAGATATCTGGCTCTTTGAGTTACAGCCGAGAAGCTAACCACGGTTGTCACAATAGGGCCTGTTAATCGTCACCCAGAGAGGACGCAGGGTCTACAGACCTGTTAGAAAAAGGGCGTTTTCTTGTGGCACGGTGTCTGCACATTAAGAAGCCAGCAGAGAGCTATCACACTAGCTGTGCTGTATTCTTAATACTCAAGGCAGATTTGAATGATGCCAATAATCCGAGAGGTCGAGGTGTCCAAAGATTTTTTTAGGATTTCTCTAAATCTCTTGTTACTTACGATTCTTGCTGGTGCAGGACTAACAGCTCAACTCATTCCGATTCGCACTGTTCCAGTTGCATCTGGGGATCAGTTTCTGACAGTTCCGTCAGAGACTCTTGGGATGGGTGGTGTGATGATCGCACTAGACGACTCCCTGGCAGACGGTTGGGTGAATCCCGCCAAAGGTATTTTCATCGGTGAGTCGTCTTTTCTCGGTGCTCCCACATTCTATGGAATCTCAGATCATGGTGGTGGTGGCAAGACGTTTCCCATGCTTGGATTATTCCAAGGAGATGTCTGGTTCGGTGGTGCTGCGTTGGCGGTTCAACAGATTGACAACTCCGACGAGCGCTGGGGGCCTTTCATCGAGCCTGGTTTTATTTGGGATAGTCAGCCTCAACGGCTCAGTGACGTCTCTTCAAGAAACTTGTATGCGCGAGGTTTTGTTGGGCGAAAAGTGGACTCTGGGCCATGGTCTATCGGGTTAGGGTTCTCGACAGCCCAACTCAATGCGGTTGATGGTGTTGATCTCTTGTATGCGGGATCAGATAGAATCGATCAATCAGGGACTGCTTCTGATATCCGTCTCGGTCTGTACCGTACAGGGGAGCGTGATCGGATTTCCTTAGTTGGCGTCTATAATAGGATTTCGATGACACATGATGTGACATGGACCGATTTCATCTGGAGAGATGATAGGTGCTCTGATCGATTTAGCTGTGAGCCACCAGTGGCTCGACGTCGTATTGAAGTCAATGAAGACAAGACGCGTACCATAGGTGGTCATCTGAACTGGGATCGGGATCTGAGTGCTCCTGGATGGCGGATTGGAGCAACTGCTACGGTGAACCAAAAATCTCATCCTAAAATCCCAAATTATCAGATCCAGAATATTCCTAGGGATCCCGGTACCACATGGGCATACGAGGCAGGGTTTGGTATTGCTAGGACGCGTGGAGCGACAACCTTTGGGGTTGATATGGTGCTACAGCCGATCTGGAGCGAAACCTGGCAGGAGGCAGACCAACCCGTGACTACTGGCTCAGGCACAGTGATTAAACCGGGAGGAAGGACGATCGAGAATGACTTCTTCTTCACGAATGTCATTCTTAGGACTGGGCTATCTCATCAACTTGGAGACTTAGAACTTCAAGCTGGTCTTGAGATGCGGTCCTATGACTATGAACTCGAACAAGTGAATCATATTGAGGGCTTGTTCCGTGATCTAGAGGAGTCATGGATGGAGTGGTCGCCGACCCTGGGAGCTGTACTTCATTTCTCCGATGTGGATCTTAGGTATATGGGACGTTTCACAACTGGTACGGGACGACCTGGCATTGCTTGGGAGTGGGAGGAGGATATGGTGAGGGCGGGTGCTTTCAATGATTTTATCATCGCACCGGATGGACCTCTTACGTTACAGGATGCCTTGGTCCATACACATCAGCTTTCAGTGAGAATTCCAATCCGCTAAATGATCAAACTGAGACCAGAAAAACTCGCCGCACTTCTAGTGGGGTGCACCTTATTGATCGGTTGTGAGGGTTCACCTCCAACTAATCTGGACCTGCTTATTCTGGGTGGAATTCTGGTAGACGGTTCCGGCGAAGAATCTTCCCAGATGAATATCGGTGTTCAGGGAGATAGGATCGCTTGGATCGGCGAGGACGGAGCTCAGTCTGCTGATACGTTAGACGCGACGGGTTTTGTCGTAGCTCCAGGTTTTATTGATGTCCATAGCCATACTGTTCCGGCACTTCTAGAACGTCAGAGGCGCATGAATGAAGGCGTCCTTCGCCAGGGTGTCACTACTGTTGTTGGGGGACCCGATGGCGGCTTCGGTCCCGAGATGATCAGGACAGTGATTGAAGCTTTGGGAAATAGTGGCTCAGGCACTAATGTCGCGACCTACATTGGGCATAACGCCATACGCGAAAATGTTATGGGAGAAGATCAACAGCGCCCCCCCACTCCTTCTGAGTTCGATGCAATGCGAACGCAAGTCAGAGAAGGAATGGAACTAGGAGCAGTAGGGTTTTCGACTGGACTTATGTACGAACCTGGAATGTTCTCCGAGACATCAGAAGTGGTCGAGCTTGCTCGAGAAGTAGCTCCCTTCGGTGGTATCTACGACTCCCATGTCCGAAATCCCGTCCACGCGTTCGTGGAATCTGATCAGGAAGTTGTTGCAATCTCTGAGGGTGCCGAAATATCTGGAAAGATCGGACACCTGAAGGCGGTGGGGCTTCATAATGAAGGGCGCATTAATGACGTGATTGACCTGGTCGAGAGTGCACGCTCTAGAGGTGTGGAGATCGTCTCTGATCAGTATCCATACGACGGAGCTGCTACTTCCTCCTTGATTGGTATCATTGTGATACCCTCGTCTATGACGGACCTAGGGGGTCTCCGAGCCTCTGGACCTGTCGATTCCGAAGCAGCAGCACGATTCCGATCAATGCTGGTTGATCCGAGTCGCCGCACACAGTTGAAAGAAGCGAGTGAGAACGGGATTGATGGTGGGTTTGCTTGGTTGAAGGCAACAGGCTACAGCAGTATGCGGATAGTGAGCAGTACTGATTATCCTGAGTTGGTTGGAGTCTACCTCTCAGAACTCGCTGAAGAAGGACAAGACTCGTTCGATGCAGTGATGGATTTGATCGCTGGGGCGTCTGCTCCTGTGAACATCACACTGGGTGCCATTACAGAAGAAGACGTTCGGACTCTGATGATTCAGCCTTGGAATATGATTGCGAGTGATGGGGCTTATGCAGACGGGAGCGAAGCTGGCAGGGGGCACCCTCGAGGAGCGGGAACTTTTGCGCGTTTTCTTGGTCACTACGTGCGTGAAGAGGGAGTTCTGCCGTTGGAAGAAGCAGTCCGGAAAATCACGTCTTTGCCTGCGGGTTTTCTTGGGCTTACCGACCGAGGGCGGGTCGAAGAAGGATATGCTGCAGATCTATCGATCTTCAATGCTGAGACGGTCATTGATCGCTCTGACTGGGATTATCCTCAGCGTTTTGCTGAAGGAATCGTGCACGTGTTGGTTAACGGTACCCCAGTGCTTAGAGATGGTATCCTGACTGGTCAAACACCTGGTGTGTTCCTCTCACTCACGCGCGTTCCCTGAGAGATAATCTTCGTTATCCCACTTCAGGGAATGCTGAGTCACTCAGACTAGAATCTCGGCCGATTCTCATTGACACCGGTTCACTTTCGGTTTTACCCTAAAACGTGATGAATCAAAAAGGGAAGGTGATTCGCCAGGCCGTATCAGTCGGCCTCTCAGCGGTGATGCTTGTCATCTGGATTTCGGTTCCACTTTTGGAGCGTAGTGATCTAGTAAACGAGCCCGTGGTAGAGAGCGAGCACAACCCATCGACGTGTCCACCCGCTCATGACCACACGGTTTGCACGCAAGTCGTGGCAAATCTAGCTGCACCTTCATCCGGACTAGAGAAGCAGGAGCAGGATGTCACTGTTCGGCATCTAAGCCTGATTGAAGCCGACATTGTGGTCCACTCTGTGCTTGCTGAAGGGCACCCCTCTAGAGCTCCGCCTCTAGCCTAACTGTGCAGTACCCGGCCGCTCTCTAGCGGCTGTTCTTAGCAGGCCTTTCTCGAGGCCCTGTTTCCATATGTACAGTTAAAAAGAAGCACTAATATTATGAGATTTGCTCATATATTGCTGTTTGCCTTTGAATCCGGCGTTCGGCCCCTTTAAGTCAGCATGGCCTACTCCCCTTCACTTTCCAGACTTTGCGCCCTCATGTGCCTGCTCGGATTTGGGTACGCACCTGTGGAGTCCGCGGGTCAGGACCACCCAGGAGAGATAGAGGGGTTCGTGCGAGCTGAGCAAAGCGGTCAGCCGCTTGCGGGAGCTCGGGTCACAATCGTTGGAACTCCTCAGTTCGTGATTACCTCTTCAGATGGATCTTTCCATTTGAGGGTTGCCGATGGCCAGTACACTGTTCGTGTGGAACGTCTGGGTTACGCCGCGTTAGATACGACCATTTCCGTGAGAGCCCAGGTAAATCCATTAGTGATCGAGCTTCAGGAGTCAGCTCTCGAGTTGGAAGGTCTAGTTATCACGGGTTCTATTTCCGAACGAGGGTCGGATCAGGTTTTGCGGCCGGTGAACGTGCTCAGCGCAGACGAGCTTCAGCGGCGCCTTCAGCCGACAGTGGCCGCCACTCTGAGTTCCGAGCCGGGCATTACAGTCACGAGCATGGGCCCTGCAACTGCTCGCCCCGTGATTCGAGGCATGAGTGGGGACCGCCTTCTCGTTTTGGAGGACGGTGCCCGGGTCATGGACGTATCGAACGCCGGTCCGGATCATGCAACAGCGCTCGATCCAACGTCGGCGCGGCGCATCGAAGTGGTGAGGGGACCTGGAGCTATCCTCTATGGGAGTAACGCGATCGGAGGCGTGATAAACGTGATCCGTGACGAGATTCCTATCACTGTTCCTCATGACGCGACGGGGTCAGTAACCCTGCAGGGCCAATCAGTGACGTCTGGATTAGGGGGAGCGGCCAACCTTCTCGTCCCGCTGACAGAACGGATTCCATTCCGAGTCGAACTTGCTCGCCGAAGCTCAGGTGATCTAGGAACACCAGTCGGGGATCT
>DLRL01000005.1 GCA_002501085.1 Gemmatimonadales bacterium UBA7889
GATAGGCGGCAGGTGGAAGCGTGGTAACATGTGAAGCCGAGCCGTACTAATCGCCCGAGAGGTTTGACCGACTGCTACCCCAGTCACTCCATGCCAGCTTGTTATTTCAAGTTGGCGACCATCACAAAAGGCTTTTCCACTCGACCTCTGTTATCGACTAGTACCGCGAGGGATCAAGCGTATAGAAGTATGCGACTGATCGCAGCGGTCTGTTGCTTGTCGGTGGCTATAGCGTAGAGGCTACACCCGTTCCCATCCCGAACACGGCCGTTAAGCTCTACTGCGCGGATGGTACTGCCGGGGTCGCCCGGTGGGAGAGTACGTCGCTGCCGGCTTTATTTAAGTGGCCCGTCCGAGTTTGTCGGACGGGCCACTTTCTATTCAAGTAAGGAGTGTGTTCACGGCCCAATCAGCATTCAGCCAATTGATTGATAGGAACCATGGGGTTTAACCTGCCCTGAACCCATAGCTTGAATGGACTAGGACGGGTGCTGGACTGTAATCTAGGATTAGGAGAACACTGATAGCATGAAAGCGAATATTTTTTGACCAAAGATCCCACTTCGGCTGAAGAGTCGAATCCTGTGGAAGTAACCCGAACAGGCTACGTGACGCTCGTAGGTCGTCCGAATGCGGGTAAGTCAACACTCCTCAATCAGCTTGTCGGAGAGCACCTCTCTATAGTCACACCTAAGGCACAGACCACTTGGCAACGTGTGACTGGGATACTCTCGGTTGGAACCGACCAGATGATCTTTCTTGACACTCCAGGGTTGCTCGAAGCAAAGGATATGCTTCAGCGTGCAATGCTTGGAGCTGCACTAGAAGCTCTGGCTGAGGCTGACATCACCATACTGTTAATTGACTCGACTACAAAACCTGACTCGCGTGAAGCAGCTTCAACTATCGAAGCTCTTAGCGAAACCAACGCTCCCCTGCATATAGCCTTGAATAAGGTAGACATCGCCGATGAAGAAGCCATCCGAGCTTGGGAAGCTTGGGCTGACAGGGAACTCTCCGGATCGATATACAAACTCTCTTCCCTTACCGGGAAAGGCGTTGATGCACTGCTAGAGGGACTACGTGTAGATCTACCCGTCGGGCCTTTTTTGTATCCCGAAGAAGACATTGCCTCGGACCCGGTTCGCTTCTTTGTAGCGGAGCTGGTACGGGAAACGATTTTCGAGCTCTATCACCAAGAGATCCCCTACTCGACGTTCTGTCACGTAGAAGAATTCCGGGAAAATCAAGACCCGGTCTATGTGCAAGTCCAAATCTTTGTAGAGCGAGAATCACAGAAAGGCATTCTCATAGGAAAGAAAGGAAGAGCTATCCGGGAGCTTGGTGAAAGGGCAAGGATGAAGGTCGAGCACTTCATCGACATGCGGGTGTACCTGGACCTATGGGTTAAGCCATTAAAAGCGTGGCGGAAGAACAGGGACCATTTGAACCGGCTTGGCTTCCGACTACCCGAAAGTGATGAACCGAGTGCATCCTAAAACTCTATCGGTAGCATTTTTACCTCGACTACCTGAGTTCACGCCTCGGAGTGGCCCTCAAGTGATGAGTCAGAGTGCCCTGTTTGTTATACTACTCAAGTCATGAAACCAAATGATCAAGCTGCTACGGATCGTGTGATACGGGCGCTTGCAGAATCGAAGCGTGGCCCACTCAAGCCGAAGGAGTTAGCACGAACGTTAGGAATCCCTTCAAACGGATATCATAGCTTCAAGCGGTTCCTGACATCACTTGAGAAAGCGGGTAAAATCCAACGAGTTAAGGGCCATCGGTTTGTTGTACCGGAAGGTGCCGAGCTTGAGCCCGGCATTATAGTGCTAACACGGGCTGGGGACGGCTTCGCCAGGCTAGACTCGGGTTCCAAAGATGTATTTATTGGAGCGAAGCACCTTAATACCGCGATGGATGGCGACCGAGTATTAATTCGGATCAAGTCACGCAGGCGTGGTCGGAGTCCTGAAGGAGTTGTAGTCAGTGTCATCGATCGTGCTCGTGACACGATTGTGGGAACGTTCCGGTACTCCAAGCGCAGGAGTACTGTGATCCCGTTGGACTCGAAGTTCATAAAGGAAATCGTCATCTCTTCAGGCCATTCCGCTGATGCAGATGAAGGGGATGTCGTGGTAGTGCTCCTCGATTCATACGGCGAAGGCGGTGCAAGCATTTCCGGTAGAATCGAGACAGTTCTGGGAAAGCCTACGGATCCGGGGGTAGATGTGTTGGCCGTAGCCCACGGGTTCGCGCTTTCCTTCGATTTTCCCGCTGATGTTACTGCCGCTGCTGAAAGGGTTGCCCGGGAGTGCATGGCTGATCCTGGTGTTAAGAGGATAGACCGGACTGACCTTTGTATTTTCACGATCGACCCGGCGGAGGCCAAAGATCATGATGACGGACTTTCGGTTGTCGCTCTGGGGCAGGGTCGGTTTGAAGTCGGTGTACATATCGCTGATGTATCCCACTTTGTTCGTGGGTCGGATCTAGTCGATGTCGAAGCTCTATCAAGAGGTACGAGTGTCTACTTGGTAGACCGTACAATTCCGATGTTACCGGAGGTTCTTTCCTCCGATGTTTGCTCTCTGAGAGCTGGGGTTGAGCGTTTCACTTTATCACTATTCATAGAGTTAGATCAGGCTGGTAGGGTTTATCGGCATCGATATGAGCGAGCATGTGTTCGTAGTCGTGGTCAGTTCTCATACGAGCAAGTGCAGAGTGTTCTGGATGGATCTGATGGCGTCAGCGAGGACATAGACCAAGCGCTCCATACCCTTGATGATCTAGCTAGATCTCTAAGAAGGGTAAGAATCGATCGTGGGGCCTTGGACCTGAACATTCCCGAAGCGAAGGTGGTCTTGGACGAAAAGGGGCATCCAATTGACATACAACGTAGCCAGCGCCTCGAGAGTCATCGGCTCGTGGAAGACTTCATGATACTAGCAAATGAAGTCGTAGCGGCTGACATGGAAACCAGAGAACTGTTTGCCATCTATCGGATCCACGAACCTCCGATGAGAGAGAGCACAGAGGGACTGCGTGAACTTCTCGCCCGAGTCGGGTACGGACTCCCAAAGCGGAGATCCCTCAAACCCAAGGACCTTCAGCGACTGCTTGACCAGGTACGAGGTCGTCCCGTGGAAGCTCTGGTATCGAGAGTGGTACTCCGGTCGCTTTCGAAGGCACGGTACGATACTCGGAACCTCAGTCACTTCGGCCTTGCATCACCAGCGTACTTGCACTTCACTAGTCCTATTCGTCGCTATCCAGACCTTATGGTTCATCGTGAAATCATACGGTCGCTCATTTTCGAAAAAGAAAACACCCGTCCAGATCTCGAAACACTCCAGTCGATCGCTGAGCATTCAAGCTTAAGGGAAAAGGAAGCTGCCGAAGCAGAGAGGGCCTCTGTCGATTTGAAGAAAGTGGAATTTATGGAAGAGCATCTCGGCGAAGAATTTATCGGGCAAATATCCGGGGTTGCAGCCTACGGGTTCTTTGTGACACTCGATACATACTTTGTCGATGGGTTGGTTCACGTAAACAGCTTAAGAGACGATTCTTATCTACTTGATCGTGATGCGCACGCTATCATTGGTGAACAAGGGAAGCATCGGTACCGTATTGGAGACCGCGTACGTGTCCAAGTCTCACGGGTCGACAAAGAGGCTCGACATGTGGATTTTTCGCTAGTCCGAAAAATGGCCTGGAAAGATTGACTTGGTAATCGGGAAAAGGATACCCTCAGAGACCCTAGTTAGATGGTGACACTAGAATACAGTACTACTCCAACTTTCCTGCTCAGAACCAACAGGGCATTTCCTAGCGCACCTTACTTAAAGGCATCACTAACACGATGAATAGGGAGCAACTCCAACAGCTTGAGGAGCTTGATCGTAGGGTCCAGGAGCTTAGGGGGTACCTTTGACCTGGAATCACGCCAAGAGCGTTTAAGGGTCTTAGATCAGGAAATGGTCCAGCCAGGTTTTTGGGATAATCAAGACCAAGCGAAAGCCATCATTGATGAATCAAACCGTCTCAAGGGATGGGTTGATCCCTGGTCGAGCTTAGATGCTCGAGTTTCTGAGTTGATCGCGTTGGTCGAACTCCTAGAAGAAGAGGAAGACGCGGAACTCGACGCTGAGTTTACGCGTGGCCTTGCTTCAGTCGAGAAAGATCTAGAGGCGCTCGAGGTCAGGACCATGCTTCAAGGTAGCGACGACCACCGAGACGCGCTTGTGACAATCCATCCAGGTGCTGGGGGACTAGAATCACAGGATTGGGCGGGGATGCTCATGCGTATGTATACGCGGTGGTCTGAGCGTCGAGGATTTGGAGTTGAGGTGTTGGATCTTCAGTCGGCGGAGGAGGGCGGAATCAAGAGTGCAACGCTTGAGATTAAGGGCGAGTGTGCCTACGGATACCTCAAAGCAGAGGGCGGCGTACATCGCCTTGTTCGCATCTCTCCATTCGATCAGCAGTCGCGACGTCACACGTCCTTTGCAAGCGTATTCATATACCCGCTGGTTGAGGATGGTATCGAGATTGACATTGATGAGTCAGATCTTCGCATTGACACCTATAGGGCTTCCGGCGCGGGTGGACAGCATGTCAATAAGACGGACTCAGCTGTGAGGATCACACACGAGCCGACCGGTATTGTTGCAACATGTCAACAAGAGCGTTCTCAGCATAAAAACAGAAGCACGGCTATGAAGATGCTTAGAGCCGCACTGTATCAGCACGCCCTGCAGGAACAAGAGCGTGAGCGGGCAGTACTCGAAGCGACTAAGACTGAAATAGGGTTCGGAAATCAGATTAGGTCTTATGTTTTTCAACCCTACACTATGGTCAATGATCATCGCACAGAACTCAAGATCACTGACGTGCAGGGAGTTATGGATGGTGATCTTGATCCATTTATTGAGGCTTACTTAAAAAAAATTGGTGCGACCTCAGCGGCTTAGTAGCACTGGAGATATATGGACGACTTTAATCAGGTTTTACGGGCACGGCACGAGAAACTAGCTACCCTTCGAGAGAAAGGGATCGAGCCATTCGCTCACAGCTATATCCCTTCCCATCGATCTAATGAAGTCATCGCGGGTTTCGAGGAGCTAGAGGCTCTGGAACGTTTGGCGGAGGGTGGTGAGGGAGGGCACTCTTCGGTTGCTGGCAGGATTTTGAGTTGGAGAGACCACGGAAAAAGTCATTTTGCTCATATTGGTGACGCAGGTGGATCAATCCAGGTTTACTTCAAGAGCGATATTATCGGCGATGAGTGTTTTGAGGACCTAACCCTTCTTGACCTCGGCGATTGGATCGGTGTTGAGGGACGAGCCTTCCGAACTCGAACTGGGGAGATCACGATTCGAGCGGAGTCCTATACTCTCCTAACTAAGTCACTGAGACCGCTGCCTTTTGGTAAGACCGAAGAAGATACTGAGACTGGAGAGAGGATTGAGCATTCTGGATTTTCCGATCCAGAGACTCGTTACCGGCAGCGCTATGCAGACCTTGCTGTGCACCCTGATCTCAGGAATGTGTTCGAGACGCGTACCAAGATCATCCGAGCGCTTCGGAGTTTCTTGGACTCTGAAAATTTCCTAGAAGTTGAGACTCCCGTCCTTCAGCCCCTGTATGGTGGTGCATCGGCTAAACCATTTGTAACCCATCATGAAGCTCTAGGGTTGACTATGTACCTCCGTATCGCAGATGAACTCTATCTGAAGCGCCTCTTAGTGGGTGGGCTTGATCGGGTATATGAGATTTCAAAGGATTTCCGCAACGAAGGCTTGAGCCGGGTCCACAATCCGGAGTTTACGATGCTTGAGTGGTATCAAGCATTCACTGACTACAATGATCAGATGCTTTTGGTTGAGCGTATGGTAGGCCATGTGCTTGATGAAGTGGTGAATAGTAGAGAATTGAGATACGGGAACGAGATGATTTCATTTGAACCACCTTTCCCACGGATACCTTTGGTAGGGACTTTGTCAGAAGCTCTCGGAGTGGATGTCTTCCATTTAGAAAATGAGGCGTTACGGGAGAGGGCGAAGGCTCTAGGATTAGACGATCTTGATACAGCGGGGCGGGGTAAGCTGATCGATAAGCTTTTCGGTGCTTTGGTTGAACCAGACCTGGTTCAACCAACATTCGTTATAGACCACCCAAAGGAATTGAGTCCACTTGCGAAGGAACATCGATTGGATTCGCGACTGACGGAGCGGTTTGAGCTCTACGTCAGTCGAGTTGAGCTATGTAATGGCTTCTCTGAACTGAATGACCCCCTGGATCAAAGAGCCCGCTTTGAGGCGCAAGCCGGGCTGCGTGATGCCGGGGATGATGAGGCACAGCAGATTGATGATGACTACGTGCGTGCTTTGGAGTATGGGATGCCACCAACAGGTGGGGTCGGATTGGGAGTGGATCGCTTTGTCATGATGATTACTGACCAGCCCTCAATCCGGGATGTCATACTGTTCCCGATCCTAAGGCCAGAGGAGTG
This sequence comes from Gemmatimonadales bacterium UBA7889, assembly GCA_002501085.1. Taxonomy (GTDB): domain Bacteria; phylum Gemmatimonadota; class Gemmatimonadetes; order Longimicrobiales; family Gaopeijiaceae; genus UBA1142. Next base: position 6,518 of record DLRL01000005.1, read on the forward strand.
ACCGGCTTACTTCGTCAGGATCATCGTGATCGTCTGTACTGGTTCATTGCACGGCACTACCTCAGAGCCGGAAGGGGTCGCGGGCTCTTATCTCTTATCACCTGGATCGCTCTTGGGGGGGTAATCGTCGGAGTAACTGCGCTTGTCGTTGTGATAGGCGTAATGAGTGGCATGCAGAAGGATCTGCAAGCTAAGATTCTAGAGTCAACACCCCACATTATCGTACTTGAGTCTGGCACAACGCTTCGGCTCCACGAATGGGAAGAAGTAGTCGATTTAGTTATGGAAGTGGATGGGGTTGTGGGAGCTGCGCCTTTTGTTCTCTCACAAGTTTCCGTGGCTCGTACCGGCACTGATGGTCTCTACCCTCAGTCAGCGAATCTATACGGAATTTCGATTGATACCGGGCGAGTTGCACCAACTGAGATGGAACGTCAGATCGTAGAGGGGATCTATAACCTTACGCTGCCCGAATCCGGTTTGTCCCCCCTATTGATGGGTGTGGGATTGGCGGATCGCATGCAACTCTTTGAGGGAGACACACTGCTGGTTGTCTCATTCGAGAATCTCAAGATGGATATTCTGGGTGGGCTTAACCCAACCATGCGGCAGTTTGAGGTAACGGGTGTTTTCACAACCGGCATGTACGACTATGACATGCAGAACGTGTATACCACCCTAGAGGCAGCTCAGGAACTTGTCGGGATCACAAATCCTGGTGTCGTCGGCGGGGTCGGGATAAGAACCAAACAGCCTGAACTCGCAGATGAGATTCGCGGAAAGGTTCAAGAGTTATTGGGTTTTCCTTTTTATGCAGAATCTTGGATGACAACGAATAGGGCCCTATTCAGTGCCCTCCGCCTCGAAAAGATCGCTATGGGTTTGATCCTCGGTCTCATTGTGCTTGTTGCCGCCTTCAATATCGTGAGTACTCTTGTGATGGTTGTTGCAGATCGCACACGAGAGATTGGTATCCTCAAGGCGATGGGTATGACACGTAGTGGTATCATGCGAGTCTTTGTGTTGCAGGGTGCGTGGATTGGAGTTGCAGGGACAATGGTCGGTACCGTGTGTGGGCTTATTCTCGCCCTCCTGATCGGACATTTTGAGATTATTCGGATACCTCCAGATGTTTATTTCGTTGATCATCTACCGGTATCTCTGAACCCGTTTGATGTATTGGGAATTGTCGTAGCGAGTGTCACGATCGCTTTTCTGGCCACGATCTACCCAGCATGGAAGGCTTCCAGATTGGAACCAGTGGATGCTATTCGGCATGAATAATAAGGCATCTACTGGTCCCCCTGTTCTTAGCGCAAGGAATGTGCATAAGAGCTTTGTTGGAGGTGACGGCACCCGACTAGACATACTATTGGGCATTGATCTGGACGTTGGTTCGGGAGAACGCATAGCAATCACTGGAACAAGTGGCACAGGAAAGTCTACGCTTCTCCATATCCTCGGATCTCTAGACCGCCCCTCATCAGGTCAGATACTTGTTGATAGCAAGGCAGTCTCGGAGTTTTCTGAGGATGAGTTAGCAGAGATGAGGAACCACTATGTGGGCTTCGTCTTTCAGTTTCACCATCTGCTCCGTGAATTTACGGCTCTTGAGAACGTGATGATGCCTGCCCTGATAGCTGGCGTGGCACAATCAGAAGCTCGTGATAGATCCAGAGAGCTTTTAGAAGAGGTTGGGGTAATCGGCCGAGAATCGCATAAACCACGGCAACTATCTGGTGGTGAGCAACAGCGAGTAGCAGTTGCGAGAGCGCTGGTTAACCAGCCGCTTGTTTTGCTTGCTGATGAGCCATCCGGGAATCTTGATACCCAAACGAGTCAGCGTTTGCACGATCTCATTTTTGAGCTTCGAACAGGGCGTGAACTTTCAATGGTGGTGGTTACTCATAACTTAGATTTAGCACGCAGGGCAGATCGTGTGCTTGTTTTACAAGAAGGACGACTCGAACTGGCAGCTAAGGAATAGCTCAGGACAATGAGATCGAATCACCAAGGTCTACGTACCATTTCCTCAGAAAGCTTATAATTAGCTATGCCTGATAACCTCTGCGACAACTGCGGATCTAAGGCAGCAACCGTTAACCTCACACAGATAGAGAACAATGAGATGTTCTCGTACCATCTATGTGAGGATTGCGCTGCCCAAAAAGGACTGGAAGCAACTACTGAACCTCCAGCTTCTCCTCTACCGGATTTTCTTGCCCAAATAGGTGATGAGCCCAGGGAAGAAGAAACTTCCAATAGCGAATGTTCATTTTGTGGATTGGCATTTACTGTTTTCCGAGAAACAGGTCGACTCGGGTGTCCGCACTGCTACGAAACTTTCGAGTCGCATTTGCGCCGACTACTCCGAAGAGTTCACGGAGGCACCAAGCATGTTGGGAAGATTTACTTGCCACCAGACCCGACAGTATCTGAGATAGAGAAGCGGATGGAGGCGCTGCGCAGAAAGCTCAACAGGGCAGTAGAGGCAGAGGATTTCGAGCGAGCTGCAGAGCTAAGAGATAGAATACGTTCATTAGAACCGGTATGATAAGCATGTTGCCTCTTAAGAGCTTTCCTGTGTAGGTGATGAACGACTTTACCACGATTCCGGACTACGGGTTGAGCTGGCTAGAGGCTAGCGGTGATCATTCAGATATTGTGCTTTCAACCCGAGTACGCTTAGCGCGGAATCTTCAGGGTCATGCCTTTGGAACTCGGGCCCGTGTAAATGACCGGCAGGCTGTACTGGCTAATTTCAAAGAGGTTTTTGCGCGTTCTGAAAGCTTGATGAAGGGCACATTACTTGAAATGAAGGATTTAGGCCCCAGGGCCAGACGTATTCTCCTGGAGCGACGATTGGTGACCAGCGATCTGATTGGAAAAACTGAAGGTGATCTACCAGCCGGGACAGCTGTTCATTTTTCACACCGTGACCCTCTTAGCGTGATGGTCAATGAGGAGGATCATCTTCGAGTACAGAGCCTGCTTTCAGGGCTCCGAATTCAGGAGTCCTGGGAAATTGTAGATTCCCTTGATGAAGAATTGGGTCAAGAGCTTCCTTACGCATTTCACCATGAATTTGGGTTTCTCACGAGTTGTCCGACCAATGTAGGTTCGGGACTCCGAGCTTCGGTCTTCATGCACTTGCCGGGTCTTGTGCTTACCAAGGAGATTGGGAAAGTGCTGCAGGGCTTAACTCAAGTTGGCTTGACTTTTAGGGGCCTCTACGGTGAGGGCTCGGACGTTGTCGGTAACTTTTTTCAGGTTTCGAACCAAACTACCCTGGGGAAGAGCGAGGAGGATCTAGTTGATCACCTCGACAAAATTGTCAGACAGGTGATCCAGTATGAAATGCAGGCCAGACAGGTGCTTTTGAGAGACGCACGGGGCGTGACCGAGGACAAGATATGGAGGGCTTACGGCCTATTGCGTTATGCCAGAGCCCTGTCCTTTGAAGAACTGATGAATTTATTGTCAGGGGTGCGTCTTGGATTGAGTCTGAAACTACTCCCGGGGCTCCGTGTATACACTCTAAACAAAATGATGATATTTACGCAGTCTGCCCACTTAGAGCAGGCTGTAGGGAAAGATTTAGGATCAGAGGAAAGAGACTCTCATCGGGCCGCATATGTGAGACGGATCCTCAGCTCAGAAGGTGATGTGATAACGAATTCGTGATGGTATAACTAGAATGCTCAGACTAAACAATCCTGATTTACGATGAACTACAACTTCACTGACCGGGTCCGAAAAGTTTTGGCGATGGCTCGCGAAGAAGCAATCCGCTTGCAGCACGATTATGTTGGAACTGAGCACATTCTGCTCGGCTTGATCCGTGAAGGTGATGGTGTAGCATCGGCAGTGCTCATTACTCTCAACGTTGACCTTGAGCAGATTCACGAACGTGTAGAAGAGTCAGTCCGGAAGGGAAAGGCGACAATAGCGCTTGGAGAACTTCCCTATACTTCTCGCGCGAAGAAGGTTCTTGAGTTCGCGATGTCCGAGGCTCGGGATTTCAACCACTCATACGTGGGGACTGAGCATCTTCTGCTGGGTCTTCTGCGAGAAGAGAAAGGTATTGCAGCTCAAGTCCTGAACTCGCTTGGCGTAACGCTCGAAGAAGCTCGAGGAGAAACTCTGAAGGTACTAGGGTCTTCAGATCCAGAGATATCTGAGCCGGCAGGGATCGGCGGTGGGGGAAGTGCTGCATCTTCTGGGCCAGATGATAAGAAATCCAAGACTCCTGCTCTTGATCATTTTTGCAGAGATCTTACTGAACTGGCTCGCAAGAATAAACTTGATCCAACCATTGGCCGCGAGGCTGAAATGGAAAGAGCTATTGAGATCCTTTGTCGGAGGAAGAAGAACAATCCTGTTTTAATTGGAGAGCCGGGAGTGGGTAAAACCGCCATTGTCGAGGGTCTCTCACAACTAGTTGCGAGTGGTGAAGTTACAGACGTACTTAAGGATTACAGGGTCCTTGCGCTGGACATGGCCGCAGTAATTGCGGGCACCAAATATCGTGGCCAATTCGAAGAGCGGTTGAAGGCAGTAATGACGGAGATCCAACAGGATCAAACGGTAATTCTATTTATCGATGAGATGCATACTCTAGTTGGTGCGGGAGCGGCTGAAGGAGCTATTGATGCATCTAATATGCTTAAGCCTGCACTTGCCCGGGGTGAACTCCAATGCATCGGAGCTTCAACCCTAAACGAATATAGGAAATACATTGAAAAGGATGGGGCACTAGAACGGCGTTTCCAGCCGGTGATTGTGGATCCCCCTGTAGTTGAGGAGACAGTTGAGATACTCCGGGGCCTGCGGGGTCACTACGAGGATCATCATCGCATTGTGATTCCTGATGATACACTTGAACATGCAGCTAAGCTTGCTGACCGTTACATCACGGATCGTTTCCTTCCCGATAAGGCAATTGATGTCATCGATGAAGCAGGTGCCCGTGCCCGGATCGCCAGCCAGGTCCCTCCACCTGAGGTTGAAGGGCTCAAGGACCAACTTGCTGAGATTGGACAAAAAAAGGAAACAGCGATTGGTGATCAGGATTTCGAACGAGCTGCTGAGCTTCGTGATGAGGAACGAGAATTTAGTAAGCTGATTCGAGCGAGGCAGGAAGAATGGGAAGAGGAAAGAAAGCAACACCGGCCAGAAATTTCTCCTGATGATGTAGCTTTTATTGTTAGTCGGTGGACTGGAATCCCCGTAACGAGGATTCGCCAGACAGAACTAGATCGACTAGTCCATATGGAAGATGAGCTTCACAAGAGAATTGTCGGCCAACAAGATGCGATTGAAGCTGTTAGTCGAGCGATTCGCCGGAGTCGTGCAGGGCTCAAGGATCCCCGAAGGCCGATCGGATCTTTTATTTTTTCAGGACCGACAGGAGTAGGAAAGACAGAGCTTGGACGCGCACTCGCGGAATTCCTGTTTGCGGATTCTGAAGCTCTGATTCGGGTCGACATGAGTGAATACATGGAGAAGTTTTCTGTTTCACGCCTGATCGGAGCACCTCCGGGATATGTGGGCTACGAGGACTCTGGCGCACTCACCAAGGCCGTTCGCAGACGGCCGTACTCAGTAGTGCTGCTAGACGAAATTGAAAAGGCGCATCCAGACGTATTCAACATCTTGTTACAGGTACTTGACGAAGGCCATTTGACAGACAATTACGGCCGTGTGATCGACTTTAAGAACACTGTGCTCATAATGACATCGAATCTTGGGGCACGAGATATTTCAAAAGGACGAGGACTTGGCTTCCAGACAGGTGATGCAAAATCAAGCTACGAGATAATAAAGGATAAAGTTCAGAGGGAGATCGAGCGGGCTTTTAATCCGGAATTTTTGAATCGGGTAGATGACACAATTGTGTTCCACCCACTCTCGAAAGACGAGATTGCCCAAATCGTTAACATACTCCTCGCTGATGTACGGGGTCGCCTAGCGGAAGAGGATATGACGCTAACCCTAAGTGAAGCAGCGGTTCAATTTCTAGTAGAGGAAGGGTATGACGAGAAATTCGGGGCGCGTCCGCTGAAACGAGCGATACAGCGTTTCCTAGAGGATGCGCTTTCGGAAAAGATTCTTATGGCCGAATTCAGTGCGGGTGATGAAATTGAAGTAGACATAGACCCTTCAGGGGTGGGACTCATGCTCCGAGCGGAGCCTGCAACTAAGACGTGATCCGACAAAGCCTTAGAAGTCTACTTGCTCTTGTGAAGGCCACCGCAGTAGCGGCGGCCTTCTTCACGGTTGTACTTGCCGCTTCCCCTGAGAGGCTGTCTGCATGGCAGGGACAGCAAGGCATCGTTTTGGTCGACACTGTAATAGTTGAAGGCGCCTCTCAGCGTATCCAAGACCAAAGCGTCTCTGCTATATTCGGTATTCAAGCTGGTTCAGAGATCACTTACAGGGACATCCAACGCGGCATCAAAGCGTTACACGCGACTGGTCAATTTAGTAATATTGTTGTTCGTGCAAGAGGCACCTCACCGGTCGAACTTGTAGTCCAGGTTGAAGAATATCCCCGTGTTCGTTCGGTCCAGATCAATGGCCTCGAAAGTATTTCAGCCCGTCAAGTTCGAGATACTACAAATCTTGAGCCAGGCTTCCCAGTAAATCGGCAGAGAATTCTGGACGCGAAAGCTTATGTCCGTCAAGAATTGTCAAGTAAGGGAATTCCGTTTGCTCAGATTGAGGAACGGCTGGTCCCCGTTGCTGGTGTACTTAATGAGATTGATCTGATACTAGATGTTATTGAAGGGCAACGAGTCACCGTGTCGCGTGTAGAATTTAGCGGTAACGAGGGGATCCCCGAGGATGAATTGCATGGAGCAATGTCAACGAAATCCGAAGGTTTTTGGTGGTTCCGTTCTGGTGGCTTTGAAGCATCAAGGCTTCAGATAGACCTTGAAGAAAATCTCCCACAGTTCTACGGATCTCGGGGATATCTCGATTTTCAGGTTATTTCTGATACGGTAATCGTTGATCCAAACACTGGAAAATCAATCTTGCGGGTCCAAGTCGATGAAGGTGAGCAGTACCGGCTGGGGTCATTCAGTGTGAATGGGAATACACAATTCACGACTGAGGAACTGGAAGTGCTTTTCAGGGAATCAGGGGGTGGTATCCTCAGTAGCCTTGGATTTGGCGGAGGAGCTTCAGAAGCAGCCGGCGGCCAAGTCTTCGATGCTGCTAAGTTCAACGAAGCGATGCTCACGGCTGAAGAGCAGTATCGGAATGAGGGCTATCTGTATATACGAATCAATCCGGTGATTGATAGAAAGCCTGGCGCGAACGGTGAAAGTCCAATTGTGGACGCCGTCTGGGAAGTGGTTGAAGGGACTCCAGCGTTGGTAAACCGTATCGCGATCATAGGCAACGAATACACCTACGAGTGGGTTATCAGAAACCAGATCTTTGTTCTCCCTGGAGATGTTTATAGTCAGAATCGTGTACTCCGAAGCTATCAAAACATTTCATCTCTGGGCTTCTTTGAAGCTCCCATGCCGTTTCCAGATATTCAGCCTAACGAAGATGGTGATGTAGATATCACTTTCAATGTGGTCGAGAAGCAGACCGGTTCAATCAATTTTGGTACATCTATGGGTGGAGGATACGGGCTCTCAGGGTTCATCGGATACCAGCAACCAAACCTGTTTGGTCAGGCAAAATCAGGTAGCCTCCGTTGGGACTTCGGGCGATACCTTAACAGTTTCGAGGCGAGCTACACCGATCCTGCACTTTTCCAGTCTTTGCTGTCAGGATCATTGTCCCTGTTCAATTCACGGGACCGTTTTTTCCAGTTTTCAACTGGGCGAAGATCTCGTCTTGGTGCATCAACTCGAGTTGGGTTCCCGTGGCCGAATTCGCGTGTAAGTCGTGTTTTTCTAGGGTATAGCATCTCCCGAACTAAGTATGAATTGTTCAGTGACGTGGAAGACACCTCCCTCTTTGGTCGTCCGCCGGGATTACAGAGCCAACTCTCACTAACTCTCACGCGCCAGACTTTGGATCATCCGCTCTTTCCGACGGTTGGGTCTCGGCAAAACGTGGTTGTGGAATTCAACGGGGGACTATTAGGGGGGAATGGGGATTTCACAAAGATCCTTACAGAAGCAAACTGGTGGCTCCCCGTAGGGAGGATGGCGGATGGTGACAGTCAGCCCCAAGGGCCTCGTTTTGCCTTGGGCCTGACACTCCGTGCTGGATCGGTCTTTGGAGACGCAGGTGCATTCCCCTTCGACCGTTTCTGGATGGGTGGAGTACAGTTCGGTCAAAATCTTCGTGGGTACGATGAGACATCCATTACCCCACAGGGGTTTGTCCCGGAAGGCAGGGCAGGCGGAATCATGGAGATCGAGCGTTTAGGTGACGCATTCTTCAGTTTCACTGCAGAGTATGCTCTGCGGATGAGTGATCAGTTCGGAGCCTCCTTATTTTATGATGCAGGTAACGTTTGGAGGGAACCCAGTGATATTGATCCGACACGTCTCTTCCGAGGTGCGGGTATCGCTCTTCAGGTGGTTACCCCGTTCGGACCAATTGGGCTAGACTACGCGTACGGGTTCGACAAGCCAGAGCCCGGATGGCAGCTTCACTTCCGCTTGGGGCAAGGTCTCTAGATCTTCAGAGTATGAGTGCAATACCAGAGGAGTTAATTGAAATGCGACGCACCTTGATACCTCTTCTCACTGTGGTCTTCATGGCAACTGCAGGGTCCTTGGAAGCTCAGGCCCTTAAGGTTGGTTATATCCAATCTCAAGAGATCTTGGCGGCACATCCAGGTACAGCCGAGGCCCAAGCGCAGCTTGAGCAAGAAGGACAAGCTGCAGAAGAAGAGATGCAGCGTATTCAGATAGAATTGCAGAATATGCAGCAACAACTGCAGCAGCAATCCTTGACTCTGTCTCCTGAGGCCAAGGCCAATCGTGAAGCACAACTGCAACAGAGGTTGGTAGAGGCCGAACAGCGTGCTCAACAAATGCAGGCTGCGCTCCAGCAACGGCAAGCAGAACTTATACAACCGATCATGGAAGAGGTTACCGCTGTGATTGAGGCAATCCGAGAGGAGGGAAATTATTCCCTTATTCTGGATGCAGGTGCCGGTTCAATTATATCAGCAGACCCGGCCCTGGACCTCACGCAAGAGGTTATATCCCGACTGGAATCTGGCTCAGGTGCAAATCCAGGGGGCAAATAGAGTACTTAAAACGGCGGTCAGACATAGTGGAAAGGGCCCACAGCGCGACTCTAGCGCTGTGGGCCCTTCCCAGTTTTAAACACAGTTCAATTTATGGATTACCTAACCAGAGAGTAGGCCTGAGTTATGAGTGAGAATAGAAGACGAAATCCTCAGTCAGCTGGACTGACAATGAAAGAGATTGCGGAACTTGTGGGAGGTAGGCTCGAGGGTGATGGGGGGTTAAGGGTATCTGGGATTGGTCCCGTCGATGAGGCGGAAACAGGCCAGATGGCATTTTTGGCGAGGAAGCGCTACGCCCGCTATGCCCCAGGCTCCCGAGCTAGCTCGTTTCTGGTTAGTTCTGACCTAGAAATTTATGTACCCTCGCACGCACCCCGCATAATTGTTGAAGAACCTTATCAGGCCTTGAGGACATTACTCAAAGGCTTTCATCCTCCTCAACCACATAGCGCTCGTGTTCATCCAACTGCTGTTATTGGTCTGGGGGTAGAATTGGGTAATGGGGTATCAGTGGGCCCGTACGCTGTTATAGAAGATGATGCGCAGATAGGTGATGGGTGCAGAATCGGCTCTCATTGTGTGATTGGCAGGGGTTCGTCATTAGGAAAGGAATGTCTCCTGCACCCCCAGGTAGTCATGTACGAAAAAACGGTGATAGGAGATAGAGTTGTCGTGCATTCTGGAGTTCGCCTGGGCTCTGACGGGTTCGGTTTTACACTGGTTGATGACGTGCACTTAAAAATCCCTCAGGTAGGTCGCTGCGTCATCGAAGATGATGTAGAAATTGGTGCCAATGCAACGATAGACAGAGGATCCTTAGGTGACACCGTTGTCGGGCGTGGTAGTAAGACGGACAACCTTGTGCACCTAGCGCATAATGTGAAAGTAGGTGCGGGTTCTCTATTTGCTGCCCTGGTTGGTGTTGCTGGCTCAACTCGGATAGGGAAAGACGTGTGGATGGGAGGGCAGGTGGGCGTAAGTGATCACTTGGATATCGGAGATGGAGCACGGCTCGCGATAGCCACTAAACTCATGCGTGATGTGCCTGGCGGACAAACCGTATCAGGACACCCTGCTCGTGAACACAGAGAGCAGCTCAAAAAGCAGGCCAACCTCAGTCGGCTTCCATCCTTAGTAGAACGCATTGGGATGTTAGAAGAGAAGTTAGCCAACCTCTTGGACGGTGAAGTTGAGGTGGAGTCTTAGTTTGAGAATAACCTCGTGATTAACTTTAGGCCGTTATGACAGAACCAAGACAACGAACTATCAGGAAAGACGTGAGTTTAGCTGGAACGGGTATTCACTCTGGAGAATCTGCCACAATCACGCTTCGTCCTGGTAACGTAAGTACAGGCATTCTTTTCCGTCGACTAGACCTAGATAGTTGTCCAGAGATTCCAGCAACACTCAGCCATGTTGTAGGAACTGAGCTGGGGACTTCTCTGGCTAATGGGGATGCCCAGGTAAATACTGTTGAGCATGTGATGGCCGCCCTAGCTGCAGCTCAAGTTGACAACGCGATTATTGATCTTGATGGTCAGGAGGTCCCAATTCGGGACGGATCGTTCCAAGACTATGTTCACGCGTTAAGAGATGTCGGGCTTAAGTCGCAAGAGGCAAAACCGAGAGTTGTTCGCGTTAAGACGAGAGTCACGACCACAGGTGGAGGTGGCCAGTCATATTCGGCGGTCATGAACAGGGGACTTACGGTTGTGGCATCAATCGACTTCGATCATTCTGCGATTGGCCGGCAGTCCGGAGAATTCAACATCGATGTAGAGAGTTTTGAGACTGAACTTGCTTCTGCGCGCACATTTGGCTTCAAGAAGGACGAGGAAAAATTACACAATCGAGGGTTGGCATTGGGAGCTTCACTCGACAACACTGTGGTTCTGGACCAGGATGGTGTAATGGGTGTGGAGCTCCGATTCCCAAATGAGTTCTTGCGGCACAAGGTCGGGGATCTAATTGGGGATCTGGCACTCTTAGGTGCACGGATAGAAGCACGCATTGTGGCTGAACGTCCGAGTCACGCTGGCAATATTGAACTCGCAAAAGCGCTTCAGGCTCATGTGAGGGACACCAACAGGGAGGCTATCGTCGATACAGCCAAGATCATGCAGTACCTACCGCACAGATATCCGATGCTTCTGGTAGACAGGATTACGGAATACGAGGCAGGCAAGCGCATAGTTGGAATCAAGAATGTCACGATCAATGAGCCGTTCTTTCAAGGCCATTATCCTGGACATCCAGTCATGCCAGGTGTTCTCATCATCGAGGCGATGGCACAGGTCGGGGGGCTGCTACTCATGGAAGAGGTTGAGAAACATGAGGACAAAGTGGTCTACTTTATGTCTCTTGATCGGGTGAAGTGGAGGAAACCAGTGACTCCGGGTGATACAATCGTTTTTGAGTTAGAGCTTCTGCAGTTCCGAAGACAGGTTTGTAAACTGAAGGGTCAAGGCTTTGTCGAAGGCACGCTCGTCGCTGAAGCGGAAATGATGGCAACGATTGTCGATAGATGAGTGGACCGGTTATTGGGGCGAGGGGAGATACCTGCATCCATCCTACGGCGATAGTCGATTCTCAGGCGGAGCTCGATGCCGGTGTTGTGGTTGGCCCCTGGGCTATCATTGGTCCCAGGGTTCAAGTCGGAGGGGGGACTAATATTGGCCCACGAGTGCTAATCGAGCGGGATACCCTGGTTGGAGAAGATTGTCTCATAGCAAATGGAGCAGTTCTTGGGACGGACCCTCAAGACTTAAAGTACAAGGGTGAAGAATCATTACTCGAGGTTGGCGACCGCACTGTTATTCGAGAGTTTGCAACTCTTAATCGAGGCACTCGAGCTTCAGGCAGAACCGGGATAGGTAGTGATTGCCTGATCATGGCGTATACTCATGTGGCTCATGACTGTGAGTTGGGAAACCATGTGATCTTAGCGAACGCGGTAAACATGGCGGGCCATGTTACCATCCAGGATTGGGTTATTGTGGGAGGGATGACACCGATTCACCAATTTGTACGGATTGGGGCTCATGCGTTTGTGGGAGGCGGATCTAGAATCACTAAGGATATACCACCTTACTGCCGTGCGGCGGGGAGCCCTCCAAAGCTTTATGGGTTAAACTCAGTGGGTCTCGAAAGACGAGGATTTTCACTGGATGTAAGACGGGCGCTAAAGCAAGCTTACCGGGAAATATTTCACTCAGACAAAACCATCTCTGAAGCAGTTCAAAAAGCCGCACTAGAGCCGGATCAGGTTCCAGAAGTTGGCCACTTGATCAAGTTCATCCAGGACAGTGAACGGGGAGTCACGACGTAGGGATGTCTTTGATCCGCATGCGCCTTAGGCGCAAGAAGAATTGGATTGATAGTCGGAAGGGGATGCATCCCGCGAGACTAATTGCGCTCCTAATCCTTACTGCAACGGTGATTTGGTATCTCGGCTGGCGGTTCTAGTTAACTGTGGCCGACCATAGCCCCAACCAGTTCTAGGAAGGCGGTAGCTAGCGTGACCGAAGTCCTTGTGGTCGCAGGGGATCCGTCCGGGGATCGATATGCCGCAGATGTTGTAAAAGCACTTAAGTGTAAGCTTCCTAGTGCACGGTTTGTTGGATTAGGCGGACCCCAGATGCAAGCTGCGGGAGTTCGTACTCTCGCGGGGCTGGAAGAACTTGCAGTTATGGGATTTGGAGAGGTCGTTAAGAGGTTAGAGTTTTTTCGTGAACTTGAGCGGCGAATTCATGGATTACTCTTAGATGCAGATCTAGTCGTATTAGTAGATTTTCCGGGGTTCAACATGCGGATTGCTAGAATAGCGTCAGCGTTCGGGCGACCTGTCCTCTATTATATCCCACCAAAAATTTGGGCATCTAGAGCTAGCCGAGCAGAAAAATTAGCTAAGGTCACTGATCACATTGCAGTTATTTTTCCATTCGAAGTAGATGCCCTGGCTGATGTGGGTGCCGACGTTACTTTCGTCGGAAATCCACTGCTGGATCGTCCTGATATCGTTTCAAGCAGAAATGACTTCCATACACGCTTTGATCTGGACCCTGATCATCCGATCCTCGCAATTCTCCCAGGTTCACGAGAACAGGAGATCAAACAACACCTTCAGTTGTTTGTGGATGTAGCTGAAATGGTGACCGCAAGTTGCCCTCATGTGCAGCCTGTTATCTCAAAAGCGGAATGGCTGAACGACACCTTGTTTGAGGATTTGTGCATCCCGGTGGTCGAAGACACCAGGGGACTTCTCCGACACGCTAGAGCAGGGCTAGTGAAATCCGGTACCGCGACCCTTGAAGCAGCTTTAGAAGGGATGCCTTTTGTCGTTGCCTATAAAACATCCTCATTTTCTTGGGCGATTGTGAAGAGAATGCTTCGAGTGAAATACATCTCACTCGTTAATCTCATAGTGGGAGACTCCATTGTTCCGGAATTCATTCAAGGGAATGCGCGTCCCCAGAAGATTGCCAAACATCTCATCCCTCTTCTGGATAATACGAGTTCTGAGTACAGGAGACAGATTTCTGAACTGCCAAGAGTGACTTCTCTTCTTGGGTCAGCAGGCTCAGCGGAACGCGTAGCTAATCTCGCCGTTTCTCTTCTCGGGCCGAAGAAATGAGCCGGTTAAAGTTTGGACTTGCCGGTTTGGTGGGAGCCGGCCTAGTTCGTTTTCTGCTTACGTTCACCCGACTGGAGAGGATTGGAGCTGAGAACTATCAACAATTCCGGAATTCAGGTACTCCGATCTTATTCGTTTTTTGGCACGGAGGACTTCTGCCACTCATACATTATCATCGGCAGGAAGGAATCGTTGTGCTTACGAGCGAGCATAGGGATGGAGAGTACGTCACTCAGATAATTCGACACCATGGATTTCATGCAGTTCGAGGATCGTTCACACGCGGAGGGACAAAGGGTCTGAGGGGTTTGGTCCGGGCTGCACAGTCCGGGCAGGATATTGCACTAACTCCTGATGGCCCGAGGGGTCCGACAGGTGTTTTTAAGGCAGGATCACTGCTGGTTGCCCAGATCGGACACCTACCCGTAGTGCCGATTTCTGTGACCGCTTCATCTGGGTGGCACTTGAGGAGTTGGGACAAATTCCTTATCCCGAGGCCATCCTCAACTGTGCGACTCCGGTATCACTCTCCTCGATTCGTAGGGAAGAATGCTACCCGAGATGAGCTGGAACTCATAGCTGCAGACATTGAGGAAGAATTGAATGCCGCCACAACAGCGTTAAGCAATCAAATCCTCGGATCTTCATCCCAGACCCTAGTTCACCACAGGCACCAAGATGTGAAGCGCATATGATTTTTCATGATGCGAAACTCTTGCATCGTTGGCGGGCCGGGGAAGGTGGTATGCTTAGTGGCGCACTGATGGTGCTCGGCTATCCGATAACGTCTATCTACAGCGTTTTGATGGCTATCCGGAACTCCCACTATGACCGCGTCGGTGGTCAGAAGGTTCCGGGAGTGAAGGTGGTTTCAGTTGGTAATCTTGCAATAGGGGGGACCGGTAAAACCCCAATCTCGGCTTGGGTTGCCCGAGCGCTGGAAGCTAGGGATCTAAGGTCGGCAATCGTGAGTCGGGGTTACGGAAAAGACGAACTCATTCTACACAAGAAATGGAATCCTGGTACGCCTATAGTGGCCGACCCAGACCGTTTAGAAGCAGCGAGACTTGCTGGTCTAGATGGTGCCGATGTTGTGGTTTTGGACGACGGATTCCAGCATCGGAGGATCGCTCGAGACTTTGACATCGTCCTATTGTCTGCTGAAGATACTTTTCCTGGCTACTTACTCCCTAGTGGACCATATCGAGAGCCAATCCGGTCACTAAAGCGGGCTGATGCAGTTTTAGTGACGCGTCGAACAGCTTCTCGTCAAGTTGCTGAGCGGGTCATAGCTCAGGCGGAGGCAATCGCTCCTGGGGCCCTAACCGCGATCATTCATTTGGCCCCGGATGCGTGGCAAGACCTTAGAGGGTCCCCGGTCACTCCTCCGGATCGCAATGTCCTCGCCATCGCTGCGGTAGCTCGACCGATAGAGTTCAGCCAGAGTATCAGTAACATGGTAAAGGGATCCGTGGAGTTAATGTCTTTCCCGGATCATCACGATTACCAAGTAGACGACATAGCGAAAATTCGCCGTGTTGCTTGCGAGCGGACTATAGCCGTGACTGAAAAAGACGCGGTTAAGTTGGCTCAGTATAATGATATGCTTGGAGAAGTGCGGGTATTGGTAGAGCGAGTACAATGGGAGTCTGGTCGACAAGAAATCGAGCGTGAATTAGACAGGTTGGTAGGTACAACTGCATGAAAGTTCAAATTCTGGCAGTGGGGAAGGTCAAGGGTTCGGTCGCACAGAGTGTCGCTGAGTACGAGGAACGTGCCGCGCGTTACTGGAAACTAGGTATTGAGGAAGTCTCTTCTGGTGCTCGGGGCACGTCAGCTAATCCACAGCTAGTATTGAAGACAGAATCGACAAGGCTTCTTGCCCGAATCCCAAAAGAACTGGAGGTCGTAGCTTTAACTCGGTCAGGTATGGCCATGAATTCGAGAGAACTCGCGAAGTACTTGGAACGCCGAGCTTTGACGGCCTCGGCAGGTGTGGCTTTTATAATTGGTGGCGCCTATGGCCTTGGGGAAGGAGTTCTAGCTCGAGCCCAGAAAAGACTATCGTTATCACCCATGACCTTGCCACATCAGATTGCTCGGCTCGTCTTGACCGAGCAACTCTACCGCGCAGGGACAATTCTGCGTGGTGAACCATATCACAAAGGATAGCAGAACCATGCCCATATCGTTCTTAGCATCACTTCACTAGCGAATAACCGCAAAGAAATGGAATTCATTGTCGGATATCCGAAGGGGCCACCCCTCGTCAGGGACTACTTAGCTGGGAAAGAGCAGGTCGCTGAGTTTTTCGGGAAGAGTTTCTCCTCCTTGGAAGACTTCCGCTCGAAAGCATCGGAAGTGGATGGCCGTTTTGGGCGCGCCGAACGTGAACTGGCAGCCCAGGCTGTGCTGGTACCTCCTGGAGCGGATGAGACTCGGCTCGAAGCTTTTGTGGAAGAGGGTGGTTACATGGTGACTACCGGCCAACAACCAGGGTTACTGGGAGGCCCTCTTTATAACATCTATAAAGCGTTGACGGCAGCGCGACTTGCTGGTGTACTAGAAGAGAGGCTTGGAAAGCCGGTGATCCCATTATTTTGGGTGGCATCTGAGGATCATGATTGGGATGAAGCCAACCATACTGAAATTATTGGCGCTGATAACAAGCTTCATCGGATTGAGCTCGAAAAGTCATGCCCTGAGGCTAATCCGGCAATCCACAGGATTCAAGTTGGCCCAGCTGCACAATATCAAATTGATAAATTTATACAACTCCTTCCAGAAAATGAGTTTAGCCCAGGTTATATCAAGTTAATTCTAGGCTCCCTTAGGCCTGACAAAACCCTGGCAGATGGCTTTCATCTCCTTCTCCAGGAGCTGTTAGGACGTTTCGGTATTTTCTTCACTGACGCTGCACACCCCAAGGTAAAAGCCCATTCGAGCCAGATGTTGCTCGAGGAATTAGGGCGATCTGAGGAATTGGAGGCAATTCTAAGAAGGACTAGCGAGAGACTCTCCTCGGCAGGCTATGCACAGCAGGTGCCGGTACTAGAGGGTGGCGTGAATCTCTTCTTGGAAGGATCAACCGGACGCGAACGGTTATACCGGGAGGGCGATGGATTTAGACTTCGCACATCAGGTGTGCATGTGACACTTAGGGATGTGAGGGAGCACCAAGCAGAAGATCATCTCGTTCTTAGCCCTAATGTACTCTCACGCCCCGTAGTAGAGAGTAGCGTGTTCCCCACGCTGTCCTACGTCGGAGGACCGGGAGAGATAGCCTACTTCGCTCAACTCGGTGACTATTTCCGGGCTCATGGACTTGAGATGCCCATCGTTTACCCCCGATGTAGTGTCACCTTGGTGGAGAGAAAGATACGTAAGATACTGGACAAATTTGAACTGTCACTGGAGTTCCTTCAGAGACCTTTCCACGAAGTTGCGAGTGAAGTCGCGCGCGAAGGTGTACCGCAGGAAGTAGGACAGGCTATACAGGGTTTTCGGGAGTCAGTCGCCAAGTGTGCAGAGGAACTAGGGCAAGCGGTTAATTCAATCGACCCTACGCTTAATGCTGGTGCAACTCAGGTGCGTAGTCAGGCTTTTTCAGCACTAGAGGAACTAGAGCGCAAAATCCTCCAGGCTATCAAACGTGAGAACCAGATCGAGTTGAACCAACTAGAGAAAGCACAATTGCATCTTTATCCTGATGGCAAGCCTGCGGAGCGAGTTCAGAACCCTTTCTATTTTCTCACTAGATACGGTGGCGCATTTCTTGAAGAGTTATATAACAGCTTCGAGGTGAGCATATGAGGATTTGCACAATTATGTCTTGTTATATGGTCTGTATTTCAATGCCTAATCTCAACGTATGTCCAAGCACCTAATCACAACCCAGAGGATTGTATGTCTGGAAAGTGAGGGAAGGTCTTTCAAGGGAGATATTAGTCGACTCAATCAGGAGAGTCACTTCCTCTACCGGTTCCTGTAAAGTGCAGACACCCCCTGGAGTTGCAGGACATAAGAACAGCTCCGGGGTGAGTGCAGCTACCAGTGTTGGAGCAGGAATTTTCTTGAGCCGGTTAGCAGGCTTCATCCGGGATCGAGTTTTTGCACACTACTTTGGCAGCAGTGATTTTGCAGATGCATGGAGAGCAGCCCTGCGGCTCCCAAATGTCATTCAAAATCTTCTGGGTGAAGGCACACTATCAGCTTCACTTATCCCAATTTATGCAGAGTACCTCGAAAAGGGAGAAGAAGAGAAGGCAGGACATCTAGCAGGTGCGGCCTTAGGGATTCTGACGGTAGTTGGCGGGGGACTCGCTCTGTTAGGAATTCTCGTGGCTCCGTTGCTCGTAGAAGTCTTGTTTTTTAGATGGTCTCCAGACAAGCAGGCGATCACCATAACGTTGGTGAGGATTCTATTCCCAATGACTGGCGTGCTTGTCATATCCGCATGGGCCCTGACAATTCTCAATAGTCACCGCCGTTTCTTCATCTCCTATGTCGCGCCAGTTCTTTGGAATGTTTCAATGATAGCCGCGATGGTGGGTGGCTTTATGTACCTCGACCTGGGTGAGAGGGACTTAGTGGTGGCCCTTGGTTGGGGTGCATTAGTAGGCGGTGCACTCCAACTCATGTTTCAGGTACCGTTCGTTCTGAAATATCGGACTGGTCTGCGCATCTCAGTGGGTCGCCACGTTGAAGGACTTAAGGAGGCGATCCAAAATTTTATCCCCGTTGTGACGGCTCGTGGCGTCATCAATCTGAGTGGTTGGCTCGATCTATTCTTAGCTGCGCTGCTAGTTGATGGAGCCGTGGCTGTACTGGGGTATGCTCAGGCCTTCTATATGCTCCCGATCTCCCTTTTCGGGATCAGTGTTGCAGCTTCAGAACTACCAGAACTGTCACGCATGCGAGTGGAAGAAGAACAAGTCCTAGCGTCTCGAGTTTCCACCGCGTTGAGAAGGGTGTCCTTCTTCGTAATACCCTCAGCTGCAGTGTATCTAGTGTTAGGAGATGTTGTTGTGGCTGCAGTATTTCAGACTGGAGCATTCGGTTCGGTTGAGACTCTTGTTACATGGGGTGTGCTAGGCGCTTATGCCATCGGGTTGCCTGCTTCAGCTAGTTCTCGTGTGTTGTCATCAGCTTTCTATGCTTTGCGAGACACAAAGACTCCAGCCAAGATCGCATACATCCGTATTGTTGTATCGATCGTGATTGGTCTTTTGCTCATGATTCCCCTAGATGACTTAGGGTTTGCGCAGCTTCGTCTGGGAGCAGCTGGACTTGCCCTTGGAGCTTCCGCGGGAGCTTGGCTCGAATATGTTCTTCTTCGCCGCTCACTGCGTGTCATGATAGGGGCGCATGGACCGGGTTCTTCTGCAGTGCTCCGTGTAATGTTAGCCGCGACATTAGCTGTAGGTTCAGGGGTTCTCCTTCAGCTGAACCTACCTATGGCACATCCGATTGTGCTTGGTTTGGCAATCCTTATTCCTGCCGGCCTAGTCTATGTAGCTACAGCAGCTTTCCTAGGTGAAAAACTTTCCGATCGTGTCCGTCGATAGCGAAGTTCTCCGAACTCTTGCCATGAAACCTGGAGTTTATCTCTTCAGGGATCTGGAAGGAGGTGTCCTCTATGTAGGAAAGGCAAAAAAGCTAGGGAGCCGGGTACGAAGCTACTTCCGATCGCCGGGAGGCTTGAGTCCTAAGAACCAAAATATGGTCCGGCTCATAGATTCCGTTGATAGTATCATCGTAGGTAGTGAGGCGGAGGCGCTGATACTTGAAGCGAATCTCATTAAGGAACATCAGCCCCGCTTCAATATTCTTCTCCGAGACGATAAGAAGTACCCGTATATCAAGGTTACCGTAAAAGAGCCATTTCCACGGGTTTACGTGACTCGGAGGATTGTAAACGATGGGTCCCGTTATTTCGGACCCTATACGTCTGTGAACCAAATGAGGCAGGCGCTCGAAGTCGTTAATCGCCTGCACACGGTCCGGTCGTGCCGGTACAGGCTTCCTAAGGACAGCCCTGATCGGCCTTGCTTAGACTACCATATTCAGCGTTGTAAGGCCCCATGTGTTGGTTTGCAGACTGAGTCAGAATACAGAGGTATGATTGATGATATCCTGCACATCCTGGAAGGGGATACCGAAGAAGTCAGGTCTCAAATCGAGGTCCGAATGATGGAGGCGTCAGACGGACTTGATTTTGAACTTGCCGCGAAGATGAGAGACGTAATTGCAGGTCTCGATGTCATCGCACGGGAACAGAGAGTTCACCGCACCCAGGGTGGAAACATCGATATCGTGGGCTTGGCCAGAGATGACAAACTTGCTGCCGGAGTCGTGTTAAAGGTGCGTTCAGGTCTACTGCTCAGCCGAGTGACTCAGCGATTTGGTGAAATTCTGAATGAAAAAAATCAGGATCTTCTGAGCTCGTTGGTATCTCGACATTATCTGGGCAGCGGAGACGAGGGGATGGCTGATCTCCCTAGGACTATTCTATTGCCGAATTCTTTTTCAGATCAAGATCTTTTAGAAGAAATTCTCACGGAAGCTGCGGGATATAGAGTGCGTTTGACCATCCCCAAGCGTGGTGAGAAGCTTCGCCTCTCTGAACTTGCAGAGGTCAATGCACGCCAGGTTCTAGAAGACCAAGTAATAGCCCTCGCGTACGCTGATAATCGTGCAGAAGACGCACTTTTCAGCCTTCAGGATGAGCTTGACTTGAAAGTTGTCCCCCGACTTATGATCTGCTTCGATGTCTCACATATGCAAGGTAAGGAAACGGTAGCGAGTGCTGTTGTTTTCCAGAACGGGGAACCGAGTCGTGCGGACTATCGCCACATGCGGATCAAGGGCGATTGGGGGAATGACGACTTCCAGTCTATGCAGGAGGCGGTTTATCGGTATTTCCGTCGGAGACTTGATGAGGGCACTCCACTCCCTGACCTAGTGGTTATTGATGGAGGCAAACCGCAACTAAGTGCAGCACAGAACGCATTTGCTTACCTCGATCTCACTGGTATAGCGGTTATAGCGTTAGCAAAGAAGGAAGAGGAGGTATTTGCCCCAGGTAAAAAGACGCCC
The DNA here is from genome assembly GCA_002501085.1 of Gemmatimonadales bacterium UBA7889. GTDB lineage: Bacteria > Gemmatimonadota > Gemmatimonadetes > Longimicrobiales > Gaopeijiaceae > UBA1142. Next base: position 27,481 of record DLRL01000005.1, read on the forward strand.
TTGCGACTCGACCGGAGAAACCGCGCTCTACATATTCTTCAGCGGATTCGCGACGAGGCGCATCGATTCGCTGTTCGCTACAACCGAAAACTCAGAACTAAGCGGACTCTACGAAGCGAGCTTGGTGATATTCCAGGCATAGGTCCATGTCGCCAGACAGTACTTCTGCGTCGATTTGGTTCACTTAAGGGGGTAAAGAGTGCCACGAAGGAAGAGATCGCTAGGGTTCCAGGGTTTTCAAAAGCTCTTGCAAGTCGCGTTTTGACCTACCTAGGCAATTAATCCGATGAGTGTAAGAACGCGCTTTGCTCCGAGTCCAACTGGTCGTCTACACTTGGGTAACGTCCGAGCGGCAGCTTTTAATTGGCTTTTTAGCAAGAGTTCAGGTGGTGTCTTCATCTTGCGGATTGAGGACACAGACATTGAGCGCAATGTGGAGGAGGGGGAGGCATCGATCCTCGAAGATCTCCGCTGGCTTGGACTTGATTGGGACGAAGGCCCTGATGTGGATGGGGCTCATGGACCCTACAAACAAAGTGGGCGGTCAGAACTTTATGCCTCGAAGGTAGACAGCCTTATGGAATCCGGAGGTGCTTACCCCTGTTTTTGCACAGAAGGAGAAGGGCAGGAGCATTCCAGTTTAGAAGAAGTCACGCATCAGTACTCCGGAGCCTGTCGTGGCCTAGATCCGGATGAGCGAAATGCTCGTTTAAAAGCAGGAGAGCCCCATGTCATCCGATTTTCTGTCCCTCAGAACCATCCTGAGGTCACGATACAAGATGAGGTATTCGGGTCTATATCATTTCCTATAAATGACATAGATGATTTTGTCATCTGTCGAACTGACGGCCGTGTGACCTATAACTTCGGTGTTGTTGTGGATGATATCGACATGGAAATCACCCACGTTATCCGCGGTGTAGGTCACCTTTCAAATACTCCAAAACAGGTTCTGTTGTTCGATGCATTAGGAGCTAGCCGTCCGGTCTTTGCCCATTTACCGACGGTCTTAGGCCCAGACGGCCGGAAATTATCAAAACGTGAAGGAGCAACGTCTGTTCAGGAAATGAAAGCACAGGGCTATCCGGCCGATGCTGTCCTGAACTATGTGTCGCTACTGGGTTGGTCGCATCCGGAAGAAAAGGAGATCCTTTCCAATGAAGAACTCGCGGCTTCTATGTCACTCGACAGAGTTGGAAGGAGTGACTGTCAACTAGATCCTGACAAGTTCCGGTGGGTCTCTCAGCAACATCTTGCGCAGCAGAACCTTCCGGAATTAGTGAGCCATGTCACGCCGTTCATTGATAGAGATAGATTTCCAGATACCGGTGACAATTTGTCAGCAGTTATAGATACACTTCGAACCCGCCTTTCCACCTATAACGATATCAATGACCATCTCGGGCTTCTCTTCCCTGAGGACAAAGTCCGCGCCGAGTTGCTCAGGAAAGAAATCGGGGTAGATCCTGAGGTTAATAGGACACTTCTTGCTGTCAGGGAAAAACTCCAGGCTCTTGAGCGATGGGAAGAAGAGGGGATCGGAACTGCTATCAGAGAGGCAGGCACCTCTGCAGGTGTGAAGGGAGCCGAGTTATTTCACCCCGTGCGACGTGTGCTCATCGGGAATGAAAAAGGTCCAGATCTAGGGAAGATTCTAGTTGGGCTTGGAAGGGGAGAAGGGATCAGGCGGATCGACCAAGCGATTGGCGACTAAGGTCATTGAGAAATGTCGATTTTATAGGCATATGAGGCCCAGGGTCTTGGCTGACTTTTTCTGGGCGCCTAATTTACCCCGTCTGTGTAGAGTTATGTGTTTGACCCCAATGGAGGATTTTCGGATGAAGATCCGTTTCGGACTTGTCCTCGTGATGGCTTTTGGTCTTGGTATGGAGGGCTGTGCTTCAGGTGGAGCTCCAGCTACCGGATTCCCAGAAGCGAGGACTAGAAGTGGTGGCGCCGCTGGCGGAGTGCCAGGAGGTGAGGCAGTCAACCAGGGCTATAGCCCACGTAATACCGAGAACACTCGGATGGCTGAGACGTTTTTGGAAAATGCTGGTCGAGAAGATGAAGTTGAAGCTGCCCGGCCAATTTACGAACAAGCTTTGGCTGCCTCAGCGCTTGCAATCCGTGAAGACAGCGTGAATCCGTTGGCCTATAGGCTTGCAGCCATGGCGAATCTTGGAGTTGAGGATTACCGGGCTGCTGGGTCGAATTTCGATCGTGCTGAGGAATTGCGACCACTTTATCAGTTCGATTTCGAGGCGATCCGAGAGGAAGTCTGGATAGAGCTGTACCAGTCCGCAATTCCATCGGTCAATACTGGTGACTATGAAGCTGCGGCAGAGATATACGTCAATGCGAATGCGATCTATAGGCAACGCCCAGAGGCCATGATTATGCTGAGTCAGATTCAGGCCCAGCTCGGTCAGTATGACGAAGCGGTCGAGAATATTGACGCTGCTCTAGCGATCCTTGACTCAGATATAATCCTCGAGACAGATGAAGAGACTGTTGCCAGCTGGAGAGAACAGGCGGTACCACTTCCGCCACTAAGAGCTCAGGTCTTGGCCGCAGCTGGACGATATGAGGAGGCCATTGCTGACTATCGGACTCTTTTGGTAGATGATCCGACGAATACACAAGCAATGCGTGACCTAGCTACGATGCTTATCCAGACTGGTGCGGAGCAAGAGGGATTCCGGGTCTTTGAGCAGCTACTCCAAGAGCCGACGCTTTCCGGAGAAGATCTTTATGCAATCGGAGTGGGCTTCTACCAGGGTAGCGCCTACGGTCGTGCAGCAAACGCTTTCCGGATGGCCGGTGAAAAAAACCGCTATGACCGGGATAGCATTGAACTTTGGGCCCGCTCGCTCCAGCTGGATTCAGCATATGCTGACGTACCAGAGGCGGCTGATCATTGGATAGAGCTTGATCCGAGTAGTGTGACAGCACACCTCGTATTAGCTCAGGCGGTAAATGCTTTGGAAGATACCGAACGCACTGGTGAGGTGGTCCGTGAGATGGAGGCACTTGAAGTAGATGTCTCCAATCTCAGTCTTACTAAGTACGGTGATGGAGGCGCTAGGATCACTGGCCAGGTAACGAATAGGTTGCTCGATGCCGGTACGCAGGTGACCCTGACCTTCACGTTCTATTCAGATCAAGCAAGCCCTGTCGGGACGTTAGAACAAACGCTTGCAGTTGGTGAGGAAAATATGGCTGAGGTGTTTGCAGGCGAATTTGATTCACCTCAAGTGGTTGGGGGATACTCCTATGAAGTAAGGGTCAATTAGACGTTCTGCACTTAGAAGACTAGGCGGGCGGTCCATTACCAAGTGGGCCGCCCGTTTTTTCTTTGTCCCAAAATTTCTATCTTAGGTATATCATTGGCCCTGAGGAAAAGTACTAGGTAAGATTGGCATAATAAGTCTCACAACCTGCGGGAGTAGCTCAGTTGGTAGAGCATCAGCTTCCCAAGCTGAGGGTCGCCGGTTCGAGCCCGGTCTCCCGCTTAGCGTGAATCAACAAATGCGGCTCATACTACCGATCCTGATCTGCATGGGGTGCACCACGCCTGTCGTTGATGCACCACCGAACATCATCCTGATTTATGTAGACGATCTTGGGTGGAGGGACCTTGGTGTGCAGGGGAGCCGCTACTACGAAACTCCAAACGTAGATTTTCTGGCAACTCAGGGGATGCGTTTTACCGACGCGTATGCCAACGCACCCAACTGTGCACCCAGTCGTGCAGCACTTCTGTCTGGGCAGTATGCGCCGAGGACAGGCATCTACACCGTTGGTGCAGCTGACCGTGGACCAACTGAACTCCGGGCGCTTGTGCCGGTTGCGAATCAAACGGAACTCTCGCTCGACGTGGTTACTCTTGCCGAAATATTGGCTGAAGCAGGTTATGCCACGGGCCACGCCGGCAAATGGCATCTCGGTGGCGAGGGATTCCTGCCTTTAGATCAGGGCTTCGAATGGTCAGTCGCTGGGGATGAGCAAGGTAGCCCTCCGGACTACTTTTATCCTTACAAGCGTGGGCAACGCTTTCTACGTGACCTGGAAGAAGGAATAGAGGATGAATATCTAGCCGACCGGCTCGTTGATGAAAGCATTTTTTTTATTAAACGTGAAGCGAATAACCCGTTCTTTCTCTACCTGTCGCACTACAGTGTTCACACACCAATTCAGGGAAAACCTGAAGTTGCTGCACGCTATGTCGACAAAGCTGCGACAGACGGCCAAGACAACCCGACTTACGCAGCTATGGTGCAGAGTGTCGACGAAGGTGTAGGTCGGATCATCGATACGCTTGATGAGTTGGGGCTTGCTGAGAATACGGTTTTGATCTTCTACTCTGACAATGGCGGGTTCGGGCCAGCTACATCGATGGCTCCACTGCGAGGCTCCAAGGGAATGCTGTACGAGGGTGGTATTCGCGTACCTCTGATCGTGCGTTGGCCAGGACATGTGGAGCCTGGGTCAGTGACTAACGAACCCATTATTGGAACTGATTTCTATCCCACGCTGGCCGAAATAGCCGGTGTGACCCTGGGTGGTGATCATATCTTGGATGGCTCAAGTTTTGTCTCTGTGCTGACAGAAACAGGACAGATTCAGCCCCGAGATCTAGTTTGGCACTTCCCAGCCTACTTGGAGGCTGATCGCTCTGTGTCAGGTCCATGGAGAACGACGCCCGTGAGCGCCATCCGACGAGGAGTATACAAGTTGATCCATTTCTTTGAGGACGGTCACTCAGAGCTCTACGATCTTACGGAAGATGTATCAGAGTCCAACGATCTTTCACTTAACATGCCTGAAGTCGCTGCTGAACTTCAGGCCGCATTAATGGCCTGGTGGGAGGAAACCCAGGCATTTATCCCCTCTAGGTCCAATCGGTCTTACAACCCTTCTGGGTGAGGCAATGAACCGGCGCGAAACCCTCAGGCTTCTATTACTCACGGCATTTGGATCAAAGGGCCTCATTAGAACTCCTGGTCTCATGGCACAGGAATCGTCTTTCCGTAGTATCTGGCAGGATTGGCCGGACATGCGGTGGGCGGGACCAGAGTACTGGGGCAACCGATTGCAGGATTGGTCGATTCGGGATGGTATACTCGTCTGCGGAGTTCGGGCACCGAATCGGACACTACATTGCCTCACCTATCGTGCTGTGGCTCCCAGGTATGAGACATCAGTCTTGGTCGACCTCAGCGAACTTAGAAAAAATCCAAAGGCAACGTCCCTCATTGGTCTGAGGTTGGGGGTGAAGGGCCCCTTTTCCGATTACCGTTCGGCTGCTGTTCATGGAATCGGCATTGACGTGGGTATTGAAACAACCGGGGCCCTGCGAATTGGAGATAGGCGTTCCAGCGAAACAATCTCACTCGGGGGACCGGTGAGGTTGAATGTGGTGATCACTGACTCGGGTGGAGGGAGCAGGGTAGAACTCACGGCTCAGTCTCCGGATGGGGGACCAGAGGTTGCTCGGCTAATTCACAATGAGTTCAAGTCAGAAGAGCTGGTGGGGAACTTGGCACTACTAAGTCATATTGAAGAGGAGACTCCGATCCAGGCAGCTGCGTTCAGTGACTGGAGGATCAGTGGTTCGGGAATATTTGCCGATCCATCTGCAAGCTTTGGCCCTATCATGTTTGCGCAGTATACCCTGCATCAGAACACGCTCAAGCTCACGGCTCAGCTTGCACCGATCGAGTCTGTACCCGAGTTAGATGCTGTCCTCGAGATGCGTTCACAAGGGGGAGGTTGGGCACAGGCAGCGAGAGCATCAATCGATACGCTCGCACGTACAGCTCGGTTCCGGGTCGAATCCTGGGTGTCCCAGAGAGATGTGGAGTACCGCATTAGAGTAACAATCCCACTTACTACCGGGCCGGCGGTCTACGAGTATCTAGGGACCGTGGCTGCCGAGCCAAGTTCGATGGATTCGCTCAAGGCAGCGGTATTTAGCTGCAATGCAGATCACGGGTTTCCGGATAGCGAAGTCGTAGAGAATGTTTCAGTGCATAAGCCAGACTTATCACTGTTCCTCGGGGACCAGTTCTATGAAGGGTCTGGAGGCTTTGGTATTCAGACTGACTCAGTCGAAGAA
>DLRL01000016.1 GCA_002501085.1 Gemmatimonadales bacterium UBA7889
AGTATGGCGAACAGTATGAAGATGTCATGGCGAACATCGGCGATGCGAACTACGGTACCTTCGATGACGGCAACCCCTATGCCACCGTCGACATGCTCAATCACGTCCGTAGGGAGCGCTTCTACCTAATCCTGCCGAAGGTCATGCGTGAAAGAACAGTCGACATGTGGATTCACGTCATTCGCCCCTGGGCATGGGGAGGGACGGACCCCCTTCGTTATGAATTCGGTACCAAGTCCGCAGTTCTGATCTTTACCGATCGCGGTGACGACCAAATCGAACGTGTAGTTTTCCAAGGAGAAGTCCAAGACCCGGACGCTTATGACATCGTCGGCGAAGAATACAAGTATCTCAGTCAGCAGGATTATGAGTTTATGAATTACGCCGTCGAAAATCCGGGCGAAGAGTATGAGTCCGAATTGGATTTCAGGTTCGAAGGCCTCCACGAGTTTGTTGCCGAACGAAATCCAAAGCGCATCGCCGTGAACTATCTGGAAACACTCTCGTTTGCCGAGGGCTCTGAGACGTTCACCATGGCGCTCGGTGACGGCATTTCGTATACCGACTACGTACAAATAGCCAAAGCGTTAGGAGACACCTACTCCAGCAGGATGGTCTCAGCAGAACATCTCATCCTCGACTACTTATCAAGAAGGGTCGCTAGCGAAGTTGTTCTTTATGGCACTTCGGGTCTTCAAAGAGGAACGGGTCGAAAATTCGCCAATATCGTTCCCGGCGTCACGACACTCGGCGATATCAATATTGGCTCGGTAATCAACAAGGATGGGAATGAAAGAAGAGGCGCCGACTATGTGATCCAGCGCGGCGATCTCATTGGTGATTGGGAGGGACAGGCCTATGTGCTCCGGAAAGGTGAGACCGACTTACCCCAGCACATACGGAAGTTCTGGGAGGACAACAAAAAGGTCCGTGGGATCCTGCGAAAAAATATCAAGGTTGGTCTTACCGGCGGCGAGACTCTCGATCTTCTCGCCCGAGAATTGGAAGAAGCAGGGTTTTTGTATACGGACTACCAGGAATACAACAAATACGTCGATCACCCGGAAAAAACCCAGGTCCATCTCGACTTACATGCTGAGGGGAAAGGAATTCTCGCACCCAGGATTTCACCGATGGGACCGAAATGGCATTGGAACATGAAGATCCAACTGTTCCACACGTTTGCCATCGAATACATGATCTATATGCCCGTGTCGGAATGGGCTCGTGCAAATAATTTCACGGGGCGACAGATGTATGCAGCGTTTCACGATGGCGGTGTTGTCACCAGTCGTGGCATGGAGATCCCATACCCCGACCAGCCCACCAAGATTCAGATAATTCAATAGATAGTGAAGACTCTCTAAGCATAAGTGTAGGAAGCCGACCATGTCTAAAGCACGAAACGCCCTCACATTCTTGTGCATGCTGTTTGTTGCCCAAGGACTCCATGCCCAACGTCAAGAATTAGAGGCGTTTCCAGCACTGATGAATCTCATTCGTGGCGAAAAATTCGATGTGATCCTCCCGCAAGTGATGGAGGACAACGGCATCGACATGTGGATCCATGTAATCAGAGGAGAGGATCCGCTCAATTTCGAGTTTGGGGACAATTCCGGCATTTATATCTTTACCGACCGTGGCGAGGCGCGTATCGAGCGGGCCGTTCTCGGTGGCCAAGCCGACCGTGAACTATATGACGTATTCGGCCCTGAAAGTGACTTGGGACAATTCGTTGCAGACCGTGATCCGATAAGTATCGCCCTCAATTACGGAGAAGAAGAGGGTTCCGGTTTCGATACCATCTCAACCGAGGATCGCACACAGATTCTCGCCGCACTGGGCGACGAATATAGAGATCGAGTCGTTCCGGCTGACCGCTTAATAGCAGATTTCTTGGCCGGCAGGGTGATGAGCGAAGTAGCCTTGTTTGGGCGCCTTCTCATAAACAGCACCAACATCATAGAAAGTGAATTCGCAAAAATCGTCCCCGGGGAAACTCGCCTAAGCGATATTGCGGGGAATGTGTTTGTCAGGGACCTCGATGGCAACGAAGAGAATAATTCCGATTACGTGGTGCAGCCTGGTGACCTCATCGGGATACTGCACGACGCGAACATGCGGGAATTCAGTGAGCACAACGGTGGCATTGGCTACGTCCTTCGCCAAGGAGAGACTGGGCTTCCTCCCGAGATTCAGCGGATATGGGGACATGCTCTGAAGACTCGCGAAATTTTCCGCAGAAACATTGTTGCGGGTCGAACAGGCGCAGAAACGCTGGATATCCTCATTAAAGAGATTGAGGAAGCTGGCTACCACTACATCGATCAGGATCGATATGACACGGAAGCGGACCCAGAGAAAACGCAGGTCAATATCGATTTCCACGCGCTCGGGAGAATAGTTTCACAGGAGGAAGCCCCCAGAATTTCTCCAACCGGTTGGGGTCGCGATCTAAAGATTCCTCTCTACCACACCTTTGCGCTCGAATACATGATCCACATGCCCGTACCGGAATGGGGCACAGGAAAACATCTATACATTTGCCTCCATGATGGGGCAATGGTTACCGAACGTGGCGTCGAGTTTCCGGCGCGACCCGCACAGGAAATTCTGATTGTCCGCTAGCCTAAGCCCTCCTGGAGATAGCCTGGTGAGTAAATTTCGATTCGTTTTGGCGACTTCTTTCTTACTGCTTCTGTGCTTCGCGCAGGTCTTAACGGCACAAATGAGAACTCGTTACCCTGAAGCCTTGCCTGGCATCAGCGATACCTACTATGGAGCCTTTGACGACGATAACCCCTACGCCACCAAAGAAATGCTGGACCATATTCGGCGGGAGAAATTCGACTTCGTTTTACCCCGTGTCATGCGTGATGAAAACATCGATATGTGGATTCACATTATTCGGCCGTGGACCTTCAGCGGAAACGAGCTCAGAAAATTAGAAGGCCTCGACCTCAATTACAGCAACATCGATTCCACCGACCCTCTTCGTTATGAGTTCGGTAGCAACGCGGCCGTCCTTGTTTTTACTGATCGTGGTGGTGAAAGGATTGAGCGGGTCGTCTATGAAGGTGAGGTTGATGACGACGGCGCCTTCGACATCGTCCGCGGCCAGTCGAAGTTCATTAATCAAGAGAATTACGAGGTTATGGACTACGTCAAGGAAAACCCGAACGACGTTCCTGAATCAGAGATGGGGTACAGATTCATGGGCCTGGGCAATTTCGTGGCCGAGCGTGACCCAAAGCGAATCGGTGTGAATTATGCAGAGAAACTATCACTCGCCGAAGGCTCCGAAACGTACACCCTTGCACTCACCGACGGTATTTCCTATGCAGACCACCTCCATCTGTCAAAAGCATTGGGGGACAAGTACGCCAAGCGAATGGTCTCCGCCGAGAACATGATCCTGGATTACCTCACGAGTAGTGTCGCCGGCGAAGTCGTTCTCTTTGGTGGCTCTGGCCTGCCACGCCGGATCAGGACATTTCAAGAGATCGTACCGGGCGTTACTACCTTGCGTGATGTGGGTGGCAGTTGGTTCTCGACGCGCGAATGGGATCATGATGAAAGCGCTTTCGAAAATTTTCCCCTCCAGCACGGTGACATGTTCCAGAGCGGCATGGTTCCCTACTACATACTTCGTGAGGGAGAGACTGGGCCTCCTCCAGAAGTTCAAAGAAGCTGGGATGAGGTCGTGAAGGTCCGCAAACTCATTAGTAAGAACATCAGGGTTGGTGACACAGGACGCGAAGCCCTTTCTCGCATCATCGGCGAACTGGAAGAAGCTGGGTTTGCCTACATCGACAGAGACAGATTCGACCCGAGCTTAGATCCCGAAAAAACCCAAGTGCACCTGGACCTTCATCAGACCGGCAAGGGCATGCTGGCACCCAGGGTTTCACCTATGGGTGCAAGGTGGCACGCGGACAAGAAGATTCCACTCCTTCTTACCTTGGGCATCGAATACATGGTCCATATGCCAGTCCCTGAATGGGGTGAAGGCAGACACATTTACTATTGCAGTCTCCACGAGCGTGGCGTTGTTACGGAGCGTGGTGTCGAATTCGCTGGGCCAC
>DLRL01000084.1:0-637 GCA_002501085.1 Gemmatimonadales bacterium UBA7889
AGACAACACCAGGGAGGACTTCGACGGCTCGAATGGGGTCGGCCTCTGCCCCCCCCGGAATCTGTTTGAGATCGGATAGGCCAATCTCACGAACCGTCGCGCCACCAGCTTCCTCAAAACGGATCCTTTCTCTGCTTCTTTCAGCCTCGACCGCCAAGCCTTCGAGTTGGATCGCTTGACGTTCAACACGAACGTAAAACTCAATGGTCTCGTTGCCAGTCAAAGCAACGTCCTCGGTCAACTCAGCGTACCCGAACGCCCTGAAGTTTAAGCGGTATGAGCCCGCGAGCACTCCCGTGAGTCGGAATGATCCGAGACGGTCAGTATCCGTAATACCAATCAGGGTTGTATCAGATAGCAGTCGGACGACTGTGCCAAACACTGCCGCACCCTGCTGGTCACGCACCCGACCATAGATCGTCCCCTCCTGAGCGTCCAACCTTACCGTGAAGCTACAGGACACAAGAACGACCAGAAGGATCAGCCGCGACACCAAATGAGAAGGGTTCAAATCCGCTTTATCTCGAGTTTCAGCAAACATCTTCTTACTAAGTAACGATCGCTGGTACAGTTAAGATGCCATAGTGTTCACTCCGACCTGATATGATCGTGCTCAATTCCAGCAAGGTGGAATCCC
>DLRL01000084.1:998-24966 GCA_002501085.1 Gemmatimonadales bacterium UBA7889
TCACAGAAACGCTTAAAACGCCAGTAATTAGCACGAGGCGAAGGAGAGTGTCATAGCTTCTTCTGCAGCACTCACCAGGCTTTCGGAATGGCCACGACTCAAGTTGGCGAATCTGCCGACGCCCATCCGCCCGCTCGCACGCCTGGCTGAAGCACTCGGAAGTCCAGCACTTGATCTCCTCGTGAAGCTCGATTCCGAAACTGGTTTCGGCCTCGGTGGCAATAAAGTACGTAAGCTGGAATTTGAACTGGCCCCTGACAGACTTGAGGGTATCACTTGCCTCATCACTGCCGGTGGTCCCCAGTCCAACCACTGCCGTGTTACTGCTGCTGCCGCAGCTCGACTCGGCCTCCGTTGTGCTCTCATCGTCAACGGCCCCGAGCCGGAGGCCCCAACAGGGAACGCGCTCTTACATAGGCTTTTTGGCGCTGTGATCGTGACAGTGCCTGAGCGCCAAGATCGCTCAACACAACTCCAAAGCACCGCGGTGGACATCGAATTGGAAGGCGGGCATCCTCTAGTGATACCGATCGGTGCTTCGACGGGGCTTGGAAGTCTTGGTTATGCCGCCGCGTCCATCGAACTCTTCAAGCAACTTACCAATCAGAAACCTCCTCCTGAAAAAACCGTTGTGTTCGTTGCCAGTTCTTCGTGTGGTACCCTGGCTGGTCTACTGCTCGGCATTTCTCTTCTCAAGCTGAATCACGTGTTGTTGGTAGGGGTAAGTGCCGATATGAGCGCGGCCGAAATTGAGGAGCGTACCAAACAAATCGCATGTGAAGGTGCTGACCTCCTCGGGTGGGACGGTCCTTTATTAACGGACAGTATCAAGGCAATCGATGACCAGGTGGGAGACGGATACGGCTTATCGACAACAGCCTCAGATGAGGCGCTCCGTATGTTCGCACTGCATGAGGGCCTTGTACTCGATCCCACCTATACAGCCAAGGCAGCTGCCGGACTAATCTCTTGGGTTCGCACCGGTATGGTTTCAGATCTCGACCGGGTGGTGTTCCTACATACCGGTGGGCACCCCGGTCTATTCACCTAAAGAACTAGTCAGTCATGGCTACCTTTGAACTGATCAAGAGCACCTAGATCCGGATATCCAATCGGGTACATCTCTTGGATCCGGGCGCAGAGCCCTAGGACCCTTTCCTCTCCTGCAGGTGGCCCGACGATCTGTAATCCGACGGGAAGGCCCTCGTCGTCGAGCCCGCAGGGGACTGACGCAATCGGGAGACCCGTGAGGCTCAGCGTGAACGTTGGAGCAAACCAGTCCACATAGGTCTTCATGGGTCGCCCTGCTATCGACTCGGGATAATCCTGCTCAACCGGGAAGGGTGAAACTGCCATAGAGGGGGTGAGCAGAAAGTCATAACGCTCGAAGAAATGCCTGAAGAACATCCACATCCGGTCCCTAACACCATGCGCCCAAGCAATCTGTTCACTTGTTACCCTGAGGCCGGCCTCGACGTTACCACGGACGTTGTCGCCTAGTTCTTCGATACGATCCATAAGGTCACGCATATGCGTGACCATCCACACTCCACGCAGGTGTAAGAACGCCTTCCTCGCGTCTGAAAGATCCGCCTCAATCGGCTCAACATCAGCTCCGCCTGTTTCTAGGCCCAGGGCAGCAGAGCGGCATACTTCCGCGATCCCCGGATCAATTCCTAGGCCAGCCACGTCAGGACAGTACCCGAGGCGAAGTCCATCCGTCTGGAGATCTCGTATACCGCGACTGAAATCCGGGCCTTGTATCGACTGGCTCCTCGGAGAACGCGGATCGGACCCTGCCATTACCTGCAAGGCTAGTGCCACATCCTCGGCAGTACGAGCCATCGGTCCGCTAACCGACAGTTCATCCCAAAGCCATTCAGTCGGGTGTGTCGGTACTAGGCCCGGTGAAGGGCGAAGCCCAACAAGACCGCAGAAAGAAGCCGGAATCCTTAGAGATCCACCGAGATCACTCCCCTCGGCAATCGCGATCATACCACTCGCGAGTGCAGAAGCTCCACCGCCTGTCGAACCTCCCGAAGTACGCTCCGGATTCCAGGGATTACGGGTACGGCCAAATACCTCGTTAAATGTGCTCGCCCCTGCCCCGAACTCTGGCGTGTTGGTCTTTCCAACGATGATCGCGCCTTCGCTGCGAAGGCGCTGCACTACCATTGCATCCTCTGTAGGAACGTGATCTGAAAATATCGGTGACCCGTACGTAGTCCGTAGGCCCGCTACCGGCGTTAGATCCTTGATGCCGACCGGGACACCACAAAGCACTTGCGAACCCGCGGCGGATCTTAGTGACACCTCCAGGGCACCAGCGTCTTCAATCGCCTGTTCATTCAGTGTAACAACGGCATTAAGGGTTGGATTGTAGCGTTCTATGCGGTCGAATGAAGCTTCCACGACCTCCACTGGAGAGATTTGGCGTGCCTTCACTAGTGCCACAATCTCCGTAGCAGAAAGCGCGGCAAGGTCCCCGTGGGTCATGTCAAAACTCCGTTTCTTCAGGACCGTCAGTTATCGGCTAGAAAGTCTAATCCAAAATAGATCTGGGTGGTGGTTATAGTCCTGATCCGAAAAACCGGAAACCACCATACCCCACTACCGGATGACCTGATACGTCTTTGGACTGCATCATGCCTTCAGGCTGATCGGTCTTATTTGACTCCACCCATTAGTCTCTTCACCTGCGGACTCACAATTATTGCGAAGATCCCAACTCCAGCCGATATCATTGCAACCGTGCGGAAGAGTTCAGCAGAACCCATCGTCGCGAGTTGGCCTGCCATAAGACCAGCGAACAGGTTTCCGAGTGCGGCCCCCACAAACCATATGCCCATCATCTGACCGACTCTTCTTTCAGGAGAGAGTTTGGTGATTGCAGAAAGTCCGATGGGGGAAATGCAGAGTTCTCCAACTGTATGAAAGAAATAAGTGACTACAAGCCACGCTGGCGATACAAGATTATCAGGGGACGAGTTGGCTGCGCCCCAAGCAATAACAAAGAAACCAACCGCAAGGCCCAATAGGCCTAATCCAGCCTTCATTGGAAGAGACGGATTCTTCTGACGGCCTTCTAGCCACACCCAAATCGAGCCAAAGACCGGTGCCAGTATGATGATAAAGAGGGCATTTATTGATTGTAGCTGTGAAGCCTGAATTTCTAGGGCACCATTGAATAAACTTAGGTTCGTCAAGTCACGAGCGAATAGGTTCAGCGAAGTCCCTGCTTGCTCGAAGCCGGACCAAAAGACAGCAATCAGTAAGAAGAGCCAAAAGATGACAGCCATCCTTTTGTTTTCTTCCACCGTATGCCCCCCCGCGGTCCATACGTATATGAAATAACCGGCGACCAATAGCAGCACCGAATAGCCCAAATAAGTCGCGATCTGCGTGAGTGTAAGGGAAAGGATGCCGGCTGAGACCATATAGCTGAACACCATGACCGTAGCGACCGTAGCAAAGAAGACACTGAAGAATGTGCGGGACTTAGCGGCAACCTGCTCCGGTGTGTCCCCGGTCTTGAGAAGACCGATATTCCCCATGTGTTTCATTCCGGCTCGATACTGGATGAGCCCTAGAATCATGCCGACTCCCGCAGCACCGAAGCCGTAGTGCCAATTTATCCCCTCCCCCAAATACCCAGTAACCAGGGGACCCAAAAAGGCACCAAGGTTGATTCCCATGTAGTAAATGGAGAAACCAGCATCACGGCGTGCGCCACCTTCAGGGTAGAGTTCACCGACAATTGTGCTGACGTTGGGCTTAAGCAGACCTGTCCCGCAGATGATGAATACGAGCCCTAGAAAGAACGTGACATTTGAAGGAACAGCCATCGTGAAGTGGCCGGCTGCGATAATCCAGCCACCTACCCAAATGGCCTTGCGCTGACCCCACAGGTTATCCGCAATCCAGCCACCAGGCAGCGCCAGGATATATACGAGGCTCGTATATAGGCCGTAGATCGCACCTGCAGTCGCTACGTCATAACCGAGACCGGGATTGGTTTCGATCGTAGCAGTTGTCATGAAAAGTGTTAGCAGAGCGCGCATCCCATAGTACGAGAAGCGCTCCCACATCTCGGTGAAGAAGAGCGTGGAAAGCCCTATTGGGTGACCGAAGAAGGTCCTAGAGGTCGTCACGTTGTTGAGCTCCTGTTTACGGCCCCCCTGAAAGGCCCGTTCAGAGGTTTCGCTTTATGCCAAGGCATACTCATAGATCGAAAGGGTACGTCGGGAATAAGAATGGCGCACGCAAGCCAAGCACGAAGTTCAAGCGGGACTCGCCCAGAGGGCTCTCGCAAGTCTGCCTCCCACTATTCCATCCCACTCCAAGCAGCCCGGAGTTGCGCTAGGCTTAGAGGGGAGCCAACGAACAGCTCTTCCGGGTAGGTCCGGTATTGAGCCATGTCCCGATAGATTGCGTCAGCCTCGTAAAGATTAACGCCAAGGCCAGCAAGGAACTGTAGTCTCAGGTTGCGATCTCGCGTGATCTGAGCATCAGCAAGCCATGGATCGATTTCAGGCTTCTTAGCAGCGAATGTCGCCATCAATTGGGGCGCTGAATAGAAACCCACCTCGGATAGAGACCGTGCTACAGTGGCGTATTCAGGAGTGCTCAGCTTCTCGTCTATGGCATCGAGATCGATTGGCGTTGGCTCTTGCTGTGCGAGCATTACGACATCGTAGCCCTGTCCCTGATTAAGGTTCGCGAAAACCATTCCGTGTGGGAAAACCTCCAGAAACGTTGCAACCTCACTCTTCACCGCCTCAAGGGTACTTTCATAGAGCTGCACAAATACAGTAATCACTCCGCCTGGGTTAAGATGCTCTTGAGCTTCGAGCCAGAATTCGGTGGTGTAGAGCGTCGCAGCTCCCTTCACCCAGGGGTCGAAAGGATCCGAGGTGATCGCGTCGAATTTCTTGTCAGTCGTCAGGAGATAATGCCGTGCATCATCGATGACTACTTCAGTCTTAGGATTGTCGACAACGTTGAAGTTGTGCTCTCCGAAGTGCCTGGATACAACCTCCGGCACCAAGGGTTCAATCTCTACGATCGTGAGCTCTTCTACGGCTGGATCTACACTGACCGCTCCGGCTGTCACTCCGGCCCCACAACCGATTACCATAACCGACTTCGCTTGGAGTGGTACGAGTGTCGTCAGGTGTCCCAACATTCGCTGGAGACGCATATCCTGTGGTTCGCTCGATGCCTGCACTTTCCCAGCGTTGTGGTAATTCCGGATACCACCACCTAGATCAGATACAGCCATGGACGAGTTCATGCCCTCGCCCACATAGACCCAATCGAAATACTCTGCACTTCGTTGGTACGTCGCTGCGTAACGGCCGTAACCCACCAGTAGCTCTGGTACCGGAGCCACGGTCCAAGCCAGAACTACTGTGGTTATAAGAATACCGGCACCTCTTAAGAAATTCTTGCTCTGTATCCTGACAACACCCGAGTAATTCCTATCTGTAACCAGAAGAATGAACGCTCCAAATGCCGCACTCGCGATCATTATGCGCTGTGTCGTTTGGGTACCCAGTGATCCAATCAACACCAGGGAGGTCAGAAGTGCGCCAAGAATCGCCCCTACTGTGTTGGCTGCGTAAACCCTTCCAACGAGGCGACCGGGGTCCTGACCTTTTTTTGCAACCGCTGCAAGCGCCAAAGGAAAGCTTGCGCCCCACAAGGCTGCAGCCGGCAGAGCGGTAAGCACGGCGCGCATAAAGTCAAACTGGAAATTGAACCAAGGCCTGATAGCAAGGTCCGGACTAACTGGCCAATAAGGCAGAGCTTGGGTAAGTAAATACGCTGCCCATGCCAAGCCGACCACGACAAGAAATTGTGTCCATCCAAGAGCATGGCGAGCATCCTGTACGAAACGTGCCAGAATAGACCCTACCGCACTCCCGATCCCGATCCCAAACAGGAAAGAAGCCAATATCAGTGAGAAGGTGTACGTGGTACCACCGAAGTTCAGTGTCATGAGTCGAGTCCAGACGACCTCAGCTCCGAGCGCTGTCGCCCCCGATAACCCGATTACAAACAGGACTGACCTCGAGCCTGGCGACATCTGCACCGCTTCCGCACTCTCGCTTTGCTGTCCGGATTCATAGGCAGTAAATCGCGCAAGGAATAAAGCGAGTATGGTCACCACTACATTGAGCCCTACCGCAGCATAAGTGGCAACACTCACATCATGAAGCCGGAGCAAGTAGAAACCAGCCAACAGACACCCCAGGACAGCACCGAAGGTGTTGCCTCCGTAAAAGAACCCAAGCCACGACACACCTTTCGGTGTGGTCTCGACCCATCGGGAGATCGCGGGGAGGGTGGCCCCCATCATGATCGTGGGAGGGAGCAGGAAAAGAGCACAAAACGATGCCCGTACCATAAGTCCAGCCATTCCCGGACCACCAATCGACGTATATAGACCGCCTACATACGGCAGTAGCCATAGAACGAGCAGTCCGAAAATGCCGATTCCGGCTTCAAGCATGGCGTAGACTCTGAGCGGATGCCTATCCGTCGCAATAACCTTTGAGAGGCCAATGCTTCCTATGCACATGCCACCCATGAAGGTGCCCAGCAAGACGCCCAGTGATATGGCGGATGAGCCAACGATGAGTGAGAGCATCTGAAACCAGACGATCTCATAAATTAGAGCTGCACAGCCACTACCAATGAAAAGAATGACCAGCAATGGTAAGTAGCGGTCTGATGGAGATACTGACTGTGCAGAGTCGATTGTTTCGGTTGTCATGTAGTTCTTATGCCTCCTGCTGCGATCGGCAGCCTACGGTCGTGGCGGCTTGAAGACAACGTGTCCCGGGAGGACGTTAGCTTTAAGAGGAGCAGAGAGTCAGAGTATGGGAGAGGCCCTGCAGGACCGTCTTAGAGAATGTGTAACCCTAGAAGGGGTATGGAGGAAGCATGGAAGAATCAGAGAGTTCGTTCGTTAGGATCTTGTTCCCAAAGCACCTCATGAGCCTATCGTGATTGGGATGATCGAGTTCCTAGTCGAGAACCCAATCGTACTGGTCCCCCTGTTACTGATCATTGCGGTCTTTCTATTCGCCGTGATCAAGAAACTCTTGAAACTGTTGGCGATTGCAACGATCGCCGGCGTACTCTACGTCCTGCTCGTCGACTACTTTGGATAGCTCTGAAGAAACCGAACAACTGGGCACTAGAACCAATCAAAAGGTGAGCAACCTCGTAACGTTGAACCCCAACCTCCAATACCTCGGCTTGAACTGATAAGGCGTACCGCCAAGAACCTGAGTTGGATTCATTCTGTACTGATTCGTTAATACGATCTTAAAGAAGTGACCGCCGGTCTCAAGTTCGACCCCGAAAGTCCCACTATCGTGCTCAAGGTCAGGACGGCGCCTACTGATGATCCACTCTCCAAGCAGGCTCACCTGCTCTGAGATGTAAGCCTGCCCGTGGATACCTAAAGCAAAAGTGGTCTCTGGCTCGGTATCCTGAATGCGGGGATTTCTCAGTACTGTTGGTACGAGCCCAATACCTAAGCGGCCTCCGATTAGAGCGTTGAGCATTACTTGGGCGTAAGCCTGGGATTCGTTGTCGCCTGCCCCACTCTCACCGGGGTCCGACATATTCCAAGCGAAACCTCCCATTACACCGATCATCACTGGGACGGTTTCAGTGCCGCCCTCTAAGAGGCGAGCCTTAGCGTTTAATTCTAGGTTGTCGTCAATATTGGTGCGTACGACACCAACCATGGCGCGATCAGAAACCGCATAGGCAAGTCCAAGACGGTTTGCTACCGGACCATCCAGGCCCCACAGGGCCTGGAATCCCTCCGCTACCGGAGGAAAAAACCTGTGAGATATCTCAAAGAGCCATGCGCCCCTGGAGATCGTCTGTGCCGTGGGAAGATTCGCGCTTTGTTGTGAGTGAAAGACTGTGGGTGGCACGATTACTGGCTGCTCACGTCTCTCAAAACGGTCCGGTTGTTGTTGTGCTGAGCCGAGCATGGCGAACGTGGCCGCGTAAATCATGGCCATACTGATCACCCGACAGACGGACTCAGTTCTCGCTATCAAGCTCTGCGGGTTCCAAAATAAAGTCGAGTTCCATGCGAATCTCGTTATTCAATTTTAAGAACATGAGTTTGGGAATTTCAATGTCATGATCCGATAAAAATACTGGGAACGAGCAATTGACATGATATCCCTCATTTACCGTTGCCAAATCGCAGGTCAATGCCCGCTCTTGTTCTACGCCATGTATGCCCAGTACCCCCTGAGTCGTCACCCGAAACATCGCCCCGGGAAGAGAAACCACCTGTTCAATCGTGCCCCCAAATGCCGCATAAGGGTATTGCTCAACCTCGAGGTAGCTATCCCGCATCTGGCGATCACGCATCCCGATTCCCGTATCCAGACTCGCTAAATCCACTTCGAAGTAAATCTCAGACTCAGCTCCAACCGTGAGATCTGTTAGTTCTTCGGTATTGAGTAAAACCAATCCGTCTACCCGTTCCGTAGTGCCCTCAAACTCATCTATCACTGTTCTCGAAGTAAACCGCACAAGTCGGTCAGATTCGAGAGCAACTTGATAGGCTTGTTGGCCCGACAAGACGGCAGCCCCAAGAAATATCCCGACAAGCACGAGGCTTAGCGCATGGACTATCCGACTTCCCAACTGACAGCTCAAGCTAATCCAAGCATCCGGCCTCTCTCGAACATCAGTTGTTCTGAGCACCCATGTTGATCCAGTTCTTGATATTCGCCAAGTCCACATTATCGAGAGCACTGCCACCTACGGGCATTCTACTGCCGTTACCGCTTCCTTGGCGGTTTTCCAGTTTCTTCATCAGATAGCTGTTCTGAGCGTCGTTAGGGATAACATAGACCTCACCTGACATTGGCGAAGTCACGTTAACAAGGCGCGCATGATTTGCGGACCCAGACGTGCTGATTGTTAAACCACCCGCCCCGTTCCCGTGACAGTTGCTACTAGCACACCCCCGGCGCGTGAATATTTCAGTAATGTCATTGGCAAACGAGGGGTTGGCCTTGATGGTTCGAGTATCGGATGGAGTTCCGCCGGGATCCGTGGGGCTGTCACTCGCGGAACAAGCAGCCAATACAACACACATGAGAACAGGACAGAGCGCTCGGTGTACGATGTTCATGACCCAACTCCCTTGCCGCCAATCGTTACTAGCCAACATGTTCGCCAGCGAACCAGCTCGTTCTTAGTCACCACCGAACGCCACAGGCACTAAATGGAAACTTTGAAGTCCTACAACCCTGCCACGGAAGAGATCCTAGGTGAAGTAGAAATTACTCCGGCGGAGGAGGTCCCTAATATCGTCGCGAGAGCCAAAGCTGCTCAACTTGCTTGGGGCGACCTTGGCCTAGAGGGTCGTGCGGAACTGCTTAAGGCTACAGCAGATATCTTCGTCGATCGGGTTCAGGAACATGGTGAACTCATGACGAAAGAAATGGGTAAGCCCCTTAAGGAAGCAATTGGTGAAGCCAAATCACTCGGATGGGGGATTGAGGAAGAGTTAGCTGAGATTATTGAAGCGCTCACACCCGAGGTCGTGGAGGATGGGCGACTCAGGTCGACTATCTATCACGATCCCCTCGGGGTAGTCGGTGCGATCACACCGTGGAATTTCCCGATGTCGATGCCGGCCTGGATGATCCTCCCATCCCTGGAAGCTGGTAACACAGTGGTATTCAAGCCGTCAGAGGAAACGCCACTCTGTGGTCAAGCATACGCAGATGTTCTCAACAAGGTCTTACCCAAGGACGTCCTGATCGTTATCCACGGTGCTGATGACCAAGGCAAGGCAATCGTTCAATCCGATGTCAACATGATCGCATTCACCGGCTCACGAGAGGCTGGTAAGCATATCATGCGCGAAGCAAGCGGAACGTTGAAGAGGGTTGTACTGGAGCTCGGAGGAAAAGACCCTATGATCGTCCTAGGAGACGCAGACATCGCGAGGGCAGCTAAGTTTGCGGCGTCGAACTCTTTCCGGAACGCTGGGCAAGTGTGTATCTCGACCGAGCGAATCTTTGTGATGGATTCTGTCGCACAAGAGTTTGAGCATGCGCTCACCGAGATCGCTTCAGTGATGACCGTCGGTAGTGGAATGGGGGATGCAGATGTGGGTCCAATGGTGAATGGCCATCAACGTGATCACGTGCTTGGGCAGTTAGAGGCAGCGATTGCAGGTGGTGCTGAAGTGCTGGCCGGAGGTGATGGGCACTATGACAATTTCGTCGTCCCAACCGTACTAGGAAATGTCACTGACGAAATGGATATCGCCAATGAAGAGACATTCGGACCGGTGGCCTGTGTCACACGCGTATCGTCTGTAGATGAAGCTGTAACGAAAGCGAATAACACCCACTTCGGTCTTGGTGCGGTCGTTTTTGGTGGAAACTCAGAAGAGACTGCAGAAGTTGCGAGACGTCTCACAGCAGGGATGATCGGTATTAACTCAGCACCCGGTGGTGCAGTCGGTACTCCGTGGGTTGGTGCCAGACAGAGTGGATTTGGGTTCCACAAATCACCTGATGGACATAAGCAATTTACGCAAACCCGTGTAGTTACTTCACGAGCATAGATCCCTAATGAATCCGCAGATAACTAAGAGCTTCCTGCTCATTGCACTCGTTATAGGCATCACCAACTGCGGCTCAGATGGCACGGGTCCAGATACTGGTGGCAACTCAGTGTCGATCTCTAAAACCTCTGTCACCCTCAACTTCCTAGGCGAAACGACTCAGTTGACGGCCACAGTGCGCAATAGCAAAAACGTGCCTGTCAGCGGGCAGGTAACCTGGTCCAGTGATGCTCCGACTGTGGCAACTGTGAGTTCCAACGGACTGGTCACCGCGATCGGTAACGGTCAAGCGACACTAACAGCGACTTCCGGAAGCCTGTCCGCCACCTCATCAGCGACAGTGCAGCAGGTTCCCACCAGCTTATCGGTTATATCAGGAAACGCCCAGACTGATACAGTTGGCCAACTACTTACAGAGCCGCTGGTTGTTCGTGCCGAAGACCAAGGCGGTACTACCGTATCAGCAGTCAGCATCAGCTTTTCGATCAGCCAGGGCGGCGGATCGCTAAGCGAAACAAGTGTAACCAGTGACGGTGATGGGGAGGCCTCAACGACCTGGACCCTAGGTACAACGTCTGGTACCCAAAACGTAGCTGCCACAATCCAGGGGAGTGAGAGCGGAAAAACTGATTTCTCTGCGACGGCGACACCCGGCCCAGCAACCGCATTCAGTAAGGAGTGGGGAGATCAGCAAATCGGGAAAAATAATCGACCTCTCCCAGAACCTATCAAGGCTGCGGTGAAAGACGAATTTGGAAATGGAATCGCAGGCATTCCAGTCACTCTTGCTGTGACCGATGGTGGTGGATCTATCAGTCCTGCAGATAGCGTGACGGGAGAGACAGGGACAGCCGAAGGCATCTGGACCATGGGTATTGTTGGCACCAATACACTCACTGCAAGCACAGCTGGATTCCCTGACCTCGAGTTCACAGCCACCGCAGAGCTATATGTGGCGAAGGCCGACCTGACCGTCACTAGTATGACGGTCAGCCCTGCGAATGCGACCGCTTTTCAGGACCTCACTGTTACTGCAACAATCACGAATTCAGGTGATTTCACCACTGGCTCAGCCTTTGATGTACAGCTTCTGCTCGACAACATCCAGACTGGAAACACAACCGTTTCTGAGCTCGCGGACAGTGCGGAAACTCAGATCAGCTTTAACGTAGGAAGGCTTGCCTCTGGCCCACATACATTTCAAGTAGTCATCGATCCTAACAATGATATCGACGAACACGATGAGGCCAACAACAGTGTAGGACGAAATGCTCCTATCGCAGCAGCAACCGAGTTGGTCGCCGGAACGCCGGCCAGGAACCTTTCGCTTCCAGACAGTATGGAACTCCTCTTTAACCTTGAGTTGCCGTCATCCAGCAATCTAGTGATCTCGACGTCTGGAGGTTCAGGCGATCTCGATCTCTACGTCCACCACGGCGCACGACCAGCACACCGAGATGATTACAAGTGCCAGTCGGGAAGTCCGATCTCTAGCGAGTCATGCACGTTCAATGCCGCAGAGCCAGGGGTATACCATATCCTGCTCTTCGCTTGGGACCAGTTCTCCAGTGTGACACTAGAAGCACAGGTTGGAGGCGATCCCAATCCCTTCAACATTGAGCTTGTATTCCTAAACAGCGGGACCACCGAGCAAGACGACGCCTTCCGGACCTCAGCTGCGAAATGGGAAAGCATCATTACAGACGACATCTACGCCTTCTCCTTTGCAGACAATCCTGCCTCAGCGAACGAATGTGTTTCAGGACAACCAATGATCAGTGACGTTGTCGACGATGTGAGGATCTATATCAGTATTAGGGATATCGATGGCCCGCAGCCCATATTGGGCCGGGCCGGGCCGTGCTACATACGTGGCCTGTCGGAGCATCCCATCGTTGGTATGATGGAATTCGACATTTACGATTTCGATCGTATAACCGACCAAGGACTTCTAATACCAGTTGTACTCCACGAAATGGGTCATGTGCTGGGTATCGGAACGATTTGGGACCGAAAAGAGCTCCTCGTAAATCCATCTGCTGTGACCCCATCTGCGGATACGCACTTCATCGGGCCACTCGCGATCACTGCCTTCGATAATGCAGGCGGAGTTAACTATACAGGTGGACAAAAGGTGCCAGTGGAAAATGAGGCTGGGCCAGGGTCTCAAGACTCGCACTGGAGAGAGGCCGTTTTTAATGCTGAACTCATGAGTCCTTTCGTTGACTCCGGGGTCCAGAATCCACTAAGCCGTATTACGATTCAGTCTTTAGCGGACCTTGGTTACGGAGTTGATGCGACTCAGGACGAGCCCTACTCCGTGCCCCTCGCGGCGGACCTGGTGAGCCCGGACCGTGGGCCAGGTATCGACCTCCGCGATGATATCCGCATAGGACCAATCTTGGTTGTGGGGCCAAAAAAGCGTAGACGTTAACTAAAGTTACTCAGCTAATTTTAGCCCCTCTATCGACCTCCCTCTCTAGGGTCCGGGTCAAGCAGGTTGGTCCACCACAGCCCTTCCTGCTAATCTCGATGCCTCTGTAGGTATGCACCTCAACGCCCACCCCCTCTAAGCATCGCCGCGTCTCGCTATTTCCTTCAACCGCCATTACAACACGCGGCGCAATGGCGAGGACATTACACCCCATTGAGGGCTCGTACTCTCCATCTGGAACCTCGATCAATTGATAACCACGAGCTAGAAGCTCTTGGCGGAATGACATCGGAAGTAGCGGGGAGTAGACCAACAGCAGATCCTCCGCAAGCGGGCTCACAACCGACATGAGGTGAAAGACGTCACCCGGACCCTGCCAGTCGGGCAAGGGCACCTCGATGACCTCAACACCACCAGAGAGGAATTCCTGAAATTGTAGAACTCCTGAGGCATTAGTTCGACGGCTCAGACCGATGGCAAGCGTCTCGCTGTCGAGCCAAACCACGTCACCTCCTTCAAGTGTACCCGGAGCCTCGATCAGGCCGGCAATATGGATCCCGAGTGCCGGATACTCATCCGCATGAGCTTCCGGTTCTAAGGCACGAGACTCCTTACCCATCCGACAAAGAATCGCACCTGAGTTCGATAAGACCGAAGCATCCCGCATATAGATTGAATCCAGACCAAAGTCTCCACTTCGGGCCCATTCGACAGTCACTCCTAAGTCTTCAAGCTGGGCCGCTAGGGCATCAGATTCCCGGCAAGCCAACTCGTAATCTGGTGCACCCACATAGTTGAGATTCTCCCACTGCTCCGCGATCCGACTGGGTGAGATGAAGGCGTCACTCGCGTGCCTCATCAGGACGCGCCGGAGCGGTGATACATCGGACTGATACATCGAACCTCCAACACAATGCGCTGTATAGCAGGAATACTGGACAAGCATAACGCCATACACTCCGATCTAACCAACTGTATAGGACGCTCAAAACAGAAGCAGATCACCGTTCCTGAGTGTCGACACGACACTCAGGCGTCTATGGTTCTGTGTTGTCCTCACTCCGAGAGGCAAGAGGAATGACCCAAGACGAGTACATCAGCTACGATGGCAGCGGCCTTGCACAGCTCATCCGTGCGAAAGAGGTCAAGGCATCGGAGCTTCTTGACCTAGCACTCGAACGAGTTTCGATCCTCAATCCTGAGGTTAATGCAGTCGTGAGGATCATGGAGGAGGATGCGCGCACTGCAGCTGAGAAATGCCGCGCAGCCGAGGTATTCACTGGAGTTCCTTTCCTTGCGAAGGATTTGGGAAGCCATTTCGCTGGACATCCCACTTCCGCCGGGAGCCGTCTCGCCGCAAATATTGTTGACAAGCAAGATACGGAACTTGTGCGTAGGCTACGAGCCACCGGAGTATCCATCTTCGGCAAGACGAACCTACCTGAATTCGGACTCACCCCTTACACGGAACCGGAGTTATGGGGCCCCTGCAGGAACCCCTGGGATCTGACTCGAACGCCTGGAGGATCAAGTGGTGGTTCAGGAGCCGCAGTCGCTGCTGGCTTTGCTCCGATGGCAGGGGCTGGAGATGGTGGAGGTTCAATCCGGATTCCAGGTTCATGTTGTGGCTTGTTTGGCCTCAAGCCTACCCGAGGTCGCACCCCAACAGGGCCCTTTCGAGGACAAGTTTGGCGAGGTGCAACAGTAGAACACATTCTTTCTCGCTCTGTGAGAGACAGCGCAATAATGCTAGACGCAACACACGGAGCTGACCCGGGCGCCCCCTACGAGATCACCACGCCCGAACATCCATTTGCTGAAGAAGTTGGGCGGGCGCCCGGTCGACTTCGGATCGCTTGGACAACAAAGCCAACCCTAGGTTCAGAGGTGCACCCGGATTGTATCAGCGCCGTTGAAGAGGCTGTCAAACTTCTTGAGGAGTTGGGACACGAACTCATTGAGACTGAGCCTCAAATCGATGACGAGGGCTTCGCACGGTCCTTTATGCTAATGGTCGCAAGCGAAGTGGGTGCCGATATTCACGACGCTGAAACCGTGCTCGGCCGGAGAGCGAGGCGGGGGGAACTGGAACCGGCTACCCGGGTCCTCAGTCTACTCTCTAAGTCACTCTCTGCTAGAGAATTCAGCAGCGCCCTACGCCTTCTCGAGCGTGAAGCGCGATCTGTGGGAACATTCTTCGAAACCCACGACATATTACTGACACCCACCATAGCCACACCTCCTGCAAGAATCGGTGAACTAACTCCAACCCCTTCGGAACAACTGCAACTTCGTATGCTGGGGTTAATCGGATCAGGACGCCTGGTGAAAATGATTGGCTTACTCGACGAGGTGGCCAAGCACGCATTCGATTTCACTCCCTGGACGCCAGTCTTCAACGTCACAGGGCAACCAGCGATGTCTGTACCACTACATTGGAATCCGGATGGGCTGCCCATCGGTGTCCATTTCGTAGCTCGTTTCAGTGCCGAAGCCACTTTATTCCGACTAGCTGGACAACTTGAATGCGCCCGGCCTTGGTTCGATCGGCTACCCGAAATCGCTAAGAATATCCTAAAAACCTAAAGCGTGGTCCTGACCCCTACCGTGCCCTCAACATTCCCCCTGAGAGATCACTTTCTTAGACGTCTCTAGCCCAAGAGTCTTGCCTTTCAACATCCCAGGGACACCCTCCTCCATCCATACAGGAGCAGGTGCCTCCATGAGGTAGTGATCAAAGAACTGCTGCATTCGAGTAGCCCAGTCCTTTTGATTCTGAGTCTTTCGGAGTCCGTGCGGCTCACCATTGTAGTTAAGTAACCACACCGGCTTACCCAATCGTCGGAGTGCCACAAAGAACTCTATTCCCTGTTCCCACGGCACAGCCGTATCCTCATCGTTATGCATCATGAGGACTGGGGTCTCGATCTTATCCGCAGTGAAAATCGGTGAGTTCTCTAGGAATCGGAGTGGCTTGTCCCAAAGTGATCCACCAATCCGGCTCTGTGTTCGTTCATACTGGAACATTCGGCTCATCCCAGTACCCCAGCGGATACCGCCATACGCACTCACCATGTTGACCACAGGAGCTCCTGCTTCAGCCGCTGCGAACAGATTTGTACGTGTAACCATGTAGGCGATTTGATATCCCCCCCAAGAGTGACCCTGTAATCCGATACGTTCCCGGTCCACAAAGCCTTGATCGACCAGACCTAAAACACCGGGGACTACAGCATCCAGGGCGCTTTCCCCTGGATAACCAATCATGTACGGGATGTCCGGGACAAAGAGTAGATATCCCCGGCTAACATAAAAGCTGCGATTAAT
The DNA here is from genome assembly GCA_002501085.1 of Gemmatimonadales bacterium UBA7889. Taxonomy (GTDB): domain Bacteria; phylum Gemmatimonadota; class Gemmatimonadetes; order Longimicrobiales; family Gaopeijiaceae; genus UBA1142. The sequence continues at coordinate 17,390 of DLRL01000084.1, forward strand.
GGAAGACCCGCCTGGAGCAGGTACAGTGTAGGAATGGAGTCCATCTGAGGAGCGCTCATAGAAGTACACCATCATCGGATACTCTTTCTCAGGATCGAACCCTTCTGGCTTGTACAGTATTCCCTGCAGCGGAATCCCATCGTTTGAAGACCACTCGACTAACTCGGCTGAGCCCCACAAATACTCGTCTTGTTGTGGGTTCGCATCCGTAACCTTACGAGCGTCCGTGAAATCTTCATCCGCTACCCAGATATCAGGAAATTCCTGGAAGGTCGAGCGTGTGTAGATATAAACGTCCTCCTTCTCTGCCTTACGTACTCCGCCGAAACTCGCATCTTCCATTACGAGTCGCTCAGGTTCCCCGGCTCCATCAAAATGATCCCGATAGAAGCCGTTCGCTTTTGTATAGATCTCGAATGCGTTGAGGTAGATATCCGAATCTGTTGGCACAAAAGGGTTTTCAGAATCCATATCTATGACCCTGAACCGAGTATTGGTGGCTCGGCCCGAGCCCTCTGTGAGATTCCTGGGAGCCGTCACACCCATAGGGTCGATCGCCCAAATGTCGAACTGATCATAAACCACAAAGGCCTCGTCACCCTCTGTCCAACCTGCAGCACCATACGACCGCAACGCATCTGGGTGATCATCAAGGATATCGTGGAACGGAACATTGATAGGGGCCGTAAGATTGCTGGTTTCCCCAGTCTCGGTATTCGTAGCAAACCATGCCTTCTCGAAACCATCCCATCTTGTCACATACGAGCCACCGGGAGAGAGGTTGCCACCACCCCGAATCATCTCGGCAATGCTCTGCCGTGAGCCATTCTTAACATCAACCAGAAATAGATCTGAGTAACGACCGTCCCATGAGACCAGTTGTCTGTACGGGAGATTGCTCGTTCCTAAGGCAATGCGGCCATCTCCGCTCTCGCTGACCACAACCGTCGGCAGATCCTCTTGCTCTAACTGCACAATATCGCCACTCCCCATATCCAGCATCGCAGAGTACGTGCGCCCTCTCTCATCCTCAGCCTGTAGGAGTTGCATTGGCTGCAGGAAAGGATCCTTCCAATTCCAAATGTCGACGACAACACGCTCGTCGTCAGGTGTTTCGTCCTCTTGCTCGGGCTCAGGGACAAGCCTCGTACCAAAAAAGACACGGTCCCCCGACTTTGAGAATGACACTTCACCATCCTCACTCGGTGCCCATCCCACCGGCAGTCCATCCGAACCCAATTGCGCCCGGTCTGTTGCCATGCCGCCGGCCGAGGTATAGAGCGAGAAACGCGGGGCTTCTCGATCTCGATCATCGCGATCAGTCAAGAACGCTACCGATCCTTCATCTGAAACAACAAGCTGTATATAGCGGCCCTCGCCGGTGGCGACTGCCTCCACGGAACCACCGGAAGAAACTTCAAAGACCCCATCCGCGGCTCCATCTTCTCCTGATGAAGTGAAGAACAGGGTTGAGCCATCAGCAGCGAATTCATAGCTCACCACATTCTCAAAACTCTGCTCCTGCCCTGAACTGAGTTCTCGTACCGCGAGTGAGCTACCGTCATCCGTGCGGGGAGCTTCATTCGCCCCACCATCTTCTTCGCCCTCTTCTGGATCTGGTGCTTCTTCCTCATCCGCGTCGTCCTCTTCTTCTAGCAAGTATGCAATCCGGTCACCCGCATCCTCTGGTATACTGAACGATCGCACCCTTTCTCTGCGAAAAGTGGACAGGTCCGACAAGCTCACCACAACCAATGAATCCGTCGGTTCATTATCCTCATCTTCATTCTGGCCTTGAGTGCCAGCTTCAGCTGAGGAGTCCTCCATTGGGGTGATAAGAGCTACCAAATATCCGGCGTCCGCTGTAAAGCGCGCAGAAGTAGCGCGCTCGATCTCTAGTGAGCGGGTATCGCTAAGGCTCCGCAGCAACAAGGTGGCCTCTCCATCTCCCGGCACCAGCCTATAGGCAAGCCAAAGACCATCGCTTGAAACGGCAACATTCTGGATTCGATTCCAGACGTCATAGTCTGCGTGATCAAGTGGTCGTTTTTCCTGTCCCCCAAGAGAAACGGTTTCGATGACAAGGAGCAGCGATGCTAGAGCCGGGGTTGCAATCTTCATGGTTTCATCTGTCCAGAGCCTGTGTGTAAGAGGCACGGTACCGAGCGTTCCGACGCACGGCAACGACCATGGCTAGCATACACCAATAACTATCCTCACCGATCGGCTAAATCCTGGAACTCTGGCGAGGTCTGCAGATCCCACGCAGGTTTCTTCCCACTCAGTTCCCAAATACATGGAGCACCGCGCATGGAACAGCGCTTCCTATCAGCATTAGCAGTCTTCGCTAGCCTTCTACTGCCCTCGGTTCTGCCCGCTCAAGGCACAGCCAATGGTGAGTGGCACGTCTACGGTGGTGATGCCGCGCATACGCGGTATGCGCCACTGGACCAAATCGATGCATCTAATGCATCCGATCTTGAAATCGTCTGGCGTTGGAATGCAAGGAACTTTGGACCAAACCCATTTGCTCAAACACAAGCGACACCGCTGATGATCAACGGTGTGCTTTATGCTACAGCAGGCAGACGTCGCAGCGTGGTCGCAATCGAGCCTGGGACTGGTGAAACCTTATGGACCTGGCGAATGGATGAAGGGGAACGCCTCCGAGCAGCCCCCCGACCAAATTCAGGGCGCGGAGTCGCGTACTGGGAAGACCCAGATGGCAATGGTCGGATCTTGGTCGTCACTCCCGGATATCATTTGGTCGCCCTCGATGCGGATACGGGCTACGAGGTAGAGAGCTTCGGTGAGCAAGGAACCGTAGACCTCATGGAGAACCACAGGGCTCGTGACGGTATAGATATGGTCGGTTCTATCGGAGCCAGCTCCACGGCGGCCGTTGTAGGTGACGTGATCGTTGTAGGATCGGCACACCATGTGGGTGCGCGACCACCCTCAAGGGTTAACACCCCGGGCGATGTCCGTGGATACGATGCTGCTACAGGAAATCTTCTTTGGACATTCCACACCATCCCAGAGCCAGGAGAACTGGGCGTTGATACATGGGAAAATGACTCTTGGTCCTACACGGGCAATGCGGCCGTCTGGGCACAAATCTCGCATGACCCGGAAACTGGGTTTGTTTACCTGCCCACAGAAGCTCCCACCGGTGACTACTACGGTGGGCATAGGCATGGCAACAACCTCTTTTCGACTAGCATCGTATGCCTGGATTCGAAAACCGGTGAGCGTGTGTGGCACTTTCAGACAATCCACCACGATATCTGGGACTGGGACAATCCCTCTGCACCAATTCTTGCAGATCTCGTGATCGACGGAGTAGAACGCAAAATTGTAGCTCTGATTACGAAACAGGGCTTCGTGTTCGTGTTCGATCGACTAACCGGTGACCCTATCTGGCCGATTGAAGAAAGACCGGTACCTCAGACTGATACTCCGGGTGAGTGGACGTCTCCAACACAGCCTTTTCCAACCAAACCTGCACCATTTGACAGACAGGGCTTTAGCGAAGACGATCTCATCGATTTCACACCGGAAATCAGGGCTCGAGCAGCCGAAGTGGCCAGCCAATACCGGATGGGGCCAATCTATGCGCCACCTTCTTTGGCTAACCACCCCGATGGCACGAAAGGGATGCTTTCGCTTCCTACATCCACGGGTGGGTCTAACTGGGAGGGTGGGGCCCTGGATCCAGAGACGGGACACCTCTATGTAGGATCCTATACGAGGGCGGCTGTGCTAGGTCTTGTAGAGGGTGGCAACCGCTCAGATATGGATTACATCAGAGGCGGCGGTGGAGCACAAGTAGCTCCGGGTGTTTCAATCGTAAAGCCACCATGGGGACGGATTACGGCAATCGATCTTACAACCGGGGAACACGCCTGGATGATCGCTAACGGTGATACTCGGCCGCGGATTGCTGAAGCTCTTGGGCTCGAGCTTACAGACCTCCCCAGGACTGGCAAGCCGTCACGTGCTGGCTTGCTTGTGACAAGCACCTTGCTATTCGCAGGAGAAGGAATATCGGGTGATCCGGTTTTCAGAGCTCATGACAAGGCAACCGGGAGCATCTTGGCAGAGATTGAGATCCCAGGTACTCAAGTCGGGCTGCCGATGTCGTACATGTATGAGGGCAAGCAGTACGTAGTTGTTGCGATCGGAAGCAGGGGCCAACCAGCCGAGATCATAGCACTCGCGTTACCTGACTAAGAATCGCCTGTGAGCATGGAATGAAGGGAGAAACTTAGCAGTCAACTAGTTCAATGCTGTCAGGTCCATTCGGCACTACACAAATGAATTCAAAGGGTTCATCACCCTTGTCGGCCTTATAGTTGTGCGGGACACCCGCGGGGATATAGACCACATCACCGGCCTTCACATGGTGGGTGCCTTCCCCGATTTGAATCTGAGCGGCTCCCCTAAGAACATACTGCTCGTGCTCTACGGTGTTGGTATGCATCGGCATACCCCCACCAGGTTCCATGATGAAACGTCGCATCGCGAAATTCGGGCCCTCATCAGCCCCGATCAGGACCTGACGCTTCGTCCCTATTCCAGCCGCTACATCTTCGGTGGGCAGGTTGTCCACGTTTCTAACCGGCATAATCACTCCTGGTCTTGATATGGCGGCACAACTTGGCAGCTGCCATCCTATGACACCAATCTAGGAGCATAACGTATCGACCATGCAATCGTGAGGACACGAGTGATAAAGCATAGGTGTAAACTAAGCTTCCTGACTCTCTTTATCTGGATTTCTGCTTGCACTGAATCTACTCCAGAACAAGTTGGACAGGATTTGCTAACGCCTAAGGTCCTGGTGATCGGAATTGACGGTATCCGGCCTGATGTCTTGATGGATGTGGACACACCTCACATCGATAGACTCGTAGCAGAAGGCTTACTCACGAACCAAGCGATGACGGGCTACCCCTCGGTCAGTGGGCCAGGTTGGTCTTCTATGCTCAATGGTGTGTGGCCGGATAAGCACGGTGTGACGGATAACTCCTTCGACGGTGAGCGCTACAATGATTTCCCGGATTTCTTAACACGCATCGAGCAGATCCGACCTGAGCTCGAAACATTTGCAGTAGCCGACTGGGCGCCACTTGGTCACTCCGATCAGGGCAGTCCAACTATAAGCGACGCAGTGGACGTTAAGCACGTCCTCGACGGCTATGAGCTGGGCTGGGCTGAAGCTGATACAAAATCTGTCCAACTCGCAGTAGAACAGTTAGAGACTTCGAATCCCGATGCTCTCTTTGTCTACCTAGGCAATCCCGATGAAATCAGCCATGAGCATAGTTCAATAGGATCCGAGTACCGAGATGCGATAGCACTGGCAGATGAACATGTAGGAGTCCTTGTGAAAGCAATTCACGATCGTCTGACGTACCTTGAGGAAGACTGGTTAATTCTCTCAAGCACAGATCACGGGAGACGCTCCGATGGTGGGCACGGCGGAAACAGCGAAGAGGAACGCACGATTTACTTCTTGGCGAACGGACCTTCAGTAATTGCGCCAACCCTCCCAGATTCGACCTACATTGTAGACGTAGCAGTCACTGCCCTCACCCACCTTAAAATCCAAATCGACCCTTCCTGGCAATTAGACGGAAACCCAGTAGGAATCCTCCGCTAGGCTTAGTTGTTAGCTGTCAGGCTCGGGTACCCGGGCTTACTGATGGGCAAAATCGATACCGAGCAATTCTTAGTGCTGGAGCAACTGTATAGAAGAAGTGCAAGCGATTTTCACCGTCTACGATCACGTTGGATGTCTGTTGTTTGGTTTTTGGATAGTCACGGCCTTGCTCATTCTCGATTACCAGCACCTCTCCCTTCTCCAAATCACTACTGAGAGCATCCACTGCTCTTTCGAGTTTGTCGAGCAATTGCTGCTCTGTCTGATCCTGTACGTCACCCTGAGCTTCGGCAACGATTTCACGGGTCTCAACCAACTCGTATTCCGAACGGAAAGCATCCGCCCCGATAGACCTCTGGTGGTTGCGGCGAAACCCTACTTCGTTCAGTGCCTTGGAGTCGAAGTTTAATTCGACGCTCTGGAATGATGTTCCATATTTCCTGAAGACCATCTATACCCTCAAGTAGCGATCCACTCTTACTAACAGTCCATCGATTTCATGACTCGGGATCCAAGAGAGCTTCGAGTTCCTCTGCCGTAAGGTCGTCGGCTGAACGGGATCCTAGACCCTGTGGGGATCGAGATTTACGCCTGTTCTTTGCGGCTGCACTCGATTCGGCCTTAGGAACGCCGGCGTAGTCATACTCAGGGATATGGACTCGGTTTAATTCTCGCCCGAGCCGATGCTCCAGACTCTTCAGTGCCCCCAGATCAGCACCGGTCACAAAGGTTATAGCGGTACCAGTGGCACCGGCCCTCCCCGTACGTCCGATACGGTGCACGTAGTCTTCTGGATCTAGTGGTATATCGTAATTGACTACGTGGCTGATCCCGTCAACGTCGAGCCCCCTCTGTGCGACATCAGTTGCGACCAACACCCTTACTTTACCTTGGGCAAAGCGCTCCAGGGCACGTGTTCGGTGCTGCATTCGGCGGTTGGAGTGTAATACATCGGTTCGGATATCTTCACGCTGCAGCCGCGCATCTAGTACATCAGCACCAGCCTTCGTGCGCGTGAAAACAAGAACCTGATCCCAGCCCGGTTCCTTCAGAAGTTCAGCCAGAAGATCTGGTTTTTTCTCTGGTTTAACTGAGTAAAAGATCTCCTCGATTCCCTCTGCCGTTGTCCCTGGTGGGGTAGCTTCAACCCAGATTGCCTCTCTGGTAATACGAAGTGCCAGATCATGTACACCGTTCGGCATCGTCGCACTGAAGAGCATAGTCTGCCGCTTCTTGGGCATTCCCTTGAGGACTTCCTCTATCTGAGGCCTAAAGCCCATATCAAGCATACGATCAGCTTCGTCGAGCACGAGATAATTAACACTCCTCAAGTCGACACGCTTTGAATGCGCATGGTCTATGAAGCGCCCTGGGGTCGCAACAATCACTTCGAATCCTGACTCCAAAGCCTCGATCTGGGGTCCATACCCAACCCCACCAAAGATTGCTGCAGTCCTGATATTCGTCCCCATGGCAAGTGAGACTGTATCGTCGGCAACTTGCTGTGCCAATTCGCGTGTCGGACACAGAACAAGCACCTGGAGGCCAGCTCCCGCTCGTAGCCGCTCCAAAGCCGGTACCATGAAGGCCCCCGTCTTACCGGTTCCTGTCTGGGCGATCCCCACTACATCCGTACCCGCCAGGCCCGGCGGAATCGCCTCAGCTTGAATCGGAGTGGGAACCGTCCAGCCGAGTGCTTCAATAGCACCAAGGCGTTGTTCTGAAAGATCTAGGTCGGTGAAGGTATTAACACCCAATATTGCTGTCTCGCTGTCTATTCGAAGAGCTGGGCGCCGATGGTTTCTTATCGGCAACCCCGATTGGAAGAAAAGTAACGAGCTTCCTTGCCAGGGGTGTAACACACCAACAAGTTGGCCGCGCCATAAGCTGGATTATGATGACCTGTACTTTC
>DLRL01000111.1:0-30907 GCA_002501085.1 Gemmatimonadales bacterium UBA7889
GGCCGGTAATTGCGGGATTGCACATACTCGTTGGGCGACACACGGAGCTCCTAATGAACTAAATGCACATCCCCACACTTCTAGTGAGGGCGATATCGCACTCGTCCACAATGGGATCATTGAGAATGCTAATGACATTCGAACGCAACTTTCAGCAATAGGATACGTTTTCACTTCGGAGACAGACACTGAAGCAATCGTCCACTTGATCGATCGTCTCTGGGTTGAGGGAGAGCCACTCGAAGATGTCGTCGCAGCTGCACTAAGGCGGGTAGAAGGTGCATACGGTATTGCCGTGGTCTCTTCCCGTGACCCCGGCAAACTTGTCATAGCGCGGAACGGTAGTCCTCTGCTAATTGGAGTTGGCAAGAATGGCGAGACGTTGGCCGGCTCAGATGCTGCCGCCGTGATCGCACTGACTAGAGAGGTTGTGTATCTAGACGATGGTGATTACGCGATTCTTGACATGGATGGCTACCGCATCAAAAACCTCCACGGTGCACAAGTAAGCCGGACAATACACGAGGTCACCTGGGATCTTGAGGCGATTGAGAAGGGTGGTTACGAGCACTTCATGCTTAAGGAGATCTTTGAGCAACCTTCGTCGCTTCGTGACGTGATGCGTGGCCGATTACTGGAAGAGGATGGAGACTCTCGGCTCGGTGGTATAGCGGACCACCAACCTGATCTGCGCCGTGTAAAGCGCGTTGTGATCACAGCTTGTGGTACAAGTTGGCATGCGGCTCTCTTGGGTGAGTACATGATTGAAGAACTTGCCCGTATACCGGTAGAAGTTGAGTACGCCTCGGAATTTAGGTACCGGAATCCAGTGCTTGAAGATGGCACTCTTGTGCTCGCTATCAGCCAATCTGGAGAAACTGCGGATACTTTGGCGGCGCTCCGCGAAGCGAAACATCGGGGCATCTCCACGATGGGCGTTGTTAATGCGGTCGGATCAACGATCGCCCGAGAGACCGACTATGGTATCTACCTGCATGCAGGTCCAGAGATCGGTGTTGCATCAACGAAGGCATTCACAAGCCAACTGGTTGCCCTAGCGCTGCTCACACTAAATATCGGTCGACGCCGACACCTCTCAGTTGTGCAAGGTGGAGCCATTGTGCGGGCACTTAAAGAGCTTCCGGCACAGGTCGAAGAGGTACTAGAGCTTGATGTGAAGATCCGCGAATTAGCCGAACTATACGCCGATGCAAGAAATTTTCTTTATCTAGGTCGTGGATTCCAATTTCCGGTGGCACTAGAAGGTGCGCTTAAATTGAAGGAAGTGAGTTATATCCATGCAGAGGGATATCCTGCTGCAGAGATGAAGCACGGCCCGATTGCGCTCATTGACCAAGACATGCCAGTTGTCGTACTAGCACCGCGCGATGCGGTTTACCAAAAGGTTGTTTCGAGCATAGAGGAGGTTAAGGCCCGACACGGTAGGATTATTGCCGTTGTGACCGATGAAGCTCCTGAGCTTGAGGGGAAAGTCGACTACGTAATCCGTGTCCCTCAGACCATAGCTATTCTTCAGCCGGTTCTAACGACCGTGCCGCTCCAGCTGCTAGCCTACCACATGGCGATGATCATAGGTTCGGATGTAGACCAACCTAGAAATCTCGCCAAGTCGGTTACCGTAGAGTAGAACTAACTCGTGAAAGTTGTCCTGCAGCGGGTATCGTCGGCCGAGGTCACTATCGACCGACGATCTGTCGGTGCCATTGGCACGGGCTTTGTTCTTTTGGTTGGCTTCAAGGCAAGTGACGGAGAAATAGAAGCAACTTGGATGGCGGACAAAATCGTTGGATTGAGAGTCTTTCCAGATGCTGAAGGAAAGATGAACCGCTCGCTGAGTGACGTAGAAGGAGAGCTTCTTGTAGTGAGCCAATTCACGCTATATGGAGATGTCAGGAAGGGACGCAGGCCTAGCTTTATCGACGCCGCACCTCCAGAGATTGCGATATCTCTGTACGGCAACTTTGTGGCCCTCCTCCGTGCGAGAGCTCCGGGTCGGGTAGAAACCGGAGAATTCGGAGCGGCGATGGATGTGGAACTCGTGAATCAAGGTCCGGTCACGATCTTGCTTGAGCGCTAAGGCTAAGGTTCTTGTGGTAAGCATGATGCGACTGATTCTGGCATCCAACTCACCTCGTCGATTGGATATTCTTCACCAACTTGGACTCAATCCTGTCGTACAGTCACCGGCAGTTGATGAGGTATACATGCCAGGAGAATCTCCTGCAGCTCATGCAGAGCGCCTCGCACGCGCTAAAGCAGAGGTAGTTGCCGAGACAGAACCAGATGCTCTGGTGATCGGAGGAGATACCGTTGTAGTTAGCGAAAATAGATTATTGGGTAAGCCTGAAGATGAAGGCGCTGCGGTTGAGATGCTTCTTTCTCTTGCTGGCCGTGAACACCAAGTTCTCACTGGACTTGCCATTTCAGGACACGGCAGAACAGTTAGTGCAGTATCCAGCGCTGAAGTTCGTTTCCGCAACTTCACCAAAGCAGAAGCTCTCCGTTACGTGATGAGTGGTGAGCCAATGGATAAAGCGGGTGCCTACGCAATCCAAGGGTTGGGAGCGGCGTTGGTGGCTGGAATCGTTGGGGACTACTATACCGTCGTGGGCTTCCCCGTCGGCACTTTCCTAGACTTACTTTCACGGTTTGGGTGGCGTTACGAGTTCGGTAGCCTCTCTCAAGCCAACTAAAGCTGGAAGTCAGCCAACGATTGGAGCCTACATGAGCATTTCCTCTGTCTTGGCGATAGACCAGGGAACAACCGGTACAACTTGTCTAGTCATAGGGCAGGACGGAAGAATCCTAGGTCGAGCATACTCTGAATTTTCCCAACATTTTCCGCAGCCAGGTTGGGTCGAGCACGATGCATTAGAGATTTGGAATACTACTGTTCATGTTGCACGTGCAGCGATTGATGAAGCGTCCGGAGCAGATATTTGTGCTGTTGGTATAACAAACCAGAGGGAAACCGTGGTGCTCTGGGATCGGGAGACACTCGAGCCCGTCCATCAAGCCATTGTTTGGCAGGACCGAAGAACGACTGATGTATGCCGAGGACTTAAGGATGCAGGTCATGAGAGTGAGGTAAGATCTCGCACAGGGTTAGTACTCGATCCCTATTTCTCGGGTACTAAGATTCAATGGATTCTAGACCGGGATCCTGATCTACGGTCTCGTGCAGAATCTGGTGAACTTGCTGCTGGTACAATTGATAGTTGGCTTCTGGCACGCCTCACGGATGGAACAGTTCACGCGACTGACCCGACGAACGCGTCGAGGACGTTACTTTTCCATCTTACTGAAGGCGTATGGGATCCGTGGCTCCTAGACCTTTTGGGCGTGCCCAAAAGTTTATTGCCGGAAGTGCGTCCTAGCTCTGGTGATTTTGGTGTAGCTTCTGGTGCCCACTTAGGTATTGAAGCGCCGATTACTGGTATCGCAGGAGATCAGCAGGCAGCACTGTTTGGTCAAGGATGTTGGTCCCCAGGTTTGGCCAAGAACACTTACGGTACAGGCGCTTTCTTGCTCTTGAATACGGGTGAAGAAGCAGTGCCGTCCACGCGCGGTCTGCTCACAACGGCTGCATGCAACAAGAAAGGTGGGTTGGCCTACGCACTCGAGGGTTCAGTCTTCATTGCGGGTGCTGCTATCCAATGGCTTCGGGATGGGCTAGGGCTTCTGGAGGTAGCAGAGCAGTCTGAGGCTATGGCGAGATCGGTAAAAGACAATTCTGGCGTCTATTTTGTACCTGCCTTCGTAGGGCTTGGGGCTCCCCATTGGGTGCCTGATGCACGTGGAATGCTTGTAGGGCTCACTCGTGGAACAAAAAAAGAGCACATTGTGAGAGCAGCTTTGGAGGCCATGGCATATGGGACAATGGATGTTCTCCAGACGATGGAGGAGGAAGCGGCCCTCGAGACCCAGGAATTGCGTGTAGATGGTGGTGCAGCTCTGAATGATTGGCTCATACAGTTCCAGGCAGACGTGCTCGGTATTCGCCTACGTCGACCAGAAATCGTGGAAACCACCGCTTTGGGAGCGGCTGGTCTCGCGGGACTTGCAACGGGTGTTTGGTCGGATGCTGACGACTTTCTTTCAGTCCAAGGATCTGGGACTCAATGTGAGCCAAGAATGTCTGAAACTGACCGGGTAGCACTTAAGACGGAGTGGGATCGGGCCGTCCGTGCCGCCATTCAGTGGGCTGGTGACTAATGACCTCGGCACGGAAGATCGAGCCTCCATTCCGTATTGCAGTCGTAGGAGGCGCTCAAGCTTCAGAAGCCGAGTGCGCATTAGCGCTAGATTTGGGAAGACAACTCGCTGGGTTAGGAGCCCTAGTAGTGTGCGGAGGAGGAGGAGGAGTAATGGAGGCCGTAGCCCAGGGTGCAACCGAAGCCGGGGGGCTAGTCATTGGTATTCTTCCAGGGTCTGACCCAAAGTCAGCAAACCCATGGGTTGGCATCCCGCTCGCCACTGGGATGGGGGAAGCACGTAATGTGCTGGTAGTCCAGGGGGCAGAAGCCGTTATCTCCGTTGGCGGTGAGTGGGGAACACTCTCTGAGATTGCCCTAGCTTCAAAAATCGGACTTTCTGTGGGGATACTCGGTACTCCACCTGCTGAGGCACTGGGGTTACGGATGCTTGAGGACCCCATTGAAGCAGCAGAATGGGCGCTAGAGCGGGCTCAGGTATTCCGGGGAAGCTGACAAAGACTTCCTCGAAGATGCTCTGAATTTTCTGTCCTCTGAAGGGTCGTGAATATCAGGGGATCCTTTGGACTGGTCCCAAGTAGGGGAGTTCGGCTAGATTCGAAGCCTTCAGGAAGGAACCGGTATTGAGGAGGAGACTATGAAAAATCATAGCCGTTTCATGGTTGGGCTTGTAAGTGTGGCCGCGGTTGTATCCTACTTAATATGGACTGGCGTTAGCGAGACGATGGTCTACTATCTGACTCCTGTCGAACTCATAGAGAGGGCTAAGAATGACCGCACTTTCCATGAGGTAGGGGTAAAGGTTAGTGGCCAAGTTCTTCAGGGAACGTACAAACGCGTTGATGGAGAGCTGCTTCACACATTTCTGGTACGTGATCTCGTCGACGAATCTGTTACGTTCCCGGTCGAATTTCGAGATGCGCTTCCGGATACCTTCACCGACGACACGGAAGTCGTACTTGAAGGACGCCTTCGTGGAGATGGTGTTTTTGAGGCTGAGACACTCCTGACGAAATGCGGAAGCCGATACGAGGCCGCTCCGGAGGACCTCGCCGGTTGAACGTGCTCTCTAACGGGGAGCGAGTCACGTGACGATTCTCGGGGAATACGCCCTCTGGATTGCGTTGCCCATTTCAGTATGGGGAATGCTGCTCGGCTACGTAGGTGGTCGTACGCAGAGGGGTGACTACGTTCTGAGTGCGGAACGCAGTATCTATGCGGTTTTCTTTTTACTAGTACTCGCATCTCTCGGTGTAGTGAGTGCTTTCTTGGGCGACAAGTTTGAGTACTGGTACGTTGCGTCGTACTCAAATCGAGAGATGGAAATCTTCTATAAGATCACTGGGCTATGGGCTGGGCAGCGCGGCTCATTGCTCTTCTGGGCGGTAATCCTAGCGTTCTTCTCGGCTCTCTGTGTTTTCCTTAACAGGAAAAAGAATCGAGAATTCATGCCATACGTCGCTGGCGTTTTACAGACGATCCTGACGTTTTTCCTCATTGTATTGCTTTTCGCGGACGTCAATCCGTTTGAGCAGTTGGCATTCACCCCTGCAAACGGTCAAGGGCTTAACCCCCAGCTGCAGAATTACTGGATGACGATTCATCCACCTACCCTCTATCTCGGCTTCACAGCGTTCACGATCCCATTTGCATTTGCAGTTGCTGCATTGCTCAATGGTCGCTTGGATGCCCGATGGATTGAACTCACTCACAGATGGATTCTCCTCTCGTGGCTTTTTCTCGCAGTTGGGATCATCTTCGGCATGCGCTGGGCCTACGAAGAGCTTGGATGGGGCGGATACTGGTTCTGGGATCCGGTGGAGAACGCTTCACTTCTGCCCTGGCTAACAGCGACAGCATTTCTCCACTCCATACAGATTCAGGAAAACCGTGGGATGCTGAAGGTTTGGAATATGGCACTGGTACTTCTGACATTCCTCCTTACGATTTTCGCTACTTTCTTAACTAGATCAGGCCTCATCGAGTCGGTTCACTCTTTCGCTCAAGAACTCAAGATCGCGTACATCTTCCTGAGCTTTATGGGTAGTGTACTCTTGGCGTGTATCTTGTTGATTATCTACCGCCTACCCAAGCTTCAGAGTGAGAATAGCATGCAGTCGTTTCTCTCTCGTGAGTCCGCTTTTCTATTCAACAACCTAATGCTGCTGGGTTTTGCTTTCGCTGTCTTCTGGGGCACGATCTTCCCGCTTGTTGCAGAGGGCGTGACAGGGGAGAAAATAAGTGTGGGCCCGCCCTTTTTTGAAAAAGTCAATTTCCCAATTGGGCTAGTACTTCTCGCGTTAGCGGGTATTGGGCCCGTGATAGCTTGGCGTCGTGCAACAAAGCGGAATCTCCAGAAGAATTTCCAGATCCCGATCGGCGTAGGGTTGTTAGTTGCTGTATCCCTCTGGATGGCGGGAGCACGCCATGGGTTAGCGCTTGTGACTTGGAGTGTCTGTGCCTTCGTTCTAACGATCATTGGCACGGAGTTTTGGAAGGGAACGCAAGCCCGAGCACGCATTGAAGGGGAAGGCTATGCGGTTGCGCTTTTTCACCTAGTGACCAGAAACCGACGACGGTGGGGAGGCTATATCGTCCATGTAGGGATCGTGATGATCTACTTCGCCTTCGCAGGTGCCGCGTACAATGTAGACGAGCGCCAGCATATGTTGCCGGGGGACCAAGTCGATATCACTTCCCCTTTCGGCCACACCTACACGCTTACTTATGAGGGCCTTTCTGTCTCTTTGGGTAAGGGCCAGCGCAACCTCCTATGGCAAGCGATCGCTACGGTGTCTGTAGAGCAGGACGGTGTGGCAAGGGGCATCCTTACGACTGAGAAGCGCCAGTACGTAACGAGCGATCAACTCATGACTGAAGTTGGGATCCGCTCGACAGTAAGGGAGGACCTCTACCTGATCCTGTCGGCAATGGATGATGTAGATGGGGCGCTCTCAGCCAACTCCGGTGCGCAGGGTATCGACTTGCAGGTTCTAGTTAAGCCATTTGTGGCATGGATCTGGTTTGGTGGAGTGATTCTCGCCTTGGGTACTGTGATCGCACTTTGGCCAAGTGTAGACCGACGTAGGAGAAGTACTCGCCCAGAGCTAGAAGCTGTAACAACAGATGCCCCTGCGATGGCGGGAGCAGCGAGGTAATCCGTTGACTGGTAAGGTGTTACCCAACTCCCTATGAGTATGGTGTTCTTGGGAGGAGCTCTGGTTGCGGCCGCAGTCACACTTTTCATTCTTCAGCCTATCCTGAGTGGACTGCATGCTTCTCTCGTTAGGGCCGAAGACGAACTGACTGATACCGAGGCCCGTAAGAGAGTCACGCTACTTGCACTCCGTGATGTAGAGTATGACTTCCTCGCTGGTAAATTGGACGAAGAGGATTACCTCTCGTTGAAAGCTGACTTCACGGCTGAAGCTCTCGCGGCGCTTGAAGCTGATGCAGCTGGTAGTAAGCCACATTTTCTTGATGACGATGTCGAAGCTGAAATAACTAAAATCCGTGCTGCACTCCGCTCAGGACTGATGTGTAGATCCTGTGGTTTTGGTAATGGCGATGGAAGCCACTTTTGTTCTGAATGTGGCCAGGAACTTAAGATTGGTGGGGTTGGCTGACCTCCGTGTCCGTTCCTGTCTACCGAGAAGCTGACGAGAAGGCTCCACCCGTTCTCCAAGCTCAGGGCTTAGTGCGCGAATACGGGTCTGTTATTGCAGTTGATGAGATAGATTTATCACTGGCAAGGGGTGAGTTCCTCACGATCTTTGGCCCAAATGGTGCCGGTAAAACATCCTTGTTGGCGCTTCTAGCAGGGGCTCTTAGGCCCAGCCGTGGCCAAGTATGGCTTCGAGGTGAGCCACTCGACTTCGGAGAGGTCGAGTGGCGCCGTAGAATCGGGGTTCTCTCCCACCAAGGCTTCCTGTACGGTCATCTCAGTGCCGAGGAAAACCTCCGGTTCTATGGGCAACTGTTTGGCCTCTCAGATGTGGACAATGTGGTAAGAGACAAGCTTCAGCATCTGGGGCTCCAAGAACGTGCCACATCACTGGTCCGTGATTTATCCCATGGTATGAGACAACGGCTCGCACTTGCCCGCACGCTCCTCCATGATCCTGATATTGTCCTGCTTGATGAACCCTACACTGGGCTTGATCCATCGGCAGCCTTGGTGCTCCAAGGTGTACTCTCAGATCTTAGAGATGGTCGACGGACTGTCGTAATGGTCACACATAACTTGAGTGAGGGTGTAGCGTTGGCAACAAGTGTCGCCATCATGAACCGTGGTCGCTTTGTGTGGCAGGGAAAGCGCGCTGAACTTGAGGGTGACTTCGGTCAGTTCTACCACACGGTGATAGAGGGACACGGATGAGGAATTACCTCAAACAGATTGGGACAATCCTCTGGAAGGACCTGCTTGTAGAGTTCCGTACCCGAGAGCGCCTTATCACAATGGGTGCTTTCGTAGTATTGGTGGCAATCCTCTTCAATTATGCGACTGACTGGGTCCGTGTGTCCCCTGAAGATATTGCTTCAGGCCTTGTCTGGATGACGATCATGTTCGCTGGCCTACTTGGAGTCGGCCGCACCTTTCACCTAGAGGCTGAAGATGGCGCTTTCCAGGGAATATTACTGAGTCCGGTACCGAAGGATGCGATCTTTCTCGCGAAGGCTTTAGCTAACTTTGTGTTCCTTTATATCGTGGCTTTGCTGGTCGTTGCGGTCTTTATGTTCTTTTTCGGACTTGAAGTCAGTCGCAATTTTGGAATGCTTGCGATCGTGATCGGCCTAGGTGTACTGGCTTTTGTTGCTCTTGGCACCTTGTTTACTGCTGTATCAACGGGGACCCGCATGGGAGATACACTTCTTCCGGTCCTCATTTTTCCATTACTTGCGCCCGTGGTAATTTACGGTACTGGTGCTACCAGCCAGTTCCTTGCCGGCAGGCCGTTAACCGAGGCTGAGGGTAGTATAAAGATGCTTGCAGCGATCGCTTTAATGGCCTTTTTCCTGGGCTCTTTGCTCTTCCGCTTTGTGGTGGAGGATTAATGTCAAGTAAGAAAATCCTACTTGCTGGAACCGTACTGGCTATGATAGGGCTGGTATGGCTTGGGGCGGTCTATTGGATGTCTTTCTTTTGGGTGTCAACTGAAGTCACCCAAGGGATCGCTCAGAGGATTATGTACGTCCATGTTCCGGCTGCATGGACATCCTTCCTGGCATTCGGCTTGGCTGCACTTTTCAGTGCGGTGTACCTCTGGCTGCGTGATGAGCGGCTTGACCGTGCTGCCGTTTCTGCGGCTGAAGGAGGGATGGTTTTTGCAACGATCATGCTTATCACTGGGCCTCTATGGGGAAAGATCGCTTGGGGTACTTACTGGACTTGGGAGCCGCGGCTTACGCTCACGCTGCTGCTGTGGTTCATTTTTCTAGGGTACTTTTTGGTCAGGAGTTCGACCGAAAATCCAGAGAGGGGCAAACGCCACGCTGCGGTGGTGGCGATCATTGGTGCTCTTGATATTCCCTTCATTCACCTCAGCGTTATCTGGTTTCGATCATTACACCCGGAGCCTGTGGTAATTAAGGCAGAAGGACCGACTCTCCCCGGTGACATGCTCACCACACTTTTGATGAGCTTCGGAGCTTTCACTGTCCTTTTCTTAGGGCTATTCCTTCTCCGCTATTCGTTCGAGAATCTTCGGTCTGAACTCGATACTCGCTCCCGTCATGCATCAGTGTAATTACTATGAATCGTAACCAAATTTTTTGCAGCCTGGTCACGGGAATTTCATTCCTGATTGGTACCATCACACTCTCTGCCCAGGAGATCTCAGAGTTCCCTGGCGCACAGCTTGCAACCCAGGGCCTTGGTCGCCCCTACTGGCATGTTTTCATTGCGTACGCGATTGCGATTGGAATAGTCTTTTTTTGGGTTGTTTCTATTGGCCGGCGCCTCTCGCAGATCGAGAAGAAGATCGGCAACTGAAGAAGCTTGAATTTGCTGTGACTTTATCCGGCCTAGTGGTGAGGAGTGATGAAGTTGGAAAGCGATTCTTCATCATTTTGACTAACCGTAATGATGACAGTTCATACACCCCGATTCTAAGAGTTTCCTAAAACCTTTGTATATCCTCTGATGAATACCTCATGGGGGCGGATTTATTACTTGCTATCAGCAATGTCCCTTTGGCCATTGTGCTCAGCTGTACTGCTGACGGCCCAGACTACAACGATGCCTAGCACACAACGGTATGGATCTGGACTCATAAATATCCCGGTTGCTAGCGTTCTCCCACACATGATGATTACAGGGACTTACTCAGGATTCTTCATGGATCTCGGTCGCACGATTGAGATTGATATGAGCGGTAATGAGGCTGGGTTTGGTGCGCCCATCAAGAATTTCTTTTCTGATGCTTCTTTCACTTTGGGCCTATTTGATCGTTTAGAGATTGGTGCGACCCTGCAGTCCTTCAATGAGCCGGATTCAGGTGGAAATATGTGGGGAGTCTTTGGCCGGGCGCAGTTACTAAGACCACAGAGTCAGGGATTGGGATTGGCGTTTGGGGGCAGGTACGTGACCGCACCGAATTTTGAAGATGGAATCGCATATCAGCCCACGAGACTGGGGATACCCGACAAGCGGTTCCGTAACTCTTACGTGGGCCTTGAAGACGTGAATACTAAACTAAGCCTATATGGTGTTGCGACTGTCCATATCCAAGGTTTCGATCAGGGCGCCCTCCCGGAGCACAATATTACATTTACGGGTGGTTATGGCTCAGGAATGTTCAAGGATGGAGATGAACTCGAGTTCTACCGCTCTATAGACTCAGAGGGTTGGTTCTTCGGCTCAGCGGTCCATGTTGGGATTGGGAATAGCTCGATATTGACTGTGATGAGTGAATACGACGGGTTTGATGTCAATTTAGGAGCCCAGTTCGATGTGGCAGGAATCCGGATCGGGGCTCAGTACCTTGCGGTGAACTACTCTGAACCGTCGGGAGGTCATCACTCGGAGTATTGGAAACCGAAACTCGCCGTTTTAGGCTCGGTAGCCATAGGAGTCAGAGGCAAGCTCGTTCTTTCCCGCCCATCTCTTATGGAAAGGTTTGCACCAGACACGGTGGTGCTTCCCGCCCCACCACCGGATACGGTCCGTATTGAAGTCGCTACTCTGCCTCCTGGAGGTGAGGGGTCGTTGGTGAACCTTTGCCTATCCACAGGTGAAACTGTGCAGGTTCGTTTGACCCCTGAGGGTGACACGCTGATTGGTCCCGACAGGATCCCAATGCGCACGCTCCAGCCAGTCCTTGATTTCTCCGGGACCTACGCTGGAACTGCTCAATGGTTTGTTAGCGGTGATCCAATCTCTTTTGAGGGTCGGATGTATGAGAAAATGGTAGGTGAAGGTCCAGTGGACTGCGAGCAGATTATGCGAGTGGGGCAGCACCTAGGAGTCGGGCTTTTCACGCCGAGAAACGCGGATCGGCCGTTTGAGATTTTTTACGTGGCAGTCAGGCCAGGGGCATGGCAGACATATTTTTATCGTCAGGAAAAACTGATGAGTAACTAGACTGTGATTTGGATAGGTTCCCAGGAAGGTCATTTACTGCCCTCCTCTATTCAGAGTTCTCCCAAAGAAATTCTATACAATCGTCGAGAACGACGAGGACTCGATTTGTACCATGGTATTCTAATGTTTTTCTGGTCACTCCCTCTTCGAGTCAATAGTCTAGGTCAAGCGGGAGACTTTCGCTTTATGTTCGGGTATTATACTTTGGGTGTCGAACCCCTTGGAATCGGGGTCTCACGAAGACGGAGAAGACATGGCCACGGCTCAAATGACTGACCAAGACCTGAAGAAGAAGACGGCTCAGAACCAGAAGGCTTTAGACACTGCGCTTACACAGATTGAGCGCTCTTATGGTAAGGGCGCGATCATGCGAATGGGAGAAGACTCATTTGCAAGTAGTATCGAGGCGATCCCTACTGGTGCAATCAATTTGGATGCTGCAATCGGCATAGGGGGAATCCCGCGAGGGCGAATCAGTGAGATCTATGGTCCGGAATCCTCAGGCAAGACAACGCTCTGTCTTCAAGTGATCGCGAATGCTCAACGCCTTGGTGGTATAGCGGCTTTTGTAGACGCCGAGCATGCTCTGGATGTCGGATATGCCCGCAAACTTGGTGTAGATGTAGATAACCTTCTGGTCTCGCAGCCGGACACGGGAGAGCAAGCACTTGAGATCGCAGAAGTACTCATTCGTAGCAATGCAATTGATGTTGTAGTTATTGACTCCGTAGCAGCGCTCGTTCCAAGAGCAGAAATTGAGGGTGAGATGGGCGACACCCATGTTGGACTTCAGGCAAGACTCATGAGCCAAGCGCTCCGAAAGCTCACAGGTGCTGTCAATCGGTCTAATACTTCGGTGATTTTTACGAACCAGATACGTATTAAGGTCGGAGTCATGTTTGGTAGTCCAGAGACGACTTCAGGAGGGCGAGCACTCAAGTTTTATGCTTCGCTCAGGCTTGATATACGCCGCATTGGTGCAATCAAGGACGGACAGGATGTGATCGGTAACAGAACCCGGGTAAAGGTTGTGAAAAACAAATGTGCTCCCCCGTTCAAGCAAGCTGAATTCGACATCCAATACAACGAAGGTGTCAGCCATACCGCGCTACTCATCGATCTTGGAGTCGACCACGAAATCGTTGAAAAATCAGGTTCATGGTTCTCCTACGGAGATCTGCGCATGGGGCAGGGAAAGGAAAACTCTAAGATTTTCCTAGTGGAGAATCCTGATATCGCCGAAGAGATTGAATTACGGTTGCGCACCGCTTTAGGACTGGATCGTGCGGATCAAGAGGAACTTGAAGCAGCTGATGATCTTGTGTCGGAAATACTGGAAGGGGAAGTTACCGGCTGACGTTCTTAGGAGTGGGGACGAATGTAAGCGTTTGGCCTTCGGTCGTTCCGCTCCCTTGGTTTCACACTAACGGGTACTCCTTACACACCGCGTCACCCGTTATCGTTAAGAGTCCGGCTTCATAAATGCAGCCTTCCCTTAATGTGACTCCATGACCACCGCCGAGATCCGGGAGCAATTTCTCTCGTTCTTTGAGGAACGAGGGCACTCCCGAAGACACAGTTCTTCGCTTGTGCCAGAGGATGATCCCACACTTCTGTTCACTAATGCCGGCATGGTGCAGTTCAAGCGGGTATTTTTGGGTCAAGAAGAGGTATCATTCAGACGGGCAGTGACATCCCAGAAGTGCGTTCGTGCCGGTGGTAAGCACAATGATCTTGAGGAGGTGGGGCGCACTACTCGGCACCTCACATTCTTTGAGATGCTCGGGAATTTCTCTTTTGGGGACTACTTCAAGAAAGACGCAATCCGTTTTGCTTGGGATCTTTTGACAGAAGTTTATGGGCTTGAAGCCGAACGCTTTTATGCGACTGTCCATCATACGGATGATCAAGCGGCAGACCTGTGGACAACCGAGGTGGGACTTCCAGCAGAACGGGTACATCGCTTGGGTGACAAGGATAATTTCTGGCAGATGGCTGATACGGGACCGTGTGGCCCCTGTTCAGAGTTGCACTATGACCTAAGAGAAGACCGGACTTCTGTGACGAACACGGAAGAATTTGTGGAGCTGAACGATTCTGGTCAGATCAGCGAGTTATGGAATCTTGTTTTCATGCAGTACGATCGAGCTGAAGATGGTAGCCTCACTGAACTCCCGGCCGCATCTGTGGACACCGGGTTGGGACTGGAGCGGCTTGCTTCGGTACTTCAGGATGTGGGCTCTGTTTACCATACTGACCTTTTCCGCCCAATGCTTGATCGTGTGGGTGAGCTAGTGGGAAGAGCTTACGACGCTGAAGCGGACGACTCTGTTAGCTATCGGGTTCTCGCGGACCACTCCCGTGCAGTTGCATTTCTTCTTTGTGATGGTGTCTTTCCGGGAAATGAAGGTCGTGGGTATGTGCTGCGTCGTATCCTAAGGAGGGCGATGCGCCACGCTTGGCTCCTTGGACAACGAGAGCCAACGCTTACGGGTGTAGTCGCTGCGGTTATTGATAGTATGGGTGACACTTTCCCCGATCTGATCCATCAACGAGACCATCTACTTAAGACAACTCACGCAGAGGAAGAGCGTTTTCTTTTGACTATTGAAGGTGGTATGACCCGATTTGACGAACTCATATCGGAGGGGGGAGGGACAATAGCAGGGCACGACGCCTTTAAGCTTTACGACACTTTCGGTTTCCCGATTGATTTGACTGAAATTATTGCTGAAGAAAGAGAGTATGACGTTGATAAAGTCGGCTTCGAAGAGGAGCTAGCTAAACAGCGAGCCAGGTCACGCGCAGATCGCGAAGAGGCCAAAGAGGTCTTCAGGGCCGGTGATATCACAGATGGTTGGACTCAAATCTCCGGCGAAGAGCAGACTTTTGTCGGTTATGAACGACTCCATATAGAAACTGAGGTTCTTGCGCATCGCGTTAAGGATGACGTAGTCGGCCTCATACTGCGTGAAACTCCCTTCTATCTTGAAAGTGGTGGTCAGGTATCGGATGTCGGGGTTGTTTCTGGGGATGTCTGGAAGCTAGTTGTTCGAGAGGTAGCTGATGTAATGGGACAAACCGCAGTATTTGGTTCAATGGAAGGTGTATTCCCCGCCGGAGCGGAGAAGCTTCCAGTTGAAGCTCAGGTTACCGATCACGTTCGGCGAGACACAGTTCGAAACCATACCGCGACTCATCTCCTGCACTCGGCTTTACGAGAAGTGCTGGGCGACCATGTGGTACAGCGCGGCTCTCTGGTCGCTCCTGATCGGCTCCGCTTCGATTTTGCACACACGGGCCCGTTAGATACCGAGGAACTCGAGCAGGTAGAATTAATCGTGAATGAGGGCATCTGGGCCAATCATCCGGTTGAAATTGACCACCGCTCTTATGCAGCCGCTGTTGAAGACGGGGCGATGGCTCTTTTTGGAGAAAAGTATCCTGACGAGGTTCGAGTTGTGAGCATAGCTGGGGTCAGCATGGAACTTTGTGGAGGCACACATGTGAGCCAAACTTCTGAAATTGGTCTATTCAGGTTCGTTAGTCAGTCAGGCGTTTCGGCAGGAGTAAGGCGCGTTGAAGGATTTACTGGACGAGAAGCGTTTACTTACCTAAGGGGACGCGAGACCGCTCTGGAAGAGGTTTCAGCCGTTCTAAAGACACGACCGGACGGGGCAAAGCATCGAGCAGAGCGACTTCTGTCCGATACTGCTGAACTTGAGAGCCTCCTCGATCAAGTAAGATCGGAAGGAGGAAGCACTGAAACGGATGTCACTTCTGATGTGATCGATCTAGGAGGGGGCGACAGTGCACACTATCGGGGTGTCCGTATTCGCGCTCGGAATGCGGATGATGCACGAAAGTGGGGTGACCAATTTCTTGAGTCTGGCACCTCAGGGATTGCAGTACTGGCAGCTGAAATGCCTAACGAAAAGCATGTACTTTTTGCGTTTGTAAGTGAGGATCTGATCTCAAGAGGTGTGCGTGCAGATGCATTGATTCGGGAAGTGTCCGCGTTTGTAGGAGGAAGAGGTGGAGGCAAATCCCATATCGCTCAAGCTGGTGTGGAAGACACCACGAAGATTGATGAAGCGCTAGAGTCTGGTGCTAATACCGTGAAGGATTTTCTCCGAGAGGCTGAGGAGTGAGTGACCTAAAGGCATGGATTAGAGGACGACACCCAGCACCCCCGGTAGACTTGGGGCCTTGGATTGATGCGTTGGGAGTCACTGCTGTGTCTGCGTCTGACCTCACGAACATTGCCCGTGATGCTCTAGAGCAAGCGGAATTGTCTCCAGGGCGCGTGCGGAATAGTGCCTTTCAACTTCTTACCGCAGATGCGTTGATCACCTATGCCTGTGAGTTAGCACTTGATGGCGAAGATCCTGACTCAGTCTTGGGAGTGATCATGCAGCATTCCGCTGCTAGTTCTTAAGGGTCAATATCAGATCGTGTTAATCAAAGGTCCGATATTACTATTCTATAGCCTTTGATATAGAAGTGAGCCAACTGATTAGTGAGAGACCCTAAGATGCCAATTGATCTCACAGGTAAGAATGCCCTGGTAACTGGTGGATCGCGGGGAGTCGGCCGAGCAACAGCACTCCTGTTGGCCAGGGCCGGAGCCAGTGTAGGTATCGGATATCACAGCCGTTCTGAGGAAGCGCAAAAGACATTGGATGCACTTCACGAAATTGGTGTCCCTGCATGGACAGAAATGGGTGATCTTTCTGACCCTGAGGATGTGGAAATCCTCTTCAGACGAGTAGATACAGAATTTGATGGCTTAGACATCCTTGTTGGGAACCATGGGATTTGGTCAAATAAGGAAGCGAGTATTGCGGAAATGTCTAACGAACAATGGCAGAAGACATTGGGGGCTAATCTACACTCTGTGTTCTACACCTGCCGTGCGGCTGCCCACCGTCTTCGAGATCACGGGCGATTAGTTCTTGTCGGAAGTACAGCTGGCCAACGTGGTGAAGCATTCCATGCCGACTATGCTTCGACTAAAGGAGCGATGATGTCTTTTGTCAAAAGCTTCTGTATTGAGCTTGCCTCGCGAGATATTACAGTGAATTGCGTGGCACCAGGTTGGATTGACACCGAGATGTCGTCATCAGCCTTCGAGGGGGCGGGGCGGGAGCTGATCTCTCGATCGATTCCACTGGGTCGGATTGCGACAGCTGAAGATGTAGCTGGCCCGATCCTATTTCTTTGTTCAGAGCTTGCACGTCATATCACCGGAGAAGTTCTGAACGTGAACGGAGGTGCCGTTCTGGTGGGATGAGCACGGTCCAACTTTCGCCCCCTCCAGCAGTCCGTTGGATTACTGATACGCTCCAGAAGGCGGGTCACGATACATGGGCGGTAGGAGGAGCAGTCAGGGATATTCTGTCGGGTCACTATGCGGGTGACTGGGACCTGACCACACAGGCCCGGCCTCGGCAAATAGAACGGTTGTTTAAGCGAACTATTCCGATAGGGATCGAACACGGTACTGTGGGAGTGCTCGCTCGGGATGGGACTTTATTTGAGGTTACGACTTTTCGTAAGGATGTCGAAACTGATGGAAGACATGCTGTAGTAACCTTCGCTGACACAATAGAGGAAGACCTAGCACGGCGGGATTTCACGATAAACGCCCTCGCGTGGCATCCCATTGAACAGAAACTTCTCGATCCCTTTGGTGGGCTCAAAGATCTTGAGGCAGGCGTTCTCAAGACTGTCGGTGTTCCTGAGAAAAGATTCGCGGAAGACTATCTCAGAATTCTTCGGGCCTTTCGATTCGCAGGGCGCTTTGACCTGAGAATTGACGAGGCGTCATGGAAAGCACTCTGTGACGGGACAGAACACTTGAGAGGTCTCTCGTGCGAGCGGGTTCGGGATGAACTTCTGAAGGCTTTGGGTCAGCATCGTATTCCCTCAAGAACCCTGAGCCTTTACGCGAAAACAGGAGCCTTGGGCGTACTTTACCCGGAACTTGACGAACTTCGGACGGCAGATCATTCAGTCGCCTTGAATCGATGGGAGTTTACGCTTGCATCAATAGATGAACTGCCTCCGGGCAACGCTTTTCTAAGGCTGGCCCAGTTCCTTCATTTGCTTGATCCTAGAAAGGTTGTCGGAATCCTTGTTCGACTTCGGTTTTCAAATGCTCAGACTGATGAAACATCTCAACAGGCCTCAGCTAGTCCTCTTCCGGGGTTAGATGCGGATGATGAAGCCATACGCCGCTGGCTTAGTTCAAATAGCCCAGGGCGGCTTAATGCACTGGCTCGTCTAGAACTGGCACGAGCGAGGGCTCATCCTTCTTTGATAAAGACGCCATCTGAGGTTGTAGACTTATGGCGCCGTGCTCGCCTTATACGTGCAACTGGTGTGCCGTTGAGCATCTCCGATCTAGCCATTGATGGCAATGACTTAATTCGCATCGGGCTACGCCCAGGTCCAAATTTTTCTCGAATACTTGAAGACCTACTAGACTTCGTTCTCACAGACCCAACCCAGAATGAACGAGGGGTTCTCCAGGCCCATGTTGAGGCCAGGTTGAGTGCTTATGAGGAATAAACTCTCACCGGTCTTCCATACGAGTAGATTGACATCGTTCAAACACAGTGCTTTCCAGTTATTCATGACTGAGCAGCACATCTCACGAATACAAATATCCGGAGGGTAG
This sequence comes from Gemmatimonadales bacterium UBA7889, assembly GCA_002501085.1. Taxonomy (GTDB): domain Bacteria; phylum Gemmatimonadota; class Gemmatimonadetes; order Longimicrobiales; family Gaopeijiaceae; genus UBA1142. The sequence continues at coordinate 18,500 of DLRL01000111.1, forward strand.
TGGGATACCGACTCAGCTCATCGACATGCGCACGCCTGTGGACAGGGCAATACTGGTTGGGGCACCACTCCGTCAAGCCGCCGATCCTGCTTTAATAGAAGATCATCTAGAGGAACTCGCACATTTAACAGACACGGCTGGAGGCGAGGTCGTAGGATACTTAACTCAACGTATCACTAAGCCTAATCCGAGAGTGTACCTGGGTGAGGGTAAGGCAGTAGAACTCAAAGAACTTGTCTCTGATCAGGAAGGGGACTTGGTAATCTTTGACGAGGAACTCACACCCGCTCAGGGGAAAAACCTCGAAGATCTTCTCGGTGTCCGTGTTATGGATCGCTCTGAATTGATCCTAGATATTTTCGCTACGCGTGCGCGTTCGAGTGAGGCTCGAATGCAGGTTGAGTTAGCACAACTAGAGTATCTCCTTCCTCGACTTCGACGGATGTGGATCCATCTCTCGCGCATTCGGGGTGGCATTGGACTTAGGGGTCCCGGGGAGACTCAGCTCGAGACCGATCGCAGACTTATACGGAAACGTATCGCTATCCTAAGATCAAAGCTTCTCCAGGTTGCGAAGGCTCGAGAGGTTCAACGTCAGCAGAGAGAAGGAGCTTTCCAGGCAGTGTTGGTGGGCTATACAAACGCTGGTAAATCTTCGCTTCTAAGCTCCTTGTCGGGTTCGGACCTTTTTATCGAAGATCGTCTTTTTGCAACACTTGATTCGGCAACCCGTAGCGTCGATCTGGGCCAGGGCTACCAGGCGCTAATCACGGACACGGTGGGTTTCATCCGAAAACTCCCACATCATCTGGTGGCCTCATTTCATTCCACACTGGAAGAAGCGAAAGAAGCGAATCTTTTACTGCATGTGATTGATGCTTCTAGGCAGGATTGGGAGGATCAGCATGATGTGGTGATGGGTGTACTGTCTGAACTTGGCCTAGCGAACGCCAGTAAGGTTCTCGTTTTCAACAAGGTTGATCTTATCACTCATGCGGAAGAAGAAATGCTTCGTCGACGGATTCGAGCTATCGAACCTACTCCCGCGGTTTTTGTATCTGCCAAAGACAAGAGCACATTGCTGGCACTTAGGGAGACACTTGGTGCTCGGGTTCGGGCTAAGTTGGTCGAGGTTGTGGCCCACATCCCGGTGTCTAATGGACGGATGATCTCAAAAGTTTATCAAGAAGCTGAGATTCTTAATCGAGTGGATGAGAACATGACGGTTTCGATTACGGCACGGGTCTCGCCCGCATTTCTCGGAAGACTGAAGGGATGTCCGGACATCCGTGTTGAATAGATTACTAACTATGTGATTTTAAGTAGGAGATTTTAGGCATCCTATTAGAAAAAAGACTTAGTAAAATAATACGTATAGTCTTCGGATACGAACCTGTCACAGAGGAGCTCAATATGAGCTTTCGATTGGAAAAATGCGCTTCTATCTGAACGTAGACCACGTGGCTACTGTGCGGCAGGCGCGGCGCACTGATGAACCGGATCCTGTGAGGGCAGCCATGCTCGCTGAACTTGCCGGTGTGGACGGGATCACAGTCCATCTGCGTGAAGACCGACGACATATCCAGGATCGAGATCTCCGACTTTTGATGCAAATTGTTCGGACAGGAGTAAATCTCGAGCTTGCTGTCGCTTCTGATATCCTCGAGATCGCACACGAACTCAGACCCATGCAAGTGACACTTGTACCCGAAAACCGAGAGGAAGTGACTACCGAAGGCGGCTTAGACCTTTCTAGAGATTCGAAACGGGCGGAGATCGGTGAGGCGATACGTAGTTTGGGAGAGAGTGGAATAAGAACTGCGCTATTCGTCGATCCGGACGAGGAATCAATACGATGTTCCGCTGAGTTAGGAGCCGATGCTGTTGAACTGCACACTGGTGAATACGCCAATTCTTGGAAGGCGGAGCCAGAGGAAGAGCAGATTGAAAGATTGGGTCATGCGGCTGCCCTCGCCCGGGATCTTGCCCTCGCAGTGCATGCTGGACACGGGCTTACCTACGAGAACGTAAGCCAGGTTGCAGAGATACAAGAGATTGAGGAGTTGAATATCGGACACAGTGTAATTGCCCGTGCGGTATTGGTTGGGATGGGAAACGCAGTGCGTGAGATGAGCAAAATTTTGAGGCGCGCGCGGTCAAAGGCATGAGCAGACGCTGGGGCATGGCGCTTACAGGTGCCCTAGTCACTGTTCTGCTTCTTTGGTGGGTACTCCGAGGCGAATCATTAACGGACATCGTCTCCAACATCGCCCAGGCTGATCTCTGGCTTCTAAGTGCCTCTATTGGTGTTGGAACTTTTGGTTACTTCATCCGGGCACTTCGGTGGAAGATCCTTTTGACACCCGTCAAGGCAGATACAGGACTCCGATCAAGGTTTGCGAGTGTTTCAATCGCATTCATGGCGAATAATCTTCTCCCAGCGCGGGTAGGAGATCTTGCCAGGGCGTATACCTTCAGCCGTCTAGAACCGGTATCTGCTAGTGCGGCATTCGGGTCACTCGTTGTTGAACGGTTCATGGATGGTGTGGTTCTGCTGCTATTTCTGATCATTCCCGTGTACACCTCTGGATTCCCTTCGATAGAGGTGCTTTCAGAAGGTTGGGGGGCTGGCCTTCTCAGGTTGGCTATACTGATAGTGATAGTAGTGACATCAGTGCTCTGTTTGATCGTAGTAGTCCCACGCTTGGTGATTAACATTTCTGGGTGGTGTGGTCGGTTACTAAGCCCGGAAATCGGAGCGGCTTCAGTCAAGATTCTCGAGTCATTTATCAGCTCGATTAAGATCATGAGGGATGCGAAACTCTTGCTGCTCGGTTTTACTTGGACCCTAGTCTTCTGGACCTGGCATGCTCTCTCTTTTTGGTTGGGTATGCTGGCATTTGGAATCGACACTGGTTTTGTCTCAGCGATCTTCACTGCAGGGGTAGTCGCTTTTGCAGTTGCTCTTCCTGCGGCTCCGGGATTCTTTGGTACCTTTCACGCAGGCTCAGATTTTGCTATCGGCACAGTTTACGGTGTAGATAGTGCCGACTCCCTAGCGTTCGCTTTCGGATATCACTTTGGAGGTTGGGTCCCGATCACGATCATTGGTCTGTATTACACTTGGGCACTTGGTCTCTCATTTGGTCAGGCCAGGTCCTCGAATTCAGACAGAAGCAGAGATGAGGACTTCACGGAGGAGCATTGAATCAAACGGTATCCCTTTCTGCTCCTGCGAAGGTGAATCTGTTCTTGCGGGTTCTGCGCCGTCGCTCGGATGGGTTCCATGAACTTGAGACCCTCTTTCAAGCCATTGATTACTGCGACGACGTACTCGTTGAATTAAATGACCTTGGACAAATCAGCCTTGAGGTTACAGGTCTGGAAGTAGGGCCGGTAAAGGATAATCTCGCCTACCGTGCAGCCTCTGCTTATCGAGAGGCATCTGGTTTGCAAGAGGGAATCCATGTGCAACTAACAAAACACATTCCTTCTGGAGCTGGCCTAGGGGGTGGGTCGTCTGATGCTGCGGCCGTGCTTCGTGGACTGGACTACCTTACCGAGAGTCTACTGGACACTGAAGCTTTGAGTAAAATCGCTTCTAACATAGGGTCAGACGTCTCATTTTTCTTGTGCCACAGTACTACAGCGCTAGCCCATGGAAGAGGGGAGATACTCGAGCCCATCAAGCCTCTCCCAGAGAAAGCTCTACTCCTAATACTTCCACCTGTACACGTGTCAACACGCAATGCTTATGAGATGCTTGGGAGGTCTTCGAATGATAATGCGCATCACACTGGCCTAAGCCTCATTAGAGCGAGAAGGGACTGGGATACGATCATTTCATCGGCGCACAATGATTTTGAGGTCACGACTGCTGACTTGTACCCTGAAGTGCGATGTTCGCTTGAGGCCCTGAGGCAGAAGGGCTATCCGCTTGTTCTGCTTTCCGGGAGTGGCGCTGCTTGCTTTGCTATCGCCAGGAATGACGGTGACGTTGAATCCGATGCACGCGACCTTACGGAAGATCTTGGTTGGCCTTGTTTGGTAGCACGGACGTTGGAGAGTTATCCACTTGTCACACCGATATCTGCAAAGCCTTGAATCTAAGGCCTAGCTTCCGATAGGATGATTATGTTGGCCCGTGGTCTAATGGCAGGACACCGGTCTTTGGAACCGGCGGTGGTGGTTCGAATCCACCCGGGCCAATTGCAATACTCCTAGCCGCAGTAAAACGAACCGGGATATTAGTGGAGTCGAGGAAATATCTGTCTGCCAGGGGACTCGGCACGCTCCTATTGATTTGTGCTACCTCTCCTCAGATCAACATGGCGCAGATCGTATCCGGTGAAATTGATACTGTAACTGTTGTTATTGATCCATCGGAATCGCAGGCGATCGCCCGGGCAGCCCAAGCTCGTTTTGAGCGGCGAAGGATTCGCTACTTCCCTCTTGTACTTGGATCGGCTACTGCCGCTTGTGATGAGCGAATTGGACGTTTCTGCTCTTGGTACGACGAGGGTGATTGGTATCCACGTCCCGAATTAGTCGAAGCTGAAGAACTTAGAGAAGAACTGTTGTTCTTACTGGACTCAATACAGGCGCTTCTTCCGGGTGACGGCTGGTTACTAGGGCAGCGGGTCTGGTACCTCTCTGAAGCTCAGCGTTGGGAAGAAGCACTTGAGGCAGCTCGTTCATGTGGGACTGCCGAGCCGTGGTGGTGTGCAGCTTTGGAAGGATTTTCTCTGCATGGACTGGAAAGATATGTCGAGGCCGATCGAGTGTTTTCGATAGCGATAGACCAAATGGATAATGAGCAATCACTTAGGTGGCGCGTACCGCGTTGGGTTATGGATGATGACGGGCAAAATGTGGTAAAAGAGGCAGCAACATCATCTTCTGAAGCTCTGGATAACTTGCTTGAGCGCCTCTGGCGGCTCGCAGATCCGCTCTATCTAGTTGAAGGAAATGATCGAAAAACTTCACACTATGCACGCTGGACTGTTGCAAAGATCCGTGAAGAGGCCAAGAACCCCTATCGAATTAGTTGGGGCAATGATCTTGACGAACTCACGATCCGACACGGTTGGGAACTGGGGTGGAATAGGACTTCTGATGCAGGATTCACGACGGTGGAGCATGTGATTGGTCACAAACATCCAGAGGGAAGGGACTATATACCTCCTGGTAAAATCCTTAATACCCCAAGTCTTGCAGTGTCGGGAGATCTACGGGCAGATGTCGAACGGCCTCGTTCTCTATATGCGCCGGCATATGCACCTGTCCTTCTTCCAATGGAAGGTCAAGTTGCATTCTTCCCCCGAGGTAGCCGAGTAGTTGTAGTGGGAACTCACTTTCTTCCAGATGATACGACTCGGCATGTGGGCCATGACCATCCAATACCCTGGCTCAATCCGGGTACTCAGGACGGAATGTTAGATCGTGCTGGAATTTTTCTAGTGCCACTAGACGGAGCACGGATCAAGAGTGCTCAAGTAATGGGCCATACGGAGGGCGCGCTCTCACTTGAGGTGCCGTCGGGGAGTTATGTGCTTTCGACTGAAACGTGGAGTCCGAGGAAGCGCCGTGCCGGGCGCCTAAGGATGGGGTTTCAAAGTCAGCCAGTGCCAGAGGATGTGGCATCGCTTTCTGACATCTTGATGCTGAGACCTTCTTCTAGGGAACCTGAAGTGCTTGCGGCAGCGCTTCCACATGCACTCAAGAAAGCCGAGATCCTAGCAGGTCAAACATTCGCTATTGCTTGGGAGGTCTCCGGCCTTGGATTTAGATCGGAGACTTTACTTTTCGAAGTTTCAGTGAGTTCGATAAATCGGGGAGTGCTCCGCCAGATCGGGGAATTTCTTCGGATCATAGAACCCGCAAGGCCACTTCGGCTCTCCTGGGAGGAACCTGGACCGCTAAGCCCAGGTCCATTATTCCGGTACCTCAATCTAGATCTGCCAAACCTTAAGGCGGGCAAGTATGAAATTCGCATGGTTTTGAAGACGGCGGGGCGGGCAGATGCAGTTAGTGCCCGAGTCTTTAGCGTCCAAGAACAGTAAGGAAATTTTCTATCTATTAGTCAGATGTAGGACTAAGGTTAGAAATTCAGTAAACAACGAGCGTTGACCACTGATAGTGGTTTTTCTAACGTTCCGTGCTATCAAGCGATAGCTATAGGGATCCAGATTCTAGCTCCGGTCACATGGAAGACACTTACAGGCATGGGCCTCTTCTTCTGCTTAGCGGACGTGCTAACGTTCCGTTAGCACGTGAGATAGCTGAGAAGCTTGGAGAATCGCCAGAAGGAGCGACGATCAAAGATTTTTCGGATGGTGAAATCTTTGTTCGGATAGACCACAGTGCTCGTGGGCGGGATGTTTTCATTATCCAACCCACCTCGGCTCCTGCGGGCAATTTTATGGAGTTGTGTCTTCTATTAGACGCTGCAAAACGGGCCTCGGCAGCCCGAGTCACAGCGGTCATTCCGTATTTCGGATACGGTCGTCAGGATAGGAAAGACCAACCCAGAGTCTCGATTGGTGCTAAGCTCGCTGCGAACCTTATTGTAGCTGCCGGAGCTGATCGTGTTATCTCAATTGATTTCCACCAGCACCAGATCCAGGGGTTCTTTGATATTCCTGTTGATCACCTTTACGCAGCACCGGTGGTGACAAAGTACTTCAGAGATCTTGCACTCGAAGACCTCGTAGTCATAGCTCCTGATGTCGGAGCGGCAAAGATGGCAAGGGGTTTTGCTCGCCGTCTTGGGGCGACCTTTGCGATTATCGATAAACGTAGGCCGAAGGCAAACATGTCTGAGGTATTAAATATCGTTGGTGATGTTGAGGATCGGACTTGTCTAATCGTTGATGACATGGTTGACACAGGAGGTTCACTGGCCAACGCGGTCGAAGCACTCAAAGACCGCGGTGCTAAGACAGTTTATGCCGCGGCAACCCATCCGATTCTTTCCGGAGAAGCACCTAGTAGGCTTGCCAACTCGCCTCTGGAGCGGATGATCGTGACGAATACGATTAATGTTCCAGAGGAAAAACGCTCTGACAGGCTAGAGGTTCTTTCCGTAGCTGACTTGCTCTCTAAGGCAATTCACCACGTGCATTCGAATGAATCTGTAAGCAAACTCTTTGAAATTCCGAAGGAAATCTGAGGGAAAGGGCCCCAGGATAGCCCTGGGGGCCGATAATCAGGAGAACGAGAATCCAGAATGACTATTACGCTGAAAGCACAGAAACGAGAAGGTACGGGAAAGGGGGTAGCGAGAAAGCTACGTCAGGAGGGTCGGGTCCCCGCTGTCTTGTATGGACGGGAACTGGGCACCATGCATTTGTCGCTGGATACACATGAGGCGGAGAATCTTTTTTACTCGATCAGCACTGAGAATACAATTGTGAGCCTCAAGGTTGAGGGGGTGGGCGAGCTTTTCCAAACATTGGTGCGTGAGATTCAGAGCCATCCATTCAAGTCTTCGCTTATTCACGTGGACTTTCTCCGCATCCAGGCGGGTGTTGCAGTTGATGTTGAAGTCCCATTGCGTCTGATTGGAGATCCAGTCGGTGTTAAGAATAGCGGTGGTGTGCTTGAGCAGGTATTGAACGAACTTCCAGTGAAGTGCATCCCATCGAAGATCCCAGAGCTAATCGAGGTCGATGTTTCTGAGCTGGATATTAACGATTCCCTCCACGTGTATGATCTAGAGTTGGAGGAAGGCATCAACATCACCGTTGACGAAGGGCGAACTATTTGTGCGGTGGCGATTCCCAAGGTTGTTGAGGAGGCTGTTGTTGAAGAGGATGAACTGCTTGAGGGTGAGATACCGGACGAGGGAGCCTTGCCAAGTGATACAGCAGTTGAGGAGTCACCCGAAGACTCTGATGGAGATGGTGATTAGGGTCGGCTCATTCCCATGTGCGTGAAAATTGTGGTCGGACTGGGGAATCCGGGTCCTAAATACGATGCTACAAGGCATAATATAGGGTGGTGGGTTGTTGATCGACTTGCCTACGATTGGGGCTTTGGTTCTTTCGAAAAGGAGGATAGGGCTCTCATCACTGAGGGTGATGTGGGTAATGCGCATGTGCAGTTGGTAAAGCCCACTACATATATGAACCGTAGCGGATTGTCGTTACTACGATTGAGCGAGATGGAGTCTTTTCGGATCAGAGAAGACCTCCTGGTAGTCGTGGATGATGCCGCACTTGAAGTGGGACGAGTGAGGTTTCGACCAGAGGGAGGACCTGGAGGACACAAGGGGCTCAAGTCAGTATCAGGAGTCCTACAGTCCGATGCATACGCTCGGCTCCGAATTGGGGTTGGCTTGAAGCCAGAAGGACAAGACTTAGCAGACTGGGTGCTCTCGCGTATGCCCCAGGAGGACGAGGACATCGTGGTAGATCTGCTCCCCGGCATGACGGGCGCAATTGAAGCATGGATTGAGGAGGGAGCAGAGGTAGTAATGAACCGCTTCAATCAATAACGAGATATAGTTCACAAATCATGGTAACAATAAGAGTGATTCAATGACCGACTTGGTAGTAGTAACTGAATGGGCATGGCTTCTGGGTCTTATCGGGCTGGGTATAGCATTCTTGATCTACCGATATTTGAAAAAACAGCCGGCTGGATCCGAGATCATGATCGATCTAGGTGAACAGATTCACGATGGGGCGATGGCATTCCTTAAACGTGAATACACAGTCCTAGCCGGATTTGTATTGCTGGTGGCGATCCTGCTCGGCCTTGCGATTGGGTGGACGCCTGCAGGAGCGTACGTTTTTGGGGCACTCAGCTCGGTCTCAGCTGGCTTTTTTGGTATGAAGGCAGCGACGCGCGCAAACACACGTACCTCAGCAGCGGCTAATCAAGAGGGTCAGGGCAAGGCACTGCGCATTGCGTTCTTCGGTGGGGCAGTGATGGGACTCGCCGTCGCGGCTCTTGGACTCCTGGGACTTGGTGTGCTCTATGCAGTTTTCGGTGCTGGAGCAGTAGTAGATGGTGAGTACGCTACCTTCGCTGAGATTGTCTCAGGTTTTGCCATGGGTGCGAGCTCTATCGCGCTTTTCGCTCGGGTCGGAGGGGGTATATATACGAAAGCTGCTGATGTAGGAGCTGATCTCGTCGGGAAGGTCGAAGCAGGCATCCCCGAGGATGATCCGCGGAATCCGGCCACGATTGCGGACAACGTGGGAGACAACGTTGGTGACGTTGCCGGGATGGGTGCTGATATTTTCGAGTCATATGTAGGTTCAATTGTTGCGACGATCGCTATTGGAGCAACAGTACCTGCTCTTTCAGGGCATCGAACTGCTGCGGTCGCACTCCCGATTCTTACAGTGATGATCGGTCTCTTGGCATCTCTAGTTGGCATTGGCGCGATGAAGACACTCGAGAAGCACAATCCATCTCACGCCCTTCATGGTACGACGTGGATAGCCGGAGCACTGTTTCTGGGAATTATGTATTTCGTCGTCCAGAGCATGGGAATCACATATGTTGATGGCGGGCAGTCTTTCCCCGTCTCCGGACCCTGGATCGCAATTCTAGCAGGGACTCTCGCAGGTGTGGCTATCGGTATGGTCACACAATATTACACGGCTGAAGGTCCGGTTAAGAAGATTGCAGAGGCTAGCCAAACTGGCTCGGCCACCAACTTGATCACCGGGCTAGCTGTTGGCATGCAATCAGCGGTTGTCCCGGTCTTCCTCATTTGCGCTGCAATTTGGACCGCCTTTAACTATGCGGGTCTATACGGTATCGGAATAGCGGCAGTTGGCATGCTCGCAACCGTGGGTGTAACGATGTCAGTTGATGCCTACGGACCAATCGCAGATAACGCAGGTGGGATTAGTGAGATGAGCGGACTAGGTCCCGAGACGAGAGAGATTACAGACTCACTCGATGCGATCGGAAACACTACAGCCGCGATCGGCAAGGGATTCGCAATAGGGTCGGCCGCTCTCACCGCCCTAGCCCTATTTTCGGCATATTCATCTAAAGTTGGCCTCCAGGAAAGCGGGATTAACATCCTCGATCCATTGGTGGTGATAGGCCTCTTCCTTGGTGGATGTCTTCCATTCTTTATTGCAGCACTGACAATGACTGCAGTAGGTCGAGCTGCCCAGGGGATGGTTGACGAGGTTCGTCGACAGTTCCGGGAAATTCCAGGGATCATGGAAGGTACAGCTAAGCCAGATTCAGCTCGCTGTGTGGATATTTCTACAACTGCCGCACTAAGGGAAATGATCTTACCCGGGATAACGGCAGTTTTTGCACCAGTAATTGTTGGCTATGTACTAGGCGTAGAAGCACTCGGAGGTCTGTTGGCAGGCGCCACGGTTACGGGTGTGCTTATGGCGCTCTTTATGGCGAATGCGGGTGGTGCCTGGGATAATGCTAAGAAATACATTGAAAGCGGAGCATATGGTGGTAAGGGATCCGATTCTCACAAGGCTGCCGTTGTAGGGGATACCGTAGGAGATCCATTCAAGGACACCTCAGGGCCGTCTCTCAACATCTTGATAAAGCTCATGAGTGTAGTGTCACTGGTACTCGCTCCTTGGTTTGTAGAAGTGCACGGACTTAATCCGGATGGAAATTCACTTTCATGGATTGTTGACATGATCCAAACGCTCTTCAGCTAATGCCTAAGGAGCCAAGTTTTGAGAATGCACTCGCGTTTGCCGGCGAGCTTATCGGCATCCCAGGACTTCCTGGGGAAGAGAGAGAAGTTGCCTCTCGGCTCAAGGAGGAAATGGAGGTACTCGGTCTAAGTGATGTTCATATCGATGATACAGGGAATGTCATAGGTATTGCCACAGGAACAGGAGATGCACCTCCTGCCATGCTGAACTGCCACCTAGATGTTGTTGCTGAGGGTGATCACTCTGAGTGGGAGGTTCCCCCGTTTAGTGGCGAAGTCCGGGATGGTTTTCTGCATGGACGAGGTTCCATGGATATAAAAGGCCCCCTGGCTTTGCAGACATATGCAGCAGCCTCAATGATTGGGCAAGCTCCTGGTAATGTCATTGTGGCTCACACGGTTCTTGAGGAACGTGGTGGCCTAGGAATGAAGCGGCTCTTAGAGTCAGGTAACGTTGATCCAGCAGTAGTGATTATTGGTGAGGCGACACACGGAGACGTATGCATTGGTCATCGAGGCCGTGCTGAGCTTGAAGTTGTACTTACCGGGTTAGCTGGCCATGCAAGCGCACCTGATCGTGCTAGGAATGCGTTAGACTTGCTGGGGGATGTATTGGCCGCGGTAAGGGAGCTGGGTGAAAATCAGAAGACCGATCCGGTACTCGGGCCTGCTAGTTTGATTGCTACGACTGTGGATGTTCTTCCAGAGAGCCGAAATGTAATCCCGGACAAGGTTATTTTGGCTTTGGATTGGAGGATTTTGCCGGGTGACGATGACGATTCACTTCTCGATAGAGTCAGGCACTCGATTAGACGCCAGATCCCTTCGCTACCCGAAGGGCTGTCTTACGAGGTTCGCATGGCAAAAGAACTTCAAACTACATACACAGGAATCCAGGAAGAGAGGAGTCTGTTCACTCCTGGGTTTCTGATGGACTCGGAGCACCCTGTTGTCACCAGTGCAGCTGGTGCTGTGGGTCGACAAAGAGGTGAGGGTGAGGCTGCGGTTCGGCCGTGGTTGTTTGCAACGGATGGAGGTTGGTCTTGTGGAATCTACGGGATTCCGACAATTGGCTTTGCTCCCGGTGAGGAAGGCTTTGCACATACCAACCGCGAGCGATTAAATGTTGAAGAAGCTCAGTGGGGCTATGCCCGTTATCCCTACCTAGTCACCGCAGTTCAGAGGGCGGCAGCAAATTAAGACGCGTCCTGCAAAGACTTATTATTGTTTCTTATGCTTTCTGGAATACTAAGATTCAACTAGGTTTTCCGAGCAGTACTGATGTGTACAAAACAGATATCCCGCTCCGTTTGCCAACCGCTCTTGCAGTGATGCCAGCTGAAGCGACGGGGCCCGTTACAAACCTACGGACCGAGGGAACAAATCATGCGAACTTACGAGGTCGTTTACATTCTCGACCCTGCGCTTGAAGAGAGCGCTGTCACTGCCAAGCTCGATGGACTTCACCAGCTAGCCACCTCCAAAGGTGGTGAAGTTTCGGCGATCGATCATTGGGGAACCAGGCAACTAGCGTATCCAATTAACAAGCTGTCTCGAGGTTATTACGTAGCAGCTCACTTTACTGCGGTAGTAGAGGCATTACCGGAGTACGAAAGGATGCTCAAGCTAGACGATGATGTCATCCGCTATCTCCTGGTTCTCAACGAAGGAGAACCCACTGGCGGAGACTCGATAATGGGAGAGCCCCGGCCGAAGAGAACCAACGATGAAGATGAGGCCGAAGATGA
>DLRL01000111.1:31242-45433 GCA_002501085.1 Gemmatimonadales bacterium UBA7889
GATCAGCAAGAGCCAGTGACCGATACTGGCGCTGGTCTAGGAGAGGCGGAAGTTGGTGAAGATACCGGATCTGTGCGTCAACGATCTGGACCTCCAGAGTTCACGGGGCCACGGGGGCGCCGACAACGTATGGAAGGACCTCCAATTATCGCTTTGAACTACAAAGATGTGGCAACCCTTTCCAATTTTGTTACTGAACAGGGGAAGATCCTGCCCAAGCGCACGACGAAAGTGACTGCCGCATTCCAGAGGCAATTAGGACGAGCAGTGAAGCGTGCACGCTATCTCGCTTTGCTACCTTACACACGTAGCCATCTGGGATAGCCTGGCTTTATGCCGGATCTGACGCGGAGGGTATCAGCCTTCCGGAAAAGTGACTGGCTACGTGCCGGCGTGCTATGCATACTTGTGCTCCTAACATCTACCGCGAGGCCATCGGTGTTGGTGGCAGTCCCATTTCTTTTACTCGTGGGGACTAACGCCTTCCGCGGCTATGCGATTTCAGGTGCCACCCTGATTGCTATAATCATTGTTATGGTTGGTCCATATGATAGCATGTGGTACCTAGAGCGCGGATGGGCATTACTACTGGGAGGTTGCTTTTTCGGACTGTCTATAGCTCGTCCGAAAATGAAGACCTCAGATCGTGCACTTGAGGCCGTCTTCGGGGCTTTGGTGCTTGGAACAATACTGATGACCTTGATGTCTGGTGCCTGGAATATTGTGGATTGGGTAATATCTGATCGGGTCAGAGCTACGGTTGCCCAAGTGATTGCACTTGGGGGTAGTGAAGGGTTGGCCCCTGCTTTGATTACAGCTCTTTATCAGACTGCGGACATCCAGATTTTGATATTTCCAGCCTTGACCGCTCTCGCTTCGATGAGTGCACTCCTGCTTTCTTGGTGGCTCTTCATTTTTTTCTCTGGACGGAGTGAAGAGGCGTTTGGGCCAGTTAAGGATTTCCGTTTTAATGATCATCTTATTTGGATGCTTGTGGTTGGGCTTTTCTTGCTATTCACTCGATGGAGTGAACCACTACAGCGTCTAGGATCTAATGCAGTAGTGTTTATCGGTGCACTCTGCGCCGTGCGCGGTGCCGCTGTCATTGTGTTCATAACTGGGGGATTTTCGTTTCTTGGTTACGCTATGACGCTTCTCGGTTTGGTTATCGTTCCGCCGGTAATACTGGGTGGTGCGGTTCTAATCGGAATTGCAGATATCTATTTAGATTTTCGGAAGCGCTTGGAACAGTTAGCTGCGCGCTAGACTCTCTGGAGGAATGATGAAGCTGATCTTGAAACAATCCGTGGAGAACCTTGGTGAGGCTGGAGAGGTGATCCAGGTTAAGCCGGGATTCGGAAGGAATTATTTGATTCCTCAGGGGCTCGCTTATACTGCAACCCAAGCGAATATAGAGAAGCTCGAACAAGAGCAGGCCCAGTCAGATGAACGGTCCAAACGGGACTTCCTTGAAGCAGGTCGAAGAGCTTCCCAGCTCGAAGGTATTTCTCCGATGACCTTCTATGCCCGTGCTGGAGATGATGGCAAATTGTTCGGGTCTGTTACTAGCGCTGACATCGCTGATCGGATCAATGAGTCCGATATGGACTTCGAACTCAACCGGCGAGCAATTGTGCTGGATGAGCCAATCAAGATGCTAGGTGTATGGGAGGTCCCACTCAATCTCCATGGGGAGGTTGAAGCCCACATTGAGGTGCATGTTGAGCGTGAATAGGCCTCAGCATTAGGGTCGCTATTTTTGTAATCTTCCCAAGATTGCGGCGCTCTTAGTGGAAGTTCCTAGCGGTGTTAACCGAGCCCTTGATCTGGCGCTCGAGCTTAAGGCACATGGGCTTGTTGTGCTTGATCTCAGGGGGATCTGTACGGCCACAGATTTCTTTGTCTTGGCTAGTGGAGCTTCAGATGTGCAGGTCAGGGCAATCGCGGAACACGTAGTCGAAGAACTAAAGGTAGAGGGGACCCGCCCAGGTCATGTGGAGGGGATACGAGGCGGCCATTGGATTTTGTTAGACTACATCGACTTCGTGGTCCATGTATTACATCCTGAGGCACGGATATTTTACCAACTTGAGGACCTGTGGGGTGATGCGCCTCGCTGGGATATCTCAGACGAATCGTAGTGTGTCAATTCTAGAAATTAACACATGCTTTTCCAAGAATCCGGAAGCCAAAGATAGTGATACTTTTCAGATATTCTGGGGTTTGCAAGAAGCACCTACGGTTCTAACTTTTTTTGGCCTCACGGCATTGGCATCGGGGCCTTATTTGAAGTGTTTTATGCTCTATGAATCATGATCCAGTTGCTGCTTTGGAGTAGATATAAGAGGGGCTGCGGCTTCTGTTCCTTCAAGGCACAGTGAGTGTCTTGTGGCCAGTAAGGCTTTATCCTGGTTGTATCTATAATCCGTATCTATTGAAAACTCCTTCAAGACACTGAATGAAGCTTCGCTCACTTCGAGTTCATGGGTTCAAGTCCTTCGCGGACGCAACGACCATTGAGTTTCATGATGGGATTACTGCTGTAGTAGGCCCAAACGGATGCGGTAAATCGAACATCAGTGATGCGATCCGTTGGGTTCTCGGTGAACAGCGTCCAACCGCTATCCGCGGCGCGAAGATGGAAGAGGTAATCTTTCAAGGGACCGTTGCTCGACGGCCGGTGAATCGTGGATCAGCATCTCTTACGGTTACCAATGAAGACGGATTACTACCAATCCCATTTGAAGAAGTAGAGGTTGGGCGACAGGTCTTCAGGGATGGTGGCAGTGAGTACTCCATTAACCGGTCTGCATGTCGTTTGCGTGACGTTGTTGACCTTTGCAGGGATACAGGACTCGGTGCAAATGCCTACTCGATCATAGAAAATCGAATGATCGACGCGATTCTTTCGGATCGTGCTGAGGAGCGGCGAGCTTTGTTTGAAGAAGCTGCTGGAGTTGGTAAATATAAGGATCGGAGAAAAGCTGCTACTCGCAGGCTTGAAAGAGCTGAAATAGATGTCCAGCGGCTCGAGGATGTTATCTCTGAAGTGCAGACTAAGGTGCGTTCTTTAGCTCGGCAAAAGGGGAAAGCTGAACGTTATCTTAAGTATCGTCAGCGCCGATTAGATGTAGAAGTATCTGTTGTTCGTCGTCAATTAGATCTCTTACGAGAACGTTTAGCGGGTGTACAAGAGTCGCTGGATACAGATGTCAGATCCAGTGAGCGCACAGTTGTTGAACTGCATACGGCGGAGGCCGAGTACGAGTCTATGCGGCTTCGGGAAGTTGAGGCTGAGAAGGAACGCACAAAGGCAGCCACGACCCTTGAGAAGGCAAGAGAACAGCTAGTCCGCTGGGAGCGGGATCTTGCTGTTGCAGATGAACGGGCAGCGTATGCAGGTCGTCGTTTGGCACAGATTGATGAGGAACGTGCTCAAGCACGGCTCCAGGCCGAAACGCTTGAACGTGACGAACGGGCCTTGACTGGCAAGCGGACCCAGGCGCTTGAGGAGCTTGAGGATATTCAAGCACTCGTAGACGACCGGAAAATTAGAGTCGAGAGACTCTATGACGACATGTCTGGTGCCCGGAAAGATCTTGAGGAAGTGGAGGCGGAAGAACGTGAGCTGGTGCGTCGAGGAGCTCAATTAGAGGGGGATGCTGAAGCTTCTGATGCCCAGGCTGATGAATTAGAGAAAAGATCGTCTCGAGTTTCGAAAGAGTTGGACGCTACAGATGAAACATTCTCAGAGCTCCAGGCACAAAGTGATTTGTTTGAGGGAAGGCTTGAAGAATCCTTAAATGAACTGGAGGTCACAGCGGCCCGTGTAGAGCAGAGCATTGCTGATGTCTCGGCAGTCAGGGGAGAGTTGGATGATGCCCGTCGGGTGGAGCGCCTATCCACTGATATTGCGATGGAACTTAAGGCTCGCCTTTCTGCTTTGGAGTTACTTGAACGTGACCAGGAAGGCATTGAACCTGTCGTGCAAGCTGTGCTCGAGTCAGGAATTCCGGGTGTATTAGGAACTTTAGCAGACTATATCCAAGCGTCTGCTGAAATAACCCCTTCTCTTGAGTCCCACTTGGGCACATTCGCACGGGCGATCGTCGTGAATGAGAGTGCGACGGTAGATAGGATTCTCCATTGGTTCATCGAACGCTGGAAAGGGGGAGGAGGCCTAATAGTCCTGTCATTGGACATGGTTCCAGAATCTGGCACGCGACAAAGCAATGGGCTTCTCTCACAAATCGACACTAGTGGTGAGGGGGCACCTTGGGTTAAGGCGCTCCTTAATGGCGTTCAAGTTCCTCAGGGGGTCGATGGTGCATGCTTTACGACCGCTGATGGCGTGGTGCGAATTGGTAACCCTTCGGGTGGCTCAGGAATATTGGAACGGAAGGAAGAACTCTTGAGGATAAGGGAGGCGCTTGATCTCCGGTTGCTAGAGGAAGAGTCCGCGTGCAAGAGGCGAGAGGCTGAAGAACAAAATCTTGCTGATGCTGAAGAAATAGTGGTTTCCTCTAGAGTAGAAATGCATGAGGCGGAGGATGCTCTTCACAAGATGAGGGCTGAGGGAGAAACACAATCAGGTGAGCAAGGTCGGATGCACCGTTTACAGGCTGATCTTGCACGGGAGATAGGAGCGACTAACACGGCACATGCACATGTGCTCGAAAGAGCTCAGGAAGCACGAGCTGATCGGGGTATTATACTGGAGAAAGAGGAAGGCCTCAGCGAAAAACGTGAGCAAACAAAAGAGATTCTACAGTTAGCTCAAAATGAATGGGAAAATGCCCGATCTGAAGAAGCTGCTCTAGCTGTAGATGTTGCTCGTATAGAGGGGGATGTGACACGCTTAAATGACCGTCATGAGACGATTAGTCAGGTGCGTGACCAAGCTGAAAACCGTGTCCTTGCTTTAGATGAAGAAGAAGGTCGGTTGAGGGAAGATCAGGCAGAAGCCCGCAAGATTCGATTGGAGGGTGATACCGCCATAGAACGTTTATTCGAGGAGCGCAGCGCAGCTGAGAGTGAAGTCAGGGACAAGGACAATATCCTACAGGGTCTAGAGGAAGCTCTCGGCACATCTGAGAAACGCCTTCGAGAGGCTCGGACAGTTGAACGCGCGGCTTCAGATCGCCGGCATACATTAGAGCTGGAGCATCAAGAGCTTGATGGTCGCATAGGTCGGATTCGAGAGCGTCTAGAGATCGAGTGGGGGCGGCCGCTGGATGTTCTCCTTGAGGAAGCTGACCTAGTCGAAGGTGATCAGGATGAACTTGAAGCAGAACTCAGAGAGATCATCCTAACGCTAGAGAGATTAGGACCGGTGAACATGCTCGCAGTAGAAGAGCATGAAGAAGAGAGTGAGCGTCTCGCGTTCTTGACTGAGCAGAGAGATGATCTTTTCGAGGCCCGTGATGATCTTCGTTCGGCAATCCGTGAGATTAACGCAACTGCCACGAATCTCTTTATGTCTACTTTTGATGAGATTCGTGAACACTTCCGAAAAACGTTTCTGAGATTATTTGAGGGTGGCGAGGCAGACATCTGGTTGCAGGTAACAGATGATCCTCTGGAGTCCCCGATCGAAATCCACGCATCTCCGAGGGGAAAACGGACACAACGAATAGATCTGCTTTCTGGAGGAGAGCGCGCATTGACTGCGTTATCACTTCTTTTTGGAATCTACCTTGTTAAACCGAGCCCATTCTGTGTTTTAGATGAAGTAGACGCTCCGCTTGATGAAAACAATATTGGTCGGTTTATCAAACTACTGGAGGACTTTAAGGCGGATAGCCAGTTCGTAGTTATCACGCACAATCCTCGCACTATCGAGGCTGCGGACTGGATTTACGGTGTAACTATGGAGGAGCCAGGCATTAGTACTATTGTGGGTGTTAAGCTTGAAGATGCCCTACAGGCTGCGGGGGCTTCTTCCGAGCCATAGCCGACCCCGCCCTATATACATACACCTTTACTTCCCGCTGTATGACCTTATAGGTGTATACGGGTCAGTGGTGTTGATTATAGAATCAAGCCTGGTGGGTAGATTGAGCCTGGAGTCCATGGTCTGACTTTCCGGGCCCAGGAATCCGAAACCAGGGTTTCGTTAAGAACGGCGTCTCAAACCCTCGAGTTCTGGAAAACATAGGGGAATAACTTCCATGCTAATCGTGATGAAAAATAATGCATCTGCTGAGCAGATCCACACGGTTGTGGGAGTGGTCAAGGAGATGGGCTACGATGCTACGCCGATACCAGGGGGACAACGGACTGCTATAGGAATCATAGGAAACGATGGTGGAATTTCTTCAGATAGACTCGCAGGTCTCGAGGGCGTGCTTGAACTCATTCCTGTTACCCATCCTTACAAACAGGTGTCTAGGGAGTGGCAAAGTGAGAATACTGTAGTATCACTCCCGAACGGAACAAAGATTGGTGGTTCGGATCTGGTCCTGATGGCTGGCCCGTGCTCAGTTGAGAATGAACGTGAGATCTTGGACATAGCTCATAGGGTCAAGGATGTCGGTGCGACAGTTCTGCGTGGAGGTGCATTCAAACCACGCAGTTCACCATATTCCTTTCAGGGACTTGGGTTGCAGGGCCTGGAGTTCTTGGCACGCGCTCGAGAGGAAACAGGGCTTGCAGTTGTGACGGAGGCTTTGGACCCGGATGGAGTGGATTTGGTTGTCAAATACGCTGACATTGTTCAAATCGGCGCGCGCAACATGCAAAATTATGCGCTTCTGCGTAGAGTAGGTAGAGCAGGAAAGCCCGTTCTTCTGAAGCGCGGAATATCCGCCACGATTGACGAATTACTTCTTGCGGCAGAGTACATTCTCGCTGAAGGGAATCCTGATGTAATCTTATGCGAACGAGGGATACGTAGCTTTGACACTCACACACGGAATCTCTTCGACCTGGCAGCGATTCCGGTCGTAAAATCTCTTTCCCACCTGCCTATAATTGCTGACCCTAGCCATGGGACCGGGATTCGTTCCAAAGTCACCCCAATGGGTAGGGCTGCAGTGGCGGCTGGGGCAGATGGGCTTATCGTAGAAGTTCATCCTAACCCTCCTAAAGCGATGTCAGATGGAGCACAATCCCTTTATCCAGACCAGTTCACAAAGTTGGTAGATGAGGTAAAGGTGATCGCGCGTGCGATAGGGCGAAACTTCAACCCTACTCTCCAGTAATTCCCTTCTGATTGACTAGGCAATGTATAGCACTACTCTTGAAATAGCTTTTGATCTACCCCAAGCCTATGGGGCAGAAACTCAGGAATCCTATTAGTATGCTGCGAGGACTAGCGGGAAGGGCGGTGATCGGTGGTGTGGGTCCCCTGGGATATTCTTGTTTCTTCTTTAAGGACTGGCAGAATTTCGACTACCTCTGATGTGAACAACTCCATCATAATGATAAACTATTGTCTTACCATGCTTTAGCCAGAAAATATCGTCCGAAGTCATTTGCGGACGTGACCACCCAGGAACATGTGTCGGAAACACTCCGGCGGGCTGTATCTGGTGGCCGGGTGGGGCATGCATATTTGTTCTGTGGACCTCGAGGGGTTGGCAAGACCACACTGGCGCGGGTCCTAGCTATGGCTTTGAATTGTGCGAAGCGGAGCGAGGAGGGTGAGCCTTGTGGCATCTGTGATAACTGTACACGGATTTGGGGTGGCCAGACTGCTCTCGATGTCGTTGAGATCGATGCGGCATCAAACCGCGGTGTAGATGACGCACGCGATCTCCGAGAACGAGCGATGTACGCTCCTTCTGAGGAAGGACGCTTCAAGGTATACATCGTGGATGAGGCGCACATGCTCACTCGGGAAGCATGGAATGCCTTGCTCAAGATACTTGAGGAACCTCCAGCGAGTGTGGTTTTCATTTTTGCGACGACAGAACCTCAAAAGATAGAACAGTCAGCCGCGCCCATTCTCTCACGTTGCCAGCGCTTCGACTTCAGACGTATAGGAGTTGATCATATTCTGTCGCGATTAGTTGCCATTGTGGAGCAAGAGGATTCTGAGGCCACGGACGAGGCACTCCGACTAATAGCACGGAAGGCTGATGGTGGGATGCGCGATGCTCTGTCGTTGTTAGATCAGGTCATTTCACTCACCGGGGGTAAAGTCGAAACTGAATCGGTGAGAAAGGTGATGGGTCTTGTCGAGGAGGAGCGATACCTCGAACTCCTTGACATCTTTTCAGGGAGTAAGCACTCGGAAGTATTTCTCTTAATCGAAAAATTAGCCAATGAGGGGTATGACCTAGTCGAATTCTATCACGGTCTTCTCGACATTTTACGTACTCTGCTTCGGCTGCGTTTAGCGCCTGACACAGAGGTTCACCTCCCAAGCAATCTCAGGGATCAACTTTTAGAGCACTCCATTCGTTTTGAGCCGGAAGATATCGTTCGAATGCTTAGTGCTGTAGCTGAGCTTGAGGGTCAAGGTAGTCTTAGACGTAGTTCGAATCCTCGAGTATTGATTGAAATGCTCTTGCTGCGCTTGAGCTACATGGACAGAACTGTTGCTCTAGAGGAGTTGATTAAGGCTCTCGGAGGAGTTCCTCCCTCGGTAGGTGGTGTAGGAAAAACTGGAGAAGGCGGCGGGGATTCAGGAAAGTCAGAGCAGATTGATAAAGGAACAGCAAGTGATGTTCCTGAGCCGAATGTAGAATTAGAGGAACAGAGTCAACGTGGATCAACGGAGAATGTCTCGAATGGGATTATCCCATCAGATGATCTTGAGGAAGCTTGGAGCAGGTGGCTGGAATCAGGAAATAATATTCCTCTTGGGTTGAGTGGGTTTTTGAGATCAGCAGAAGTAAGAGAATTGTCAGATGGTAGACTTGAGGTCACGACCTTACCGGGCCCAGGGGCTAGGAAGCTCAAAGAACCCGGGGTCATGTTAGAGATCTGCAAGGGGGTTTCGGCCTACTTTAAAAGAGCTCCAGATATAGTGATCGCCGATATCAAGACGGAATCTTTGAATACTGAGCGTATTACCGAAAAATCAGTGCGTGAGGATACCTTGAGAGAGTTATTGCAACAGGAACCCCGCCTTGGGAGAGCTGTAGAAGAGCTTGATCTTGAGTTGATGGACTAAATTAGCCGCCCCATCCTATCTAGGACACATGGATAATCTTAAGCAGCTGATGAAACTAGGTCAGCAAATGCAGGAAAAAATGAAAGGTCTCCAGGACTCTCTTGACCAAGAAAGAATAACCTCTTCTTCGGGTGGAGGGATGGTAAAGGTGACAGTAGACGGTAAGGGCTCGGTGAAACTGGTGAAAATTGACCCTACTTGCGTGGACCCAAGTGACGTGGAGATGCTAGAGGATCTTGTCTTGGGAGCATTGAGTGATGCGCAGGACAAAGCTCAATCTGTCTACCAGCGCAAGATGAGGAAGGCCACTGGAGGCTTCCCAATGAATATTCCAGGTCTACCAAAACTCTTCTGACCTGGTCTCGAAAGGGCACTGAGCTATGTCGGTTATCGATCAACTCAGCAGCGAATTAGCCCGACTTCCAGGTATTGGACCGAAAACGGCATTACGCCTTGTTCACTACCTTATGAAGGGGTCTAAACATGATATTCATAGGCTCTCTAAGCTGGTTGTTGAACTAGCTGAAAAGATTCATCCTTGTGGTGTTTGCGGTAATTTTTCGGAGGAGGAGCGTTGCCAAGTATGTTCAGATCCAGGAAGAGATCATTCCATAATCTGTGTGGTGGAAGAAGCATATGAAGTTGGTTCGATTGAGCGGACCGGCCAATACAGGGGTCTTTTCCATGTTCTGGGTGGCAAACTCTCACCGCTAGATGGTGTGGGGCCAGACGAGTTGAATATCAATAGTTTGTTAGAACGCATTCAGTGTTCCAACGGTGAAATCGGGGAAGTTATATTAGCTACAAATGCAAGTGTTGAAGGTGAGGCTACTGCTGTGTATTTAGAGCATGAGATTCGGGCTCTGGGCCCTAGTGTGACCCGTTTGGCTCGAGGTATCCCGGTGGGTGGTGATTTGGAGTATATAGATGGAAATACCATCGCCCAGGCACTGGCAGGGCGAAGAGAGATGGGGTCGTGAACAAAAAGATTCGAAGAGCAGGTATTACCGTGCTTGTTGCGGCGGGTGTCGGTGCAGTAACAGCATTAATTATCCGTGATCAAATTACCCGTCGGCAGAGAGATCTATTCAGTGGAAATGGACTTCGTCGCCTAGCTGCTCTAGGTCATATATCAAGGGCACCAGCATCGGTGGATGTGGTCAACTTACTTAGGGACTTCATTGCTTGGGAGCCTCACAGTCTCCTCCGCGAACGGGCAGTCTCAATCGTGGCACGTATGGAAGAAGAGGTGGCGGAATTGATTTTGGAGCCGAAGCTGGAAACAGTATGAGGAAGGTGATCTTGCCTCATGCCGCAGTGGAGCCGAGTTTCCGGCCGCTCTAGTTATTCACTGCGCGGGGAAGGCCCCTTGCCCAAAAACCGCCTCACCCTACCCGTGGTTATTACACTCTCACGGATAGTAGCCTGCCCAGTCATTTTCTTTGCCATACAGGCAGAGGACGTGGGTATGAGATTTGTAGCTTTTGCGATTTTTGTATTAGCAGCCCTGTCTGATGCTTTGGATGGCTATATCGCTCGACGCTATGATCTCGTTACAGACCTAGGCAAGTTACTTGACCCTATTGCTGACAAACTTCTGCTTGTATCGACATTCGTTCCCATTTTCATCATCTCTAATAGGGGTTTTGAATCTGAATACATACCTATTTGGGGGACACTGCCAGCTTGGGTGCTGATTGTGATTTTTGGTCGAGAAGCCTTGATCACCCTTTTTCGGAGCTACGGGGCTAGACGAGGAATCATCATAGCAGCAGGAAAGTCGGGGAAACGCAAGACACTTCTGCAGTTTCTATTTGCAGGTGGGCTACTTTTGTGGTATCCGATAAACATGCTTGCGACAGCTCAAGCGTGGGATGGAGCTGGTCGGTTTTTGTCTGAAGGCTTTTTTCTAGTGTGGAGTGGCATCACACTTCCTCTAGCTATTCTAATGACCATCTACTCTATGCTGGACTACCTGTGGTCTTATCGAGCTTTGCTGAATTTCAAGAGCTAGGATTCACCTAGATTTGTTCCGTTCTGGTGAGGGCGTGTAGCATGGCCGGTGAATTTGCACATGCTGCAATCGTTAGCGTTGGGAATGAACTCTTATTTGGTGAGACCATCAATACCAATGCAGCTTGGTTGGGCCGTGCACTAGCGGGAAAGGGCATCGTAGTTTCTCGTGGATACACCGTTGGGGATACCCGAACCAGTATCCAGGACGCTGTGCGGATGGCAACCCAATCTGCTGATCTTGTGCTCATCTCTGGCGGACTAGGTCCGACCGAGGATGATATCACAAGAAATGCCGTTGCGGACTTGTTTGAGCGCCCGCTCCGGCCTAATGAAAGGCTTCTCGCTAAGCTCAGAGGCCGGTTCCATGAAGCCGGTTACCAGGAATTTCCTGAGACTAATCTTTCTCAAGTTGAGGTGCCTGAAGGAGCAATAGTGCTTGATAACCCAAACGGGACTGCACCGGGGCTCGCTTTTGAAGAAGACTCAACACTTGTGGTGATGTTACCGGGTGTCCCGCGGGAGTTACATGGAATCTTTCTCGGGGATTTAAGTACGCTTCTGGAAAAATGGCTTGGGGATAGAATGGCCCCAGTTCACCATAGGATGCTTCATACGACTGGAGTTCCGGAGTCACGCCTAGCAGAATTAATTGAAGAGGCGATCAGCTCAGACTCTGCATTTGCGAGTGTATTGAGGGAAATCTCACTCGCGTATCTACCGGATCTGAGGGGTGTGGATCTTAGGATAACGGCTCGTTCGGTCTCGCCGGAGGAAGCGAAGGCTTCACTTGATAGGGCTGAGCAAAAATTGGACACTCAGATTGCACGTTGGCGTTACCATGCGATAAGTGGTGACATCGTTGAATCAGTATCAGATGCTCTTAAAGAGCTAGGTTTGATGCTAGCGGTGGCAGAGAGTTGTACTGGTGGTCTCGTCACTAAGCGCTTAACCGACCATCCGGGTGCATCTACTTCCTTCGTTGGTGGAGTGATCGCGTATGATGACTCAGTTAAGATTTCTGCTCTTGGTGTGAGTCAACAGGACTTATGCCGATTTGGTGCAGTCTCAGAAGTTGTTGCTATTCAGATGGCTGTGGGAGTTTCTGAACGCTTGGGTTCTGATGTGGGATTGGCCGTGACAGGGGTTGCAGGCCCAGGTGGGGGAACTAAGGAGAAGCCAGTAGGCAGAGTGTGGTTTGCTGTTGTACTCGACGGTGAAGAGAGGGCATATTCCGTTGATTTCTTGGGAAATCGTGATGCTGTAAGGGAAAGGGCAGCTCAGGCGGCACTCGCGATGCTGTTACGAACTCTCTAAGAATTTGGGGCCAGGCCCTGAACGTACAGCAGTCTCCGTTGTAAATTATAAATCGTTCCGTTCTAACCCCAATCCAGAAGGTAGGCTGATGACGGAAGGAATATCACAGGAAGAGGATCTTGAACCGGCCGAAGGAATTTCGGACGCAGATGAGACTGTAGAAACAGAGGCGCAGCAACTCACTCAAGCTCTTGAAGACTTCGAGGATCTAAAGGATCGCCATCTAAGGCTTGCTGCTGAGTTTAATAACTTCAAACGGCGCAACGAGCAGGATCGATTGGAGTCCTGGTCTAGAGCGCAGGCCGACATCCTTTGTTCATTCCTAGATATTCTTGATGATCTAAATCGAGTTGCTGATCTGGAAGCGGATACCGTGACTGTCGAAGGGGTGATGGAGGGGGTCAACCTTGTTGAGAAGAAATTTATTAGTGTCCTCCAGGACTCAGGAGCTGAGGTCATTGATCCGCTTGGTGATTTGTTTGACCCGGAGCGAATGGAAGCGATCATGCGCGTTCCAGTTGAGAGGGCAGAGGAAGATGACACAGTGGCTCAAGTATTTCAGAAGGGTTGCTTGCTAAAGGGGATCCTCGTCCGACCAGCTCGGGTGAGTGTCCACAAGCACGACTAGGAGGATCTGGGGTACATGGCACCTGCCAGGAAAGATTTCTACCAGACACTCGGAGTCAACGAGAAAGCAGGTGCTGAACAGATCAAGAAGGGTTTCCGTAAACTTGCCAAGCAGTATCATCCCGATGCAAACCGGGGTGATAAGACGGCTGCTGAACGGTTCAAAGAGGTGGGCGAAGCCTATTCTGTTCTGAGAGACCCTGCCAAGCGCAGCCAGTATGACCAGATGCGCTCCGCAGGTGCTTTTGGGATAGGAGATGAGCGGTATTCCACTCGTACACCTCAGGGGGGTCATCCGGTTTTTTCTTTCGATGATCTAGAGGGCGGATTCGGGAACTTTTCCGACTTGTTTAGTTCACTTTTCGATCTTGGGAATAGAGGTTCCTCGGGTACTCAGAAGAGACGAAGAGAGAATGGGCGAAACCTAGAATATGTGCTTGAAATCCCATTTCTTACGGCTGTGCGCGGAGGAAAGATCTCAATTGATGTTTCTTTCACCGAGGACTGTGCAACATGTGGTGGAGGGGGTGCAAAACCCGGAACAGAGAGTCAGAGATGTCCGGAGTGCAGTGGAACCGGGGATATTTCATTTGGTCAAGGTGGGTTTGCCGTAAAACGTCCTTGTCCAAGGTGCTTTAGTCGAGGGAAAATTCCAGGGGTGCCTTGTGGTTCCTGCGCTGGTCAGGGATCTCTCCCACAGCAACGTAAGCTCCAGGTAAGTGTTCCTGCCGGGGTGGATACAGGCGCTAAAGTCCAGCTTTCTGGCCAAGGAGAGAAGGGTCACGGGGGAGGAAGACGTGGAAACTTGATTATAACCTTCAAGGTAGAGCCACATCGTTTCTTCAAGAGGAAAGGCCTTGATGTTCACGTAGCAGTACCGATCAATATTGTGCAGGCAACACTAGGGTCAAAGATCAAAGTCCAAACGGTATCTGGACAAAAGGTGATCCTTAGAATCCCAGAGGGTACCCAGTCGGGTACTAAGTTTAGGATCAAGAATCACGGGATTGAAAAAGATGATCACATAGGTGACCAGTACGTGGAAGTGCTAGTTGAGGTTCCTGAAGAACTTACAGAGGAAGAGCACCAGGCAATGCAAGGGTTCGCCACTGC
>DLRL01000026.1 GCA_002501085.1 Gemmatimonadales bacterium UBA7889
AATCCACCTGCTCAGGCTAGGTCGATTGCCTTAGCGGCTCACCCGTTGCCGATCGAGCAGATCAAGATCAAGTGTGAACGACAGAGGTATCGAGACTGGTGTGAAGCAGAGCCGGTCGTCGCAAGCTTGGTAGTCGAGCGTACCACTCACGGTAAGCGCATCCAACTGGGACAGTGCCTCTTCAGTTTCTGGAGTCCCCGCCACGACTGCCTCCTGTAGCAGGGTGAAGGACCTCTGATACACAGGGACCCGTTCGTCGAGAGGTTCGAAGTGGTAGATCTCTGATTCGGGGAACTCCACCGGCTCGAACCTGACGTGGGGCACGGGATTCAGGTTGAGAGCAATCACCTTGTACCCCAACTCCTCTGCGCCAGGCGCATAGACATGGATTTTAGGGTTGGGGTCGACCTGAACAGCGATCGAGAATCGAGTGCCTACCGTGACGCTGGAGTTACTCGGGTAGGCTGTAAATTTTAGATGCTCAGTCTCTCCCTCGACGGCTGCGATCGGTGACAGCCCAGTGCCAAGCTTCAGCATGACGTTGGCCGTGGTGTTGCGTTCCCTGTAAAACTCCTCGAAGAACCGCGACGTCACCCGTCCCCTGCTATCTACCATGAACGTGCCCGGGTACGGTGTACCGACCGTCATCTCGCTGGCTCCGAATACAGAAACGTACTTCGCGACGTCAGCCACAACTTCTGGATCATCCCCATTCGGACCCAGTCCTTCGGATGCTACCGTGTTCAGGATACCGAACTCAGTGATGACCTCCGAATCGTCGTCAGATAGCAACGGGAACGTGATACCACGACGTTGGCTGAAGTCAGCGAGCACTTCCTCGGAGTCGTAGCTGATCGCGGCCACACCGAGCCCTTGGGCTTCTAGCTCTTCCAGTCGGTCTTGCAACTCCACGAGTTGCGCTTTGCAGTAAGGTCACCAATCAGCCGATCTGTGAAAAAGCAGCATCGCCCCCTTTGGCCCCGAAATGGATTCAAGAGTGCGCATTTGCCCGTTCTGGTCAGGCAGACTGAACTCTGGCACCGGTTCACCCACCTGCGGACCAAGAGACGCAACGTCAATCGGGGTTCGAGACTGCATATCGATCGGAGTTCGAGACTGTAGCAAGAACGATCCAGCACCAAACAATATGACCGCTAATGCGATTCCCAGGGCGGCTCGTCTACCTTGTTGGCTCATGATGACCGCATCCTATCATTACCCGCTACCCTGCACCAGACAGGAGATCTCGACCTGAAAAACCACCCAAAGACAAATGAGTTCACCCTAGGGAATGTGAATATCTAGCGCCTCCAAACCCCGATCCCGTCCTCGTAGTAGATCTGGGTACCAAACGGGGCTGAAAGCTCAGCGAGGTGCTCAATGATTTTTTGACCCAAAGCTTCAGGGGCGATCCGTGGGGTCCCCCGCTGCGAGCGCGGTGCCTTCCAGTTGTATGAATCGTTGCAATTGATTCTCGATGAGTCGTTTACTCGGTGATAAGTCGGTCTCTAATAACGACTCGCGGAAGGCCCGCTCTGCTGAGCTCTGTGTTCAGTCGTGCAAGGTCCTCTGTGAATAGCACTTCGAGTGCCTGCATCGTTTCAGCCAGTTCGGCCGAAAGCTCTGCATATACCCTGCGGTACGCAGCGGTCGGTGCTGCATCACCCCGTTCGAGTCGATTGCGCAGCCCAGTAAGACGGTCATTCAAGCGGATCGGGAACGCAATTTTATCCTTCGGACTCTGGTTTCTGACCTGATAAAGTTCGGTCTCGAGTTCACTGATATCACCCGTGAATTGTTCTGCTAGCTCTCTCAGTTGCTGGTCGTCGCTTTGCATGACACTGGCCTGGACTTGGGTGCGAACATCGCGGATCAATAGCACGTTTCCGTTCGCCTTACTCTCAGCATCCCGGATCGCAAGTGCCAGATTGAACTGCGCGATGAGATCAGCATTGGTCACCCCTGTAAGCCGCGGGTCACGTTTCACATCAAACGAAGCGCCTTCGACGTTGCCATCAACCGTGAGGCGGACTTCATAGCGACCTGGCGGAGACCACGGGCCGATTGCCGGGTTTCCGCCTTCGAGCACGATACCCTCAAAGGTCACGGCACCCGGATAGCGCAGATCCCAGGTTTCTCTGTAGGTCCCCTCATCGCGTGTTCCCTGAAAGAGTGTACTCACGAGTTCTCCTTCCCCATCGAGCACGTCGAGACGGACTTCGCGGTCGGAGCCGCTCACATAGTAGTCCAGAACGGCAGGGGCGGATCGTCGGATTGCATCAGCCGGAGCAAACATATGAGCATCAGACCCCGCCACATCTGCACGAACTTGTCGGAGTGTCTCAATATCATCCAAAACCCAGAACGACCGACCGTGTGTCGAGATCACTAGATCACGATCCTGAACCGCGAGACCAGTGACCGGGGTGTCAGGGAGATCGTAAGAGAGAGTGGCCCAGCTGCGTCCTTCGTCGAACGAGACGTAGACCCCATGCTCAGTTCCCGCGTAGAGCAGCCCTGACCGATCGGGGTCCTCACGGACCACTCGCACGAAGTCGTCTGGTGCGATCCCATCGATGATCTTCGTCCAATTTTCTCCGTAATCATTGGTCTTCCAGGCATACGGAGACCGATCATCCATCTCATAGCGTATGCCCGCGACATATGCGGTTCCAGCATCGTGCTGCGAGACATCGATCGTCATGACGCGGGTGTGGGCAACCATATCCGGAGGGGTGACGTTGCTCCAGTTCTCACCAGAGTCCCTTGTGATGTGCACGAAGCCGTCGTCAGACCCCGTCCAGATCGTAGCGGCATTATGAGGAGACGGGGTGACCGAGTAGAGCGTCGCGTAAATCTCAGGGCCGTCCTGGTCCTTCACTACAGGACCACCAGAATCATTCATGGTCTCAGGGTCAGCACGCGTCAGGTCGGGGCTAATCCTCTTCCACGATGTCCCCTCGTCAGAGGATTTCCACAGATGCTGCGAGCCTACGTAGAGCGCATCGGGTTCGGCTAACGACACCGCAATCGGATACGTCCAGTTCCAACGTTCGGGCATATCTCGTGCCGGCTCACCCATAACAATGCGAGGGTAGGGCTGGATGTCACGGACGATGCCCGTACCGCGGTCGTAACGGGTGAGTGCATTCGTTGCACCGGCATAAAAAATGTTCGGGTCGGCAGGATGAGAGACAACGTAGCCGCTCTCGCCACCCCCGACGGAGTACATCCACTCAGTGCTGACTCCACGTGGGTTACTCAGATGACCGGGATCCGATGATACACAAACAGTTGAGTTATCCTGCTGTGCGCCACATGCGTGGTATGGAAAGTCTGCCGTTGTCGCCAAGCGGTAGATCTGTGCCGTCGGATACTGCATCTCAGTCCATGTCTGTCCCCCATTAACTGAGACGACACCACCACCGTCGTTGCCATCGATCATCCGATCTGGGTTTATCGGGTCAATCCAGAGATCATGATGATCGGCGTGCGTTTCCGGAACACTCTCAAGTGTGCGGCCCGAGTCCGTAGACTTCATAAGCCTAAAGTTCAGGATATATATGGTATTTCGGTCAACCGGATCCGCCTGAATGCGTTGAAAATAGAAGGCGCGCTGCCATATATCTCGATGCGCATTTACAAGGGCCCATGACATGCCTCCATCGTCTGATAGATAAAGACCGCCGTCCTCCGCTTCGATATTCGCCCACACTCTTTCCGAGTCCGCCCCGGACACAGTGACTGTCATTTTCCCGAGCACCCCAGACGGGAAACCAGGTGTATGGGTCAACTCGGACCAAGTCTCGCCACCGTCGGTTGTCTTGAAAATCCCTGAGCCAGATCCTCCGCTCCAGAGTTGCCAGGGCTTCCGGTATACCTCCCAGAGAGTCGCATATAGAACGTTGGGGTCATCTGGATCCATAACGAGATCGACCGCACCGGTACGATCATCACGGAAGAGGATTTTCTCCCAGGTCGCACCGCCATCGGTGGTTCGGAATACACCACGGTCTGCACTCGGCCCGAACGGGTGGCCGAGTGCAGCAACGTACGCCCGCTCCGGATCAGTCGGGTGCACCCGAATACGCCCAATCGCATGCGTATCCTCCAGCCCAAGATGGTGCCAGGTGTGTCCACCGTCGTCGGAACGGTACACCCCGTCACCTTGGAGCACGTTAGCGCGGAGCTGCACTTCACCCATCCCGATATAGACGATATCTGGATCCGACTCCGCGACCGTCACCGCACCGACTGAGGCGCTTCCGATCTGACCATCGGTTACCGGGACCCAAGACGAGCCGCCGTCCGTCGTCTTGAAGAGCCCTCCGCCCGTCGCCCCGAAATAGTACTCAAAGGGGCGTTCGCTGTGCCCGGCTACAGCGATAGAGCGCCCACCACGGTCTGGACCAATCGAGCGCCACCCAAGTGGTGGCATGAACGCTGACAGATCCTCCGTGGATTGAGGCGATGCCGGTGACCCTAGTACTGCAAAGAACGCAGCCAAGATCAAGCTTGGGCCGGTAATCCTCATCAATCTCTTCGTGGACGTATCAGGACTCCTGGCCATTTTCATCAACCGGGACAGAAACCATCAACTCCCTTCGTGTAGCCCGGCCAATACAAAAGCACCACCAGCCAAGCCCGTAGTATGAACCATGGGAGTCATCCATGAGGCGGCACCACCACCCATGATCGCAGGCACGTGTATAGTGACCACGATAATCAGCAGTAGCAGCCCAAGGAGTTTCATCGCCAAAGCCGTATGTTTTCCTGTGTAGACACTTACTGACGCTGCCAAAAGGCACACGCCCGTCAGATAAACCCATAAAGAGCCACCTGGGATCGGAACCATACCCGCCAGCGCAGCAGCATTTGTAAAGTGCTGGATCCCAAACCACACAAAGGGAACGGTATAGAGATATTTGCCTAACATTGGTAGAGACATAATTGACCTTTGAATGGTGTGGTGATTTGTGTCCTATGCGTAACCTAATTCACAACCTAATCAGCTCAGGGATCGGCCCAGTGCCCGGGCTTCTTCGTCATCCAGAACTGGTGTCACATCACAATCGCAAACCTGGTTCCAATTTAGGAGATAGTTCATAACCGCAGCTGCACTATCTGACTCAAATATGGCTACACCCGTGGCTGAAACTGGCTCATGCCACCGACCGATAAGTGTGGCTGAATCTCCCATCAATTCCTGATCCTGCTCAGCCGTCATATCACTGAATATTTTCAAGGTATCATGCCGAGCTTCTCCATCTGGGATTATCCATGTAACCAGAAACTTCATGTCAGACTCCTCTCTAGAATATGAAATGACTCAAGCAGTTTAATTTCTATAGCATGGATCAACTAGAGCGATCCGTGTTGGGTGGCGTGATACCACAGGTGATCGCATCCTAGACCGCATCAGAACACTCTTGTCGCCTGCCTCGCCCCTAACTACCGGATATTTGCATGCTCCCATCCCGTTCCGTGGACGTGCCCCTGCTTGCACTCACCTTGTTGCTGCCCTTGGGTGCCAATGCTCAGATCCCCATGGGGTCACCACTACCGATGGACCCAGACGTCACTGTGGGCGAACTCGAGAACGGGCTGCGCTACTACATCCGGCAAAACAGCCAGCCTGAAAATCGGGCCGAACTCCGGCTTGTAGTGAATGCCGGATCGGTCCTGGAGGACGACACACAGCTCGGCCTTGCTCACCTCGTCGAGCACATGGCATTCAATGGCACTGAAAACTTCGAGAAGCAGGAACTCGTCGATTACCTCGAATCAATCGGCATGGCATTCGGACCCTCGGTCAACGCCTATACGAGCTTCGATGAGACCGTTTATATGCTCCAAGTACCGACAGAGGATCCGGGGCC
Source organism: Gemmatimonadales bacterium UBA7889 (assembly GCA_002501085.1). Classification (GTDB taxonomy): domain Bacteria; phylum Gemmatimonadota; class Gemmatimonadetes; order Longimicrobiales; family Gaopeijiaceae; genus UBA1142. The sequence goes on from DLRL01000026.1 coordinate 5,880, forward strand.
GGTCGCCACCGGATTCCAGATCCTCGAAGACTGGGCCCACCAGGTGAGTTTTGAGCCCGAAGAGATCGATAAGGAACGGGGTGTAGTCATCGAGGAATGGCGTCTAGGGCGTGGAGCCGGCGCACGCATTCAGGATCAACAGTTCCCGATCATGTTCACCGACTCGCGCTACGCGGAACGCCTCCCCATAGGGAAGGTGGAGGTCTTGCAGAACTTCCCCCACGAGGAACTCACCCGGTTCTACAACACGTGGTACCGGGCCGACCTCATGGCGGTGGTAGCGGTCGGTGACTTTGATCCTGCGGAAATCGAGCAGCTGATCCAGACACACTTCAACCGGATGCCGGTGCCGGAAACGCCGTTGGAACGACCCTACTTTGACGTTCCCGATCACGCCGAAACCTATTATGCGATTGCCTCAGACCCCGAAGCTACAGGCTCCCAGGTCGGAGTTCTCGCGTTGCAGGACCCCCAGGAAGTGACGACTGTCGGGGGCTATCGCCAGGCCTTGGTTGATGTGCTCGTGAGCAGCATGATGAACAACCGGCTTCAGGAGCTTACGCAGCAGGCCGATCCACCGTTCGCGGCTGCGTTTTCCGGACAGGGGGAGTTCGTCCGTGCGAAGAGCGCCTTCCAGATCTTGGCATTGGTTCAGGAAGACGGACACGCACGGGGCCTCGAAGCTCTTTTCGTCGAGGCGGAACGAGCGGCTCGTCACGGCTTCACAGATGGTGAGTTGGAGCGTCAAAAGCTTGATCTGGTTCGAGGACTAGAGCTGACTTTCAACGACCGTGAGAACCAGGAGTCCCTTCAGTTTGCCAGCGAGTACATCAACCATTTCCTGCAGGGCAATGCCATTCCGGGTATCGAATTTGAGTACATGGCC
>DLRL01000061.1 GCA_002501085.1 Gemmatimonadales bacterium UBA7889
CAAATGTGAATCCGGAGGTATCTCATCCGAGGTGGAGCCAGGCCCGAGAACGGCGGCTGCCGTCACTATTCAAGAGTCATGAAACCCTGATGTTCAATGGCTATGCCGAAGAAGTTTCTCACCTTTACGCAGGGATGGACCTTCACCGCTGGAAGTAACTCTCACTCAAACCTCGGTTCAAACACCATGATCCAAAAGCACCGGATTTTGGTGTGCAAGATAGTGATTTGGGTTGCAGCCCTCAGTCCAGGTGCCTGGCTCATAGCTGGACTATTTCTCAACTGGTTAGGGCCTAATCCAATCGAAACCCTAACTCACATCACGGGCATGACCACGCTTGTCTTGCTCTTAGTAACACTTTCGGTCACCCCCCTGCGTCGGATAACTGGATGGAATGTAGCTATTAGGCTCCGTCGCCCTCTTGGCTTATTTGCGTTCTTCTATGCTCTCATCCATTTCAACATCTGGTTTGTTTTTGATCAGGTCTTCAATTGGAGATGGATGGTCGAAGACATTATTGAGAGGCCTTATATCACTGTCGGGTTCTCCGCTTTCGTCATACTTATTCCATTAGCCCTCACGTCAACAAAGGGTTGGATGCGTCGCCTAGGAATTCGTTGGACTAAACTCCATCGGGGCATCTACTTGGCCGCTACCCTTGGGGTAATTCACTACTATTGGCTGGTGAAAGCTGACGTGCGCCTCCCTCTGCTTCTCGCGTTCTGCTTGAGTGTACTACTGATCTATCGCGCACCTGGCTGGCTGGAAAAACGTCGGAGAACGATAGCCAGATCTCCCGGAAGCAATGTCAGCTGAGAACCCTGGATCCAGCTCTGGTTAGTGGCTAAGCGAGTATAAGATGACGTTGATCCCCAGGGCGTAAGCTTCCGGAGAAAATTCGTAGAAGAAATCGTAATCCTCCCCTTCACGCTCCCATCCGTCTGCAATGTCTGTGTTGTGGGTCATTACAACGAGTGGGCGTCCTTCAGGGTCGAAGATTGCCCTGAGGTGTGGAGTTTCGCTCTCTCGCCCTCGCTCTGAAGTACCACGACGTCCATTCCTCCGCCACCACTGTATGGAGGGAATTTGAGGTATATCTTCCACCTCGTAGAGGGCGTGCATCATCATATGCTCAGGATCAATATCTACGATCGGATATTCTGGGAGTACGCGCGTAATTTCTCCCACCCAATGTTGCCAGGCCCAGTCACCCCAAAAATCATCGACCCAGATGAATCCGCCTTTCGTCAAGTAATCTCGAAGACGTACGACCTCTAGCTCGCTAAATCCAACTGTGCCCACATCCGACATGAATATGAACGGGCACTCGTATAGTTCTTCTTGAGTAGCCCGCACAACGGCGAACCCTGGCTGACCGTCCTCCCATCGGGCAGGCTTCGCAGTCGTTAGTTCTGCGAGCCTCGTAACAAAGTTATGATCTGACCCTGGATAGTCTGTATTCCATCCGTGGCCTTGGGCTTCCTGCCGTACGCTTTGATATAAGAGCCGACAGAATGTAAACCCCCGATCCCTTACTCCATTCTCTGCTGTGGGCAATCCCTCACGAATCGGATTTGGTCGCCATCCTCCTCCGCCCCACATTCTTACTTGAAAAGCTGTCAGTAGGAAGATAGAAGCTACAGGGACGATATAACGAAGAGTCATCTGGCTTCTCTTCCTAAAAAGCTTATTCAATCTCCCAACACCTCTTTTAGAAACCGGGGTAGGATCGATTCGGACTCCGGGGTTTCTGGAGTATTGTCTTCAAATTCCTTAATAGATTTATGACCAGTAAGGGGTAGATACTCTGTATACTTGGTCAGTCGTGCAACCAGATCTGCTCTATTCAACTCTGGGTGGAATTGAGTCGCGTAGATAGGCTTATCCAGAAAGACAAAGGCTTGATTCTCGACCAGGTCACTAGAAGCCAACAACCTCGCATTTTTCGGTATTTCAGTAACAACATCCTCATGCCCTATAGGAACACGGAACCTCTTTCCTAGCGGCCCGAACACTGGATCGGCCTCTCCGTCGTGAGTAAGCTCCACCCAGGCTGTACCAACTTCTGCTCTATCTCGGTCAGTCACGACCGTGCCCCCAAGAGCCTGAGCCATGGCCTGAAATCCCCAGCAAGATGCGAAAGTCGGACGGCTTTTCGCATACAACTCCGTCATGGTATCCAGGGCCCTTGAGAGCCATGGGCCACCTCTTACCACGGAATGCTCCCCACTTCCGCCAATAAGCACCACGTCAGTTCTCTTAAGGGTTAATGTTGAAGGTGCACCAGAAAGTAGGTCGAAAACCTCAATGTTCGATGAAGTGCATGGTAGGCTACGCGCGAAACAGAGAACCTCCTGCGCAGCCATAGGGTCCCCCGGATTTCGGACCTGGAGTAATAGGAAGCGTGGGTCTGTCACGTCTGCTCAGATATGGGGGCGGATAGTTGCGATAGTGACTGACTCATCAATAGTCAGTTAGAAGTGCCGAGGCTGGGACTTGAACCCAGAAGGGCGTGAGCCCGGGGGATTTTAAGTCCCCTGTGTTTACCAATTTCACCACCCCGGCAGGACAGACACTAACCATGGATTTCCTTGCCGAAACCCAGTCAAGGTAGATCAGGTTCTCAACCGATTTTAGTCGATTAAGATATTCCTTGTGAACTGTCCATTGCTTTCCCAATAGGTCCTCTTCAGGGCTATCTCAGGATCAGCAGGTGCCGGCTGAACGTTCCCTTCCCTGTCAGTAGCCCTTGAAGTGATGGTGTGTTCTCCTGACTCAGCATTCCAGTCAAGGTGCCAGAATGTCCATGAATAGGGATCCTCACGCCCTTCTCCTAATGTAGCAGGCAGCCACGACCCATCATCTACCCGCACCTCTACTCGGTTGATATGGGCACCCCAAGCGGCCCCATGAATGCGATAGCTACTACCATCGCTTGTAACCTTTGCAGCGATCGAATTTACACGCCCATGACTCACTGAGTTCTGAGTCCAAACCGTCTCTCCCCCCTTCTCTTCCCCTCTTAGTGTTACGTAGTCCTGTGCCATAAACCGGCCCATAAATCTCGTATTACGAATTTCAATCCTTTTTAGCCACTTCACATTCGCGACCCCATACCATCCAGGTGCAACAAGCCGAAGAGGAAATCCATGATCTGTCGGTAACGGTTCTCCATTGACCTCATAGCATAGGAGAAGATTTGGGTCCATCGCGTCTTCTAGAGACATGCTTCGCGCAAAACTCTGAGTGACCTCATTTCCTCGGATTTCTTCCACACCTTCATCAGTACCGAAGAAAACCACTTCGATCCCATCCTCTTGAATGCCTGCTTGAGCGAGTACTCTGCGAAGTGATGTCCCACCCCAACGGGCGTTGTGGACTGCTCCGACAAAAGTTGGGAACCCCCTGTTTCCGCCACACTCCAGCGCAAAGGCTACGTCTTCTTTGGGAAGAGCCTTGATCTCCTCCAGTGTGAAACTTCTTGGACGATTAACTAAGCCTCCGATCTCTAACTTCCAATCATTTTCGCTAATCTCTGGAGTGTTGTAGTGGGACACCCGAAATAGGTCCTCTATGGGGGTAACCCACGATGTGAGTCCCTGCCAATCGAGCGTGTTCGCTTGCCCGCCTGGTTGTGGGCCATCGATCCATGGTATCACCGCCTCCTGAGAACTGATGCGTAAGATTCGGTCCGCTACATCGGAGGGGAAAAGCGCCAAGCCTGCCGCTGCGCTGCCGCCTCGAATGAGCAGGTCTCGACGAGTGACATTCGATGTTTCGGGCATAGCTCGAGTGCCTTTAAAAGAAAGTGGATCCGCACTGCTGTTCAGAAGCAGTAACCTCTAAGGTCTAGGCCGTTGCGGCTAGACCTGATTCCTCTGATTCCGATGGACAAAACCGAACCCATTTCTAATCGTAATCCGATCACACCTATGGCTCTAAATTTTGATCTGTGCATGATCAGGGATGGATCGAAAGGGCTAGAGCAGAGAATATATCTCCATGCGCCCAGAACGATTCCATCGACTTCGTGCAGTTTTAGAGCGTCGACAACCAGATCTGACCATTCTAATGGACCGGGTCAACAAGTCACATAATTTTTCTGCAATCTTAAGAAACTGTGACGCAGTCGGTGTTCTTAGGGCTCATGTCGTTCCTCCTGAAGAGGGATTGGTGCTCCACCATGGAACGTCGGCCGGCACCATGAAGTGGGTCCAAGTGCACCGTCACAAAACTGTTGAAGGTGCAGCTAGGAGTCTGAAAAAAGAGGGATACAATCTCATCGCAGCTCATCCTTCAAAACATTCGGTCGACTTTCGTGAGGTAGACTACACAGGTCCAACAGCCATCCTAGTTGGCGCAGAATTGCACGGTGTCTCTGAAGCCGGATTAGACACAGCTGACCTCTGCGTGAAAATTCCCATGACTGGAATGGTGAAATCTCTCAATGTTTCTGTGGCAACGTCACTCCTCTTGTTTGAAGCGTTCAGGCAAAGACAGGCTGCGGGTATGTATGAAGGGAGTCGACTGGATCGTAACGAATTCGAGAAACATCTTTTCGAGTGGTCCTGGCCTTCGTTGGCTGCGGCAAGGCGCCGAGACGGAAAACCCTACCCAAGTCTCAGCCCTGATGGGGAGATCCTATCGGAATCTGATTAGTACATATCTGGGCTACTACAAATGCCCGAGCCCATGAGATATATCGGGTTACTTTCTCATCTGACCAAGTTGAAACCTAAGTGACTCCTCTGGCTTTTCGTAGAAAAACCGGAATCCGGATGCTGTGAGTTTCTGTGGAAACACATGCTGTCCCTCAAGTAATGCTTCTCGCCCCATCTCTCCGAAGAGTGTAGTAATCACAGGCTTCGGAATTGGAATCATGGTCGGTCTTCTGAGGACAGACCCTAGGGTTGAAGTAAATGCCGAGTTCGTTACCGGATGTGGTGCTGTCACATTGATCGGACCCTCGAGATCATTGGACATCAGAATGTGATGAATTGCCCCCACGATATCGTCGATATCTACCCAGCTTAAGAACTGTCGTCCTGACCCTAATCGCCCACCTAAACCCATGAGGAATGGCAAGCACATGCGGTGAAGTGCACCACCTGCTCCTGATAAGACGACCCCCGTACGAATATGGGCGACCCTTAAGCCAGCCTGGTCAGCGGCCTCGGTTGCTTGCTCCCAGGCCCCGCAAACTTCGGCAAGAAAGCCACTACCTTGTCTCGCGCCTTCTTCGATATGTAACTGGGCGGAGTTTCCATAATAGCCCACTGCAGAACCAGATATGAGCACCTTGGGGCCATTCCTGAGGTTCGCAAGGGCTCTGGATAACACAGATGTGCTCTGAATACGACTGTGACGTATCGAGTGCTTTCGCGCTGTATTCCAGCGCCGATCTGCAATTGATACACCGGCTAGGTTTACGACAGCATCTGCCGAGGCTAATCCCTCCAGATCTATGTCCCCCTCTCTAGGATTCCAATAGATCTTTCCTTCGCCCAGCGCATTTCGATCTCTCACCAACTGAATAACCTTATGCCCACCGGTTGTTAAAAAACTAGCCAGGTTACTCCCGACGAGCCCTGAAGAACCGGTGATAGCCACAGTTAGTCTCGGAAGAGCACTGTATTGGGCGTGTCGCTCTAGGTCAGTAAACAGTCGGCGATACCTAAATTGAAAGAGACGGCTAAGATCTCGCTTTATGGAACCCTTCCCGAGTACGGTCCCCAAAGGCCTAAAGGGTAGTTCTACCTCAATCTCATCTATGAGCTTGGTGCCTTGTTTCCCGAGCGATTCAAATTTATGAACGTGCCTCCATAAGTTAAGGGGGCCAGATATTTGTTCATCGCAAAACTGAGTACCCCTTACATAATCATGATGCCTCAATACCCACCGGAAGCTGCATGGCCCCTTATGAACTCTTAGGGCAACCTCTCCTCCATCGTCTATACCACCTTTTCGGCTAATGAACTCCACTCTAGCCCAAGGAGGGGTTAAACGTTCAAAGGCCCCCACTCGACAATGCCATCCGAATACCGTTTCGGGATCTGGGTCTTCGAGTGCGCTCTGATACCTGAGAATCATAGATAAAAGGTTGGGATAGAAATGAGGTAAATCCTGCCTTACAGGGCGTTCACCTACCCCCTAATCACAACAGGATCCAGACTCGGCCAAAAATGCTCACACTCTTCGGAGCTAACTTGAGAAGTCATGAGAGCGCCTCAAATCTTTCTTACTACTGCGGTACCTATATTGTTTGTGACTCAAGATCTCAGGAAGGCAACGCCTCACGAATTGCCATGACTCCTGCCCCTGGACCCTGGGGGTGGCCGTAAATCGCTGAACCTGCCACGAGAACACTAGCTCCGGCAGACTGCAGGTCGCCCGCATTACTAGCGTCAACTCCACCGTCAACTTCTAACTCCGCCGGACTGCTGTATCGGTCTAAGAGCTGCCGCGCTTCAGCGACCTTTTCCGTGCTACCCGGAATATACGACTGGCCGCCAAAACCAGGATTAACGGACATAATCACCAGAAGATCCAGTTCTCCTAAGACATTGACTATTTCCTCAAGGCCGGTCTCAGGGTTAAGAGCGACACCTGCCTTGACTCCTAATGAATGTATCTGACCGACCGTGGCAATCAGATCTGGACAGACTTCAGCGTGAACAGTCATGAACGTCGCACCTGCTTCAGCGAATGACTCGAGGTACCGCTCAGGAGCTTCGATCATTAGATGCACATCCAAAGGCAAGTTTGTTGAGCAACGGGCCCCCTTTGTGATCACAGGACCAATCGTGATGTTGGGGACAAAGTGCCCATCCATTACATCCACATGAATCCAATCGGCCCCACCCTCGTTTACTGCGCCAATCTCCTCACCAAGACGAGAGAAATCACAAGACAGTATCGAGGGGGCAATTTTCATGACTTTCGACCAAGCTCTATTGGTCCCGAGTCCGTGCCCAGAATCGCAACATCGGCAACCTTTAGGAAAAGCCCACTCTCGACTACGCCTGCTCTTGCCTGTAGTTCAGCTTCAAGTTGAGCAGGTTCTTTGATTCCATCCGCAAACCTGCAGTCGAGCATCAGGTTACCATTGTCGCTCTTAAAATCTTCCCCATTACTCATCATACGAACAGATGCCCTTCCCCCCCAATTCATAATGAACTGCACATGACCCTGAATTCCCCAATCAACAACCTCGATCGGGAGCGGAGACAGGGTGCCTAAGCGGTCCACAGACTTGCTCTCATCTGCAATGATTAAAACACGATCTGAGGACTGCGCTACCATCTTTTCCCTGAGTAGCGCCCCTCCCATACCCTTTATCAGGTCTAAGTCTGGAGATATTTCATCAGCGCCATCAACTGTGAGATCAATCCGGCTACTATCACCTAACTCAATCAGATCAATCCCAGCTTGACGAGCTTCATCCGTAGTGCGGTTTGAAGTGGGGATTCCGACCACATCTTTCAGTTCTCCGGTCAGTAACCGGTCTCCGAGCAGGTCAAGAAAGTGTGTCACGGTACTGCCTGTCCCCAGTCCCAGTACCATCCCGTTCTGAACATGCTCTAGGGCGCTAGCAGCTGCCTGGCGCTTCAGCTGCTCCGCTATTGAAGCTTCCATCGGGTTTGTATCCCTAGTGTGAATTGGGTGGGGCTTAAGCCCAAGCTGGATGACATGGAATGACTGAATCTACAGGAGCACGCGAAAGCATTCCAGTTGGCCTCCTAACCGCTTGCGTGCTCGAACCGGATAGATCGCTAGAGTGGCACGAATCCTATTCTACTGCTGTGTTTATCCCTGAGAGTTGAGCACTAACCTCTTCGAGTTGCTCTTCGATAGCCCTTAAAGATGTACCGCCAACCGTGTCTCGAACCTCTGTGGATCTCTCCCAATCGAACACTCCGACCACATCTTCCTCAAAAGCTACATGTTCATTCTGCATAGCTTCAATCGACAACTCATTGAGCGGGATCCTTTCTTCCTCCGCGAGGCGGACTAGCCGTCCAACGATTCCGTGCGTTTCACGGAATGGAACGCCCTTTTTCACCAGGTAGTCTGCTAGGTCCGTAGCAAACAGCTGCGTGTCTATGGCACTTTCTAGGGTCTCCGGCACGAACTCAGCTGTCTTAATCCCGCCAGCAAGTGCAGGAACTGTGATACCTAGTGTGATACATGTATCAAACAGAGCCTCCTTGTCCTCCTGCAAATCCCTGTTGTACCCAGTAGGGAGCCCCTTAAGGAGAGTCAAAAGCGTTACGAGGTTTCCGTGAAGCCGTCCTGATTTTCCACGAGCAAGTTCTGCAACGTCAGGATTTCGTTTCTGCGGCATAAGACTCGATCCCGTACTAAATCCATCAGATAGTCTCACAAATCCGAACCCAGAACTGGAAAAAAGAACTAAGTCCTCAGATAGCCTGGATATGTGGACGCCGATCATCGCGCCAGCGTATAGAAGGTCGCAGATCCAATCACGATCTGCGACCGCGTCGACTGAATTAGGGCTTATTCGTTGAAATCCTAATTCATCTTTCAGCGCTTCCCGATCGATAGGAAATGGGCAACCTGCAATGGCACCAGAACCAAGTGGAAGGACCGCTGCAGCACCTCTGGCTGCGTTGATCCGATCGATATCTCGAAGGAAAGCAAATACATGGCTCAAAGCCCACTGTGCAGCACGGATTGGCTGGGCCTGCTGTAGATGCGTGTATCCTGGCATGGGAAGATGCATCCCCCGATGCGCGAGATCCTGCAATGCTCGGCACAAGCTAACCAAGTCCTCTCGAATCTGATCAGACGCATCCATGCCAAAGAGCCTCACTCCTGTCGCAGATTGGTCGTTACGCGATCGACCGGTGTGAAGCTTCCCACCTAGAGCCCCGATTTCCTCTAAAAGCATACGCTCTACTACAGAGTGGATATCCTCTTCCTCAGCTTGCCCGAGCCCCTCTGATTCGATGCGAAGCGCAACTCCTTGAAGCCCATTGATCACTGAGGTCAATTCAGTCTGAGTCAAAACCCCTGCGCGTCCAAGTGCCTGAGCCCAGGCCTGGCTGCCGCGTATATCTTCCCTCCACAAACAACTATCCACGGGTAGACTTTGATTCAACTCAACCATCTCGGGTGCCATTACACCGTCGAACCTCGCACCCCATAGTGATCCTGGTGCCCCAGGGCTTTCTGCGGAATCCGTCTCTTTGGGCTCGTCGGTCATTATCTAATCCTCAGAAAAACATCTGCCTCGAGGGTCATTTGGATCTCAGGAGCCTTCAAAATTTCTTAGAGTCCTCTAACATCCGCAAACTCTGAGATCAACTGAGAAATTTCTTCGTCCAACTCGTGAGTGCCCGTCTTCTGCCTCGCAGCAGCTCGAGTCGGTAGTCCGAACAGACGTATGAAGCCGGATGCATCTGCCTGGTCATACTTCGTGGATCCTCCAAAGCTGGCCAGATCTTCATCATAAAGTGAGACCGGACTCGTACGAGCTGTTACCACGCAAGAGCCTTTAAAAAGTTTCAACTTTACAGATCCAGTGACGTTCCTCGACAATACGTCAGACATAGCCTGGAGAGCTTCCCTCTCCGAAGTCCACCAGCGCCCCTCATATAGCATGTTCGCCCATCGGTCAGCCATTTGATCCTTCAAGCCCTCGGCTTCACGATCGATCGTAATCGATTCAAGATCCTTAATCGCCTTGTAGAGTAGAGTGCCACCAGGCGTCTCATAAACCCCGCGGGATTTCATCCCGACCAAACGATTCTCAACCAAATCAGCCCGCCCAACCCCATTGCGAGCCGCTATATCGTTACACTCTTCAAGGAGCTTAACGGCACCCATCGCTTTCCCATTTACTGCGACAGGTACACCAGCCTCGAAGGATACTTCGACCGCCTCAGGCTTATCTGGAGCCAATTCTGGAGAAACCGTCCAAAGAAACATCGACTCCTCAGGTTCGTATCCCGGATCTTCTAGCGGACCGCCCTCATGGGAAATGTGCCAAAGATTCTCATCCCTTGAGTAAAGCTTTTTTTCGTCAATTCCTTCAAGTTGGATGTCCCGATCCCGAGCGTACTGGACAGCATCTTCACGCGACTTTATGTCCCATTCACGCCAGGGGGCCACTACCCTTAGATCAGGAGCAAGTGCGGCATATGTGAGCTCGAATCGCACCTGATCATTTCCCTTTCCGGTACAACCGTGTGCAAGTGCGTCCGCTCCTACTGCCTTTGCAATCTCTACCTGTCGTTTTCCTAAAATTGGACGGGCCATAGCTGTACCCAGTAGATATTTTCGACCGTACACAGCTCCGATCTTTAAGGTTGGCCATGCGAAATCTTCTACAAACTCGTGCCTAAGATCTTCCCCATAGAACTCAACCGCCCCTCTTGCAAGCGCTTTTTCCTCTAACCCGTCTAAGCCTTCACGTTGCCCCACGTGACCGCTCATGCATACTACTTCCGCATTATAATGCTCTTTTAGCCAGGGAACGATTACTGACGTATCGAGACCTCCGGAATAGCCAACTACAACCTTCATAGCATCTTAACCCTTTAAAGCCAATGGCCCTAACCCCTTCAGTTAGAGTATTTTCTAGCTGAATGAGGGAGAACTCGAAGCTCTAAGTTATAGCTCTAGTCTCAGTGTGTGAGTTCGCTGTTTGAATTACCAAAGAGGAGCGAATTGGGTGCATAAATATGCGTATACCATGCATTAGGTCAACCTTAGTGACCCGCCATTTCTTCGATTCGCCCTTGGACTGTGGATGTGACTGCTGGGTCCCTTAGGACTACTAAGATCGTATCGTCCCCTGCTAGCGTGCCTAAGACCTCTGGCCACTCCTCCCAATCGATGCCTGCTGCAACCGTCTGGGCACCACCCTTTAGCGTCTTCACGACCAATAGATGCTCTACACCCTCGGCTGATTGAAACAAGGCCGGGAGCAGAGAGGCTAGGGTCGGAGTATTCTCCCACTCATCTGGAGAAGAATAATGGGGAATCCCATCCGCTCCGGTCACCTTTACTACCCTTAGTTCTCGCATATCTCTAGACAATGTCGCTTGTGTTACATCAGTGCCATCTGCACGCAGAAGTTTTCTGAGCCCTTCTTGATTAGTAACACGATGGTGCCTAAGAATGTCTAAGATCTTTTGGTGCCGCGCTCGCCTATTCAAGCCACTGCCTCCTCTACGAGAATTCGAACGCGTTCGGGCTCAAATCCCATGCTTCGATCAATCTCTTTGCCTTCCTTGAAAAGAACTAAGGTAGGGATACTACGGATTGAATATCGTTCGGAAATGTTAGCCGCACGGTCCGTATCGATCTTCACAACCAGCATACGTCCACTCTGTTCCCGAGCAAGTTCGTCCACCAGTGGAGCAACCATCTTGCACGGCGCGCACCAATCAGCATAGAAGTCCACCAACACTGGGACTGAGGCCGCAAGTACGATTTCGTCAAAATCATCTTGGGAGACATCGACCGGTCGATCGAGCAGTATTGGCTTTGTGCAATTACTACATGGCGTCTGGTGCCCGCTACCGAACACCTCGACCCGGTTCAACTTTTCACAGAACTGACAACGCAAACTTACGGATTGATCTGCGAGGCGGGCCAAGGTGGTCCTCCATGTTTTACTCGATGGGGTCAAAACGCGAAGCTAGAGCAGCATAGACCTTTCATCAACGGGGTAGCCACGGGGCGAAGCTGGCTACATGATCCGTCCATTATGACCACCCAGCAATTCCCATTGGACCGTTTTGTAGAGGCGAGAGCCCGCATCAGGCATACTGTGCATGAAACGCCACTCATGGGATCTAAGACCCTATCAAAGTGCATCGGTGTACCGGTTTACTTTAAGTGTGAGAATCTACAGAAGACAGGCTCCTTCAAGGTCCGTGGTGCACTCCATAAGGTCAGCCAACTAACGCAAGAAGAGCGAGCCAAGGGTGTCGCAACGATCTCGGCGGGCAATCACGCCCAGGCAGTAGCTTGGGCGGCAGCTAGTGTTGAAATCCCGTGCGTTGTAGTGATGCCAGAGAACGCCTCGCCGATTAAGGTAGCCGCGAGTAAGAGCTACGGGGCGGAAGTTATACTCCACGGGGATGCTAAGGCAGCGTTCGCAAAAGTCCTGGAGGTTTCGAACGATCGAGGACTTACGTTTCTACATCCATTCGATGACGAGGAGGTCGTCGCAGGACATGGAACTTGCGCCCTAGAGATCGTCGAACAACTAAAAAAGGTCAGTTCCGTGATTGTCCCAGTGGGAGGTGGCGGGCTCTCCTCAGGCATCGCTGCTGCCATGGCAGTCCTAAACCCGGACATTTCAGTGTGGGGTGTAGAGCCAGAGGGTGCACCGAGCATGCACCGGAGCCTGAAGAGTGGTAAGCCCATCCAACTCGATTCGATAAATACCATCGCAGATGGTTTGGCTCCGCCTATGGCTGGGAAACTCAACTATGAGCTTTTGGCGACGCACGCCCGGGGAGTGGTACTCGTTACTGACGACGAAATTGTTTATGCCATGAAGGCACTGTTGGAACGCATGAAGCTTGTAGTGGAGCCCTCTGGAGCTGCTGGCCTTGCAGCCCTCCTTACCAATAGGATACGCCTAGAACCAAACGCTCCTGTTGTAGTCATCCTCACCGGTGGAAATGCAGACCTCATTCAATTAAGCGCGCTGCTGTCACAAAACTCTTAGGAAGTAGTGCTTCGTTCCTAGCCCTCAAATGAGTTGGTTGAGGCCATTTGCGGCCAACTCATTCCATGCCCTATCATCGCGCCTATGAATAAATCGATATTCCGTCGCTATTTGCTTCCTGGCTTGGTCTGCCAATCTATTGTAATTGGAGGAGGCTACGGCACTGGTAGAGAACTCGTCGAGTTCTTCCTCTCCCAAGGCCCCCTGGGTGGACTGCTCGCGATTGGAGTAACAACCGCAGTTTTCAGTATAGTATCAATGGTCACGTTCGAACTCGCGCGCGTATGGAGGGCTTTTGACTACAGGCACTTCTTTCAAAAGCTCCTCGGCCCTGGATGGAGGCTTTTTGAAGGATGCTATTTAGGACTTCTTCTAATTGTTCTGGCAGTAGTAGCAGCTGCGGCAGGCGAGATCGTCCAAAAAACATTCGGAGCGGGCTACTGGATAGGGGTTAGCATCGTAATGCTGGGTGTCGGAGGTCTAGTTTTGGGAGGCAACAAAACTATCGAGCGCTTTTTCTCCCTCTGGTCACTCCTTCTCTACGGCCTCTACATCGTGTTCGTTCTGTGGTGCTTTAAGAGCTTTGGGCCCTTGATCTCATCAAATCTCACCGCTGAACCCATAGGAACGGGTTGGATGGTAGCTGGGGTTTCATATGCAGGTTACAACCTGATGGCACCATTTGTACTTGCGACACTGCGCCTGCACGAAACGAGAAGGGAAACCTTTATCGCTGGTGCACTGACCGGTCCTATCGTGATGATTCCTGCCTCGTTGTTCTTTCTTGCTACTGTCGGATACTACCCAGAAATTCTCGATGAAGCGGTACCGTCTGACTATCTCTTAACTATTCTAGATTCTCGGGTCTTCCGGATCGCTTTCCAGGTTGTTCTGATAGGCACATTAGTCGAAACGGGGGCCGGATTAATCCATGCCTTTAATGAGCGCATTTCAGGACTTAGGGCCGACGAAGACAAAGATCTTCCCGCGTGGGTTCGGCCTGCTGTGGCAATTGGCCTACTCGTGATTGCAACCTTTGTAAGTCAGGTTGGCCTCATCAACCTTATCGCCAAAGGTTATGGCACGCTGACCTGGGGGTTCATCATCGTGTATGTGATACCAGTTCTGACGATAGGCGTCTGGAAGCTAAGAGCAACTCACCGGTAGCCAGGACCCTGATTCCCACTAGTCTCGGCCGGGCCTTTATGATGGGTTTTGTTCTGGGAGCACATCAGTTGAATCGCCCACCCACTGATCAACGAGCGTAGCAGCGGTGACCTGACCCAAAAGGTTTGTAGTGCTGCGGAACATGTCTGGGATACGATCAATTCCAAGCAAAATGGCCAGCCCGGAAAGTGGTATCCCCACTGCGTCGAGTGCAGGAGCCAGGGTCATTACTCCCGAAGATGGCACAGGAGCGACGGTAAGCGCCGCGAGAAATGTAGCCAGTAGCGCGCCCCCCACGGCCGTTATCGGAAAAGGTACGTTGTAAAGGTCCGCGAGAAAGACGATCGCAGCGCCCTGGAAAAGTGCGCTTCCAGGTCGGTACATCGAAGCACCAAGAGGTATCACCAGATCAGCAACATGCTCCGACACATCAAGGTTTTTCTTGGATTCTTCTAGTGTTACCGGAAGAGCGGTTACGGTACTTGTGGTTGAGAACACGATGGACGCAGCACCAAACGTCCCCGAAAAAAACCTTTTCGGTCCAATACCGGCGATAACACTGAGTGGAGCCAGGTACATCAGGCCCAGATAGATCGCGAGCCCAACAAGCACACTCAAGACGAAAACAGCGAGGCTCTGGATCAAGCCCCAACCGAGTTGAGCGGTAACTGGTGCAACGAGTCCGAAAACACCTATTGGTGCGGTCCAAAGGATCCACCAAACCAGCTTGATCAATGCGTCACTAACCGCATCAGAAAAGCCCAGAAGAGTTCTCCGGGATTCTTCTCCTAATGTCCCTGCCGCTGCACCAAATAGTGCTGTGAATACAATCAAAGGGAGAAGTTGACCGTTGCTAGCAGCCGCGAATGGGTTCTCCGGGATCAATCCCAGCACGAAATCGACAAGCCCAGGCAACTCGGGTGCTTCTTGGTTCGTAGCAAGAGGTGCTACCAAATCGGGGGTAAATTGAATCCCAAGCCAAGACACCGCCATCCCAAGTAAGATAGCTGGGACAACAGTTATCCACATGAACCCCACACTAAGTCCCCCCAGACGCCCAAGTTTCCTAGGGTCCCCGAGCTTAGCAACTCCACTGAAAATCACCGCCATCACGAGCGGGATAATGACCATCTTGATCGCACTCATGAACGCTGTTCCGAGCGGTGCAGATCCAAACGCAACTACCATGAGGAAATCTGATTCTGTAACAGCAGCCAGTAGCCCTAGAACGAGCCCAAGTACCAGTCCGATCCCCATGGCTAAGTGGAGCATGGTTAGCGGAACCTCCTAATGATCCATTGGTGAAGTCCGGGTAAGGACAGCAGTCACCAAAAGCACTGCGTGGGCGAAAAGTATTTCGAGCGCTGCACTCTTCCTCATCGCTAGGGGTCCATGTACATCCGAAAGACGAGGTGTGATACGTCGCCAATTCAGGAACCCGATTAATAGCACGACAAAAACGAGGGCGAGTTTCACGATCAAAGTCTTACCATACGAAGTCGTGATTAGCGCGCTGAGCGAAGGAAGGTGCATCCACGCTGCCAATGTCCCCGTCAGCAACAAGACTACCACGGCAGGTAATGCTATACGTGAGAACACGGGGACGAGCTCCGGCAATAATGTATAATCGGGTGATTGAGTCTGTTTTCTCCACGAGTGTTCTGAGAGGAGCACCAACGTTAGTCCACCAATCCAAACCCCTGCAGCACTCACATGCATCAGATCTCCGGGGATACTTATCCATCGGAGTCCCTCTGTTCCGTTTGCATGACCCGTCAGTGCAGGAAATACACTCAAGGCTAGCGTTAATAAGGCAGCTATGACCCACCCGGCCTGCCTAGTCCACTTCAGCGACAGGAAGGTCACCATGACCAGCAGCGAAGCGGCAAATCCGAAAATCCATGTTGTCCCCCAGTTAGTTCCTAGTGCCAAAAGTTGGGCGTCCTCCGCCCAGGAAGCGAACGGGTCTCGAAATTCTTGGAGCTGCCTCAAGAAGACCAGGCTTAATGCCACCGGAAGAGTGACACCGCCCATCTGTCCAAGTCTTATAGCCACACCTAGCGACACCTCAGCATGTGACTCGGATATCGATCTCCCTATATCATGGGGAGGAACGAGAAGCCAGCGGCCTGTGATCGCACCCCAGCAGGTGACTAGGCCTCCGAAAAGCAGCCATCCTGTGAGGATATCAAGAAGGGGTGTCACCCCTGTGACTTAGTGAGCATCAACAGTGAATGAAAACTCATCCCTAACCACGTGCCCGTCGTCACCAATCCCACGCCATGCGATCATGTATGTACCAGCTGTGAGTTTGTTTTTTGCTTGCACGCTGTAGCGCTTCTGGTCCTCACTGTCCTGCATAATCGGGCCGGTCTCTAGTAGGTCACCTGCGGGATTAATCAATCGTATTCCCACGGAATTATCCTGTGGAATTTGCGTGAACCAGAGTTGAACAGCCTCAGGTGAAGGCACACTTGAGTCAGCCTCAGGTATAGATTTTGCCAACCCGAAGTGGATCATATCAAGGTTCGATGTGCTAGCTGCTGTGGCCCCAGCCGCCACCATGGTAACCAGAGCAAGAACAGCAAGTTTCTTTCTCATCCAATCCTCCTAATTCCTCATGGACTCCTGAACGCAATATACACGTTGGCTACGCTCTAGGAGAAGAATGCTACAGATCCCACATACTGGACCCGCTGCCAGAAAAGCAAACGCCCACTGCCAACCGAATGCACCCACTATTGCGGGCACAGCCTGGATAGTGACCATGGTCACTAGAAAGCCTAGAGAGGTTTGCAACATCAAGGCAGTTCCTATTGAGTCCTGAGGGGCAACCTCGGTAACTAGTGCGCTAAATTGGGCAGAGTCTGCAACCACAAAGAAGCCCCAAACCCAGGTGAGGCCAACTAGGAAGACAAAGGGGGCTTGGAACATAACACCGACACTCAAGCAGCATCCCCCACTTATGGCCATCGCCAAATTGACAACGCGATGCCGACCAATGCGGTCCGCTGCTACGCCACCCCAGATACACCCCAAGGCCCCCGCGGCGATCGTACCAAATACGACTAGATCTATAATCGTATCCGACACCGCTCCGGCCGCTGCAGCGAATAGGAACGCAGAAATCCAGGTCCACATGGCGTAAAGCTCCCACATGTGTCCTAGATAGCCTCCGGTCGCGAGCATGGTTTCTTTATGCTTCAAAAGCTTTCCGACTCGACTCCATTCAAACGCCCGGCTAGGAAAAAGATATGGACCGTCTCGGTAGGCAGTAGCAATCAGGAGGGCCGCAAAAAGTCCGGCAATAGACCCACCAGAGATTACAGAGATTGTGTCAGTACCTCCCACCGCCTTGAGCAAATATGGTGTAGCCTTACCCACCGTCAGGGCTCCTACCACAGTGCCAATAGCTAAGCCTCTAGCCGACAGGAACCAAGTCGAAACCATCTTCATGCCCGGAGGATAAACTCCAGCAAGAAAGAATCCTGTGAGAAAACGTGCTGGCAGGGCTTCATTAAACCCATCCGCCGTAAGAAGAACGGCGTTCGACGCTGCTGCTAAGAACGCGGAGAGGGCAAAATACCCCCTCGATGGAAGTACATCGGCCAAGTTAAGTATCGCCCCCAACGCCGTTCCTATGACAAATCCAAGTTGAACAATCGTTGTGAGCCAACCCATCTGGTTGGACGAAAGTGACCATTTGAGTTGTAGTTCTGGACCGATTGCAGTTGCGGTCATCCAGGATGTCAACGATAGCAACATCCCAAACGAAACGACGGCCAACATAGTCCATCGGTGGGGATCTTTATCTACATCACCGTGAACGATCCCCTTTTCCAAGCCTTCCCTTTCCAGACTCACGAGCGAAAGAGTTGCTTCGCCACAAACCATACATTTGCAGGCCGCTCAGCTAGACGCCGCATATACCAAGGAAACCAAGACGAGCCGTAACTAATCAGCACCCGAACCACGTGCCCTGAGTTGGCTAATCTATGTTGCTCGCGGCGTTCAATGCCGTAAAGCATCGCAAATTCGTAATCGTCTTTCCCGACACCCAATTCAACTGCCATACGATTCACGGACTCAATCATCCGAGTATCGTGAGTAGCAATCACCGGCCTTGCCATACCACCATTAAGTCGGGCCTTGAGAAGAATCCTGGAAAGTTGGAGGTAATGCTCATCAACCTGACGTTTAAGGGGATATGCAACTTCTTTGGGTTCCCTGTATGCGCCCTTTACAAGCCGAATAGATGGATCCAATGGAAGGAGGCTTTCAAGATCATTTTCAGTCCGCCGAAGATATGATTGCAGACATAGACCCAGGTTGGTATTCGTAAGCATCACGTTCCTAAAAACTTCCAGTGTCACATCGACGTAGTCAGAACTTTCCATGTCGATCCACACAAGAAATGGAGTGGATTCGGCCAGTCGCCTAAGTCTTTCTTGCGCGACCTCTGGCCCGAAGTCCAGACCCAATTGTGTGAGCTTTACCGATATTTCAAGATCAAGCCCGGCTTCACTCGCATCCTGCAATGCACCGAGGTATTCATCCAGCACAACATCTGCCTGATCAATCGAATTAAGATTCTCACCAAGCAGAGTGACGAGGGTTCCCATGCCCTTTGTCGCTAACTCACCGGCCTCTGTGAGAGCTTCTTCCCAGCTCTCCCCAGGCATAAACCGACTGGTAGCTCGCTTGACGAAACCCATTCTCGGCAAGCGCTCGGCCAGAAAGGGGTTCGTTGAAGCCCAGAGTAGGGCTTTACGCATCACGTAGTTGTCCTATTAGCTGTTGCGTTCAAGCGCTCACGAACCGGTACATCAATCGGATCAATCTGTATGCTTCATCCATACTGCGGGCCATATATCTGACCGTGTAGCCATCTACCTTTGACATTCCGGGAATCGATTGGAGCACATCTACATGAGTTGTTGACGTGAAGCGCATTTTGATTTCAACGGGCGATCCAAGTTCTAGGGGACTGAACCCGTTACTCTTAAGTCGCTCGAGTGCGACTCCTGTCATCTCCCCTAACATAGCCCTGACCACATCGGGGTGTCGGAGGCGAGCTGAAGAAGGGGTTTCTGCCGTCTTTGTGGTCACCGTTTCAGATCCGAGGAGTTGGCCTAATTCAGCTGCAGCGGCTGAATCCCCCGAGACGAGGATCACGGGCACTCCGAGGCTGCCGGCAAATGCCGCATTCATCCCACCTTCGCCTACCTCCACATCGTTCAGCCACAAACCTTTGACTGAACCACTCCCCGTGTGAGCAAGAAACCCATCTGGATCACCCGCCTTAGCATGATATCCAATGAAAATTACGCCATCGAAGGAGGAGTCCAGCCCCTGCACCATTCCAAGCGGCTTAATAGATCCCTGGATGTAGCTAATCCTAGGATCAAGTTCTCCGTGTAGCACATTCTGATGATCGCCGTGAGAATCATTCACGAGGATATCAGCACTCGGCATGTGTTCGAAAATTGCTCCCACAACTGAGTTGACTTCTTGGGTCATGTATTGTCTAGAGGTCTCATAATCCTTACCACCACTACTCGTCATCAATGGAGATCCAACGCCCCCAATCCCCTCTAGGTCAACCGAAATAAAGAGTTTAATTGACTCTTGTGAATCGGCTGGAGCGGGAAGCGCCAGGCAAACACCAAGAGTGACTAGGCAGCCCTTCAAAACAAGTGCGTGGAGTTTCATAATGCACCCCCGATAGGTGTATACCCAGATGAGATCAGCGCCGCTCTATAAGCAGCCACACTCCCGTCAGTGATAGCAGCAAGCTCTGATCTTATGGTCTCGGCCGCTGTTACTGCTTGATTAATCATGGTTCGGGTATTCTCTGATGGAGCCCCATCTTCACCTGTGATTCTACCAATAGGTTGATCGACAACACTAGCTACGATGTCACCACCGCAAGATCCCTGACATTCAGGACCAGTAAATAGACGTTGATTGAGCACACGCAATGCCACCCGAAGGTTCTGCCCTTCTTCCCTTAAATCATCTTCATTCTCATCAAGTGTCTCCAACACTCTTTCGACACCAAGCATTAGTCGCTCCAATTCTTCCCTGGCTTCGTCCACGCTCCGTATTATCTCAGCCATCATGATCAACGCTTCTCTTTTGGCGAGAAGGTCCTCAATATCTCTTGGATTCCTCGGGTCCCCACTTACCTCCAAGTTCGACCCGGACCAGACATCACCAATTGATACCGTGACGGAATAGGTCCCCGGGAAAACACTCATTTGTTCAGGGAATCGCATCGGGTCAGCCCCTCCTCCCGGTCTAAGATCCCAGGAGAATCGAGTCACTCCTACGTTGGCGGAAATAGCGCGCGAATAGACGGTATCCCTAGATTCACTAGTTACCGTTACCTGTCCCTGGCCACCTTCTGCCGACCAGAAACTGATGAGGGCCCCATTGGGTCGCGTCTCAGCCTGCTGCATCGCATGGCCAGTAGAACGGTAGCCTATAGCTTCTGCGATGTTCACATCGTACGCGGGTGGTGGGGGAAAAACATGCACTATCGCGTTTTGGACTGTTGAATCTGAGGCAAGCTCACGCAGCGGACGAATGTCATCCAGCACGATCAAAGCGCGCCCATGCGTACCCAGAACAAGATCACCATCCCGTGGATGCACAATCAAATCCCTAATCGGTACAGCCGGCACACCAGATGTGTACCTCATCCAACTATCACCACGGTCAAGGCTTACTCTGAGTCCAAATTCAGTACCGAGGAAAAGTAGGTTTGGATTTTCCGGATCTTCCTCAATCGCATGCACGAATCCGTCAATGTTCTCCGACGAAAGGGATGCCCACGTCGAACCATAATCTTCAGTGACGTAAACGTGAGGAGTCCAATCACCTCGCCGATGATCTTCAGCGACGAGATAGGCCCTGCCAGGTTGGTGTTTAGAGGGTTGTACGTCTGGAATCCAGATGCCGTGCGGTAATCCCCCGATGCTGTCTCGCACGTTCTCCCAACTGCTACCTCCATCTCGAGTGACCTGCACGTTTCCATCATCTGTACCGACCCAAATAAGGCCTTCCTCTAAGAAACTGGGACCAATTGAGATGATCGTAGTGTGTGTTTCCGCACCCGATGCATCGATCGTTAACCCCCCGCTCTCGGAGTGCCGCTGTTTTACTGGATCATCAGTCGTCAGATCCGGGGATATGATCTGCCAACTTCTTCCCTGATCTGTGCTCTGATGTAGGTATTGGCTCCCAAGGTAGATTTTTTCAGTCTGGAAGGGATCTGAAGTCAATCCTGCATTCCAATTGAATCTGAGTTCATCCCCATCGGGATGGACTGGCCGAATACTACGCCGGGCCCCAGTCATTTTATCAAAATGCTGGAGGTTACCACCTTGGGACATGGAATACCCAAAGTGATCTGGATCTGAAAAGTCAGGCATCACGCTGAATCCATCTCCTCCGCCTACCCGGAACCAGTGTGCATTCAGTATGCCTTTATTCTCCCAAACGGTGCTGGGCCCATACCATGAACCATTATCCTGCAATCCACCGTAGATATTAAATGGGAAGGCATTATCAACTGATATATGGTAGAACTGAGCCAAAGGAAGATTCTCTACAAAACGCCAGGTATCCCCACGGTCTGCAGTGAACGCAATTCCTCCATCTTCACCAAGAATCATGTTTTGGGGGTTCTCCGGATCAATCCAAAGCTCATGGACATCCCCATGAATGATCTGGCTGGGAACTACGGTCTCCCAATTCCGTCCTTGGTCCTGGCTAACATCAATGGACCCGTGTAATCGGTAGATGCGATTTTCGTTCGCAGGGTCTACACGGATGTCGGCGTAATAGAACGGACGCGGATTAATCCCTGGATTATCAGAAATTGTTACCCAGTTTCTCCCACCATCATCAGACCGTATGAGTGCGGATTTTTCCGCCTCCACTAGTGCATAGACTACGTTCGGATTGGATTGCGCTATCGCCAATCCAATCCTTCCCAGCTGACCCCCTGGCAAACCGTCTTCCGATGTTAGTTGTTCCCACGAGTCTCCACCGTTGTAGGTCACGAATAGTCCTGAACCCTGACCCCCGGACGTGAGGAACCATGGATCTCTCCGGAACTCCCACATCGCAGCAAAGAGCTTCTCCGGATTAGAAGGATCCATGACCACATCTGCGATACCACTACGGGGGTTTTGCCAGAGAATCCGATCCCATGTCCTTCCACCATCAAGCGTACGGTAAAGGCCGCGTTCCTGCCCATCCGACCAGGCGGGTCCCATTACTCCTACATATACGATGTCTGGATCAGTAGGGTGCGTGATGATCCTGTGGATCCGTTCGGACTGGCGAAGTCCCATCAGTCGCCATGTGTGACCTCCGTCTATTGATTTGAAGAGGCCCCGCCCGACTCCAGCGCTATTTCGTGGATTTCCCTCACCCGTGCCGACCCAAATGATATCGGGGTTCGGTTGGAATACGGCGATAGACCCAATGCCTAGAACATCTTGATCATCAAAGATAGGAGTCCAACTGATACCGCCGTTTTCAGATCGAAATAGACCGCCCGTTGCACCCCCTACATAGATGATATTCCGGTCGGTTAACGCGACTTCGACGTCGGAGACACGGCCACTCATCCCGGCTGGCCCAATCTCTCTCGCTCGCATGCTCCCGAATAGATCGGGACGCTCCTGCGCACCCAGCGACAATCCTGTCAAAGTGATTACAAGAAAACTCCACAGAAGGCCTTGCTTCATCAGATGCTCCTAATACGTGTCTTACGAATGCCAGTCATCTGGCAGGCTTCAGATTAGGCTTCGTTTCACAACGCTGCTAGCGCCTCCGGCGCCCAACAAGTCAGGACGTGATTCATAAAGCCTTCATCTGCTCAAGTGCTTGTGCTAGCCTCCGCGCTGAACAACGTGTCCTTAGTGCTTAAGCGGGTCTTTAGATGTTTACTCAAACACCCAATTTAGCTGCGTTCTCGCCCAGGCAATGCCTTATATGCTAACTGAGCTCTTACTCCTGGCCACCCTGGGCACTGAACCTGACTCAATACGCTACAACGGACGTATGGGTGAGCTCGAGGTCAGCCCGCCGAAGCTAGTTGATCCGGATATCAACGTCGACGGTTTCTTAGATGAGCAAGCATGGAGCACTGCTGCCATTCTTGCGGGCTTTACTCAATACGTTCCCGTTGAAGGGGTCGAGCCCTCAGAGCCCACAGAGATTCGGGTATTTTACACGGATGAGGCCATCTATTTCGGTATTCGCGCCTACGATAGTGATCCAGATGAGATTTTGGCACGCTTCGGTGAACGTGACCGTGTAACCTATAACGATGATTGGGTCCGGATCATCCTGGATACCTTCGATGACCGCCGGCAAGCATACGCATTCGCAATCAACCCGCTCGGCTTGCAGTCCGATGGCCTCATCGTAGAAGGCAGCTCTAGCGGATTCGGTGG
>DLRL01000102.1:0-13583 GCA_002501085.1 Gemmatimonadales bacterium UBA7889
TTTCATCGTAATGGTGGGGGGCATGGTCTGTCGCAATAACGTCGAGTGAACCGTCCGCCAATCCTGCTCGTACGGCAGCGACATCTTTTGCAGTCCTAAGTGGTGGATTCATTTTCGCTTCAGTCCTATACCCTTCAACTGCTTCCTCTGTGAGGACCAAATGGTGCGGGGACGCCTCAGCTGTCACCCGTACACCTCGAGCTTTCGCCTGTCGAATCGCGTCCACACCAAACTCTGTAGAAATATGTTGAAGATGTATCTGGCCACCCGTCAGCTCAGCTAGCAAAAGATCACGAACGATATGAACCTCTTCCGCTGCATTCGGCTTACCCGCCAGACCCAGACGCGTGGACACGATGCTCTCATTCATATGGCGTCCCGCTGACAGGCCAAGGTCTTCCGGATGGTCGGCGACAGGAATGCCAAATGCCTGTGCGTATTCAAGCGCAAGCCGCATCAGCCCAGAATTCATAACGGGATTTCCATCATCAGTGATAGCTACTGCGCCAGCATCCACCATCTCTCCGATGGGTGCCAGGTTCTCCCCTGCTCTCTGTACCGAGATACATCCTACGGGATAGACCCTAGCAGCTTGAGCCTTCCTGCCTTCGGCCACGATAAACCCAACAGCAGCAGGATCATCGATCGGCGGATCCGTATTTGGCATAGCACATACCGCGGTGTACCCACCCGCTACAGCCGCTTGAACGCCAGTCTCGATCGTCTCCTTATGTTCCTCTCCTGGTTCCCGTAAATGGACATGCACGTCGATCAGCCCAGGCGACACTATGAGACCAGAACAATCTATGACGTCCGCATCTTCTGGGGCGGAGATGTCTTCTCCAATTGAAGCGACAACTCCGTCGACTAACAGGAGGTCAAGTGTTGCATCTAAACCCTGACTTGGATCCACTACCCGTCCGCTCTTAAGGAAGGCCTTTACACTCATGCCCCTGCCTCCTTCTTTGCTGCTTCGGCGCTACCAGGCTGTCCACCAGCTAGTAGGTAAAGAACCGCCATGCGTACAGCTACACCGTTGGTAACTTGGTTAAGGATCACTGAGTGAGGCCCGTCTGCAACGTCAGAGTCTATTTCCACCCCCCGGTTCATTGGGCCTGGATGCAGAATCAATAAATCCTGTGGGGCAAGCTCTAGCCTTCGAGCTGTGACACCCCAGACCCTGTTGTATTCGCGCAAGCTAGGCACGTAACCCTCTTCCATGCGCTCAAGCTGTAGTCGCAAGACGTTAAGCACGTCTGCCCATTCGATGGCTTCTTCAATCCTCTTGAACACCTTGACGCCGAGATCACTAATAGCAGAAGGGAGAAGCGTTTTGGGCGCACATACTGCGACTTCTGCACCAAGCTTTAAGAGTCCGTAGATATTCGAGCGAGCAACACGTGAATGCAGGATATCACCCACTAAACAAACTTTCAGACCCTGCACACGGTCGCAGTGGTCGCGAATCGTTAATAGGTCTAATAGACCTTGTGTCGGGTGCTCGTGCCGTCCATCTCCAGCATTTATCACGTTCGAGGGAATCCGATCTGCAAGGAACTTGGCCGCCCCAGAAGATCCGTGGCGCATCACGACCATATCGATGCGCATCGCCTCTAGGTTCCGTGCAGTATCAACCAACGTTTCTCCTTTGATAACCGAAGAGCCTGTGGCTGAAATGTTAACTGTGTCGGCGCTGAGACGCTTCTCTGCAAACTCGAATGAGACTCTGGTCCTAGTTGATGCCTCGAAGAATAGGTTGACGATCGTCTTACCACGGAGGACCGGAACTTTCTTGATCCGTCGTTCTGAGATCTCCTTGAACGGTTCAGCTGTATCAAGAATCATCAGAATCTGTTCCTGAGAAAGAGACTCTAGGCCAACAAGGTCCTTGCCTAGCGCAAGGACTCGTGATGAGGCCATCGCAGCAGTCATATGGCTTCCGAGTTTATGGTTACGATCTCGACCCCGAGAGCACCATCAATTTCAGGAACGTGGACTTCGACGCTTTGAGTTTCCAGTAACTCGACATGTTGACCTACAATATCCGGTTGGATCGGAAGTTCCCGACCTCCGCGATCAACTAGAACACACAGGTGAATGAACTTGGGGCGCCCCCAATCCGTGAGTTCATTTAGAGCGGCGCGTATCGTCCTCCCGGTATGGAGAACGTCGTCAACGAGGACCACCTTCTGTCCGTCTACCCCTCTGGGGGGCAGTTTTGATTCGCCTACTATAGGTCTTGGCCCGACCACCATAAGGTCGTCTCGATACAGGGTTATATCTACAAACCCTGCCTCAAGTGAAACTCCCTCAGTCCGCTCGATCTCTAAGACTAACAATGCCGCAATTTGTGTTCCGCGGCGCTGAATGCCCATCAGGACGAGACCGTCTGTACCCTCGTTAAACTCCACGATCTCGCGGGCCATTCGAGCAACCGCTCCATGGACGTCAGATTCGTCCATCACTCGTGTGCGGTTGTTTTTATCCATTTTGCGCTGTCTGGTGAGGACCAGTCAGGGCCCTCAGTCGATCGTTCGCGGCGAAAAGTTCGACCTTCCTAGTCAATCGGTCAACGACCAAGCAGAGTAACGCTGTACGCCTTGTCACCAGGTTATGGGATTCCCCATGATTGATTTACCCTCTTTCTCAAACGCATAATTGAGAGATAGTTAGGCATTCAGCTTTTTACCCAAATCACCATCACATGCCTTTTTTGAGACTAATAACTGCCCTGTCGATCCTTTTGCTTCCTGCAAATATGGGTGCACAAGAACTTTTGGATCCTCCCTTAGTCATCCTGACCGATGTCCCCTTCGAGTTGACCCTACAGGGTGTAAGTCAAACTTCGACACAGTATGAAGTGCGAAGCGCAACCGGTTTGATCTTGGCTGAAGGGACGATCTTGCCTCAGGGTGTTTCAGTGGTGACGGGCCTTGAGGTCGGATCTATAGAGCAACTTCCCCTTCAAGTACTCATCGGTGACCGCTCGGACGAACTGGAACCGACCCTCATCCCGGGGTGGTTTTCAGTATTGCCCCCTATTCTAGCAATCTTACTGGCCCTGATCTTCCGAGAAGTGATCACTGCCCTTTTTGCAGGAGTGTGGCTCGGTGCTCTGGCGGTCGCGGGATTTAACCCTCTAAAGGCTACAGGTCGACTGATAGACCAATTCGTAGTCCCTGCGCTTGCTGACGCTGATCATGTCGCAATCCTCGTCTTCTCGCTCCTGCTAGGAGGTATGGTAGGAATCATCGCTCGCAACGGTGGAACCATGGGCATCGTCGAGAGTGTCACACCCTTTGCTCGGAGTGCCAAACGGGGAAAGATCGCTACCTGGGCAGCAGGCTTAGCGATCTTTTTTGACGACTATGCGAATACACTGATTGTTGGAAATACAATGCGACCGATTACTGATCGGCTCAGGATATCGCGTGAAAAACTCGCTTATATAGTCGACTCGACAGCCGCCCCTGTTGCAGCACTGGTGCCCATATCGACTTGGGTTGGCTATGAAATCAGCCTCATTTCGGATGGGCTACGAATAGCAGCTGAACAGAACCCGAATGGGGCAGACGTGATCCTATCCCAGAACCCCTTTGACCTATTTCTCCAGACCATCCCTTTCCTGTTCTACCCCCTACTCGCGCTGCTCTTCGTACTCATGACATCGGTGATGAATCGTGATTTTGGCCCAATGGCAGAAGCAGAACTGCGAGCAGCAACTAAGGGTGAGCTTCATAGGCCAGGTGCAACGCTCGCTACTGATACGTCTTCAGAGCTAATGAGTCCAAAGAAAGGCCTAACCCATCGATGGTGGAACGCCACTCTCCCGGTACTAACCGTGATTGTGGTTGTCTTGGCAGGGCTCTACACAACTGGACGCACAAGCGTCGGTCCGGATGCTTCTCTGAGAGCGGTGTTCGCTGAAGCTGACCCGTTTTCTACCCTGTTGTGGGGATCACTGGCCGGGTGTCTGGTTGCTATTCTGATCTCAGTTGGACAGAGGATGTTGACCATACATGAATGTATTGATGCATGGCTCGGAGGCACGAAGGCAATGATGATCGCGATGATCATATTGACTCTGGCTTGGTCGCTCGGATCCGTCACAGAAGCAATAGGCACCGCTCAGTACTTATCTCTGCTGTTATCGGACCGTATCCCCTTGGAGCTAATTCCATTGATTGTCTTCGTTACTTGTGCATTAATGGCTTTTGCTACCGGAACCTCGTGGGGAACAATGGCAATCATGCTCCCGGTTGTAATCCCTCTCACTATCTCCCTCGGTGGGGTTGCCACATATCCCGGGGGTGACCAAGCGGCAATTCTTTTAGGAGCAACGGCATCTGTCCTAGCTGGTGCAATTTTCGGAGACCATTGCTCGCCCATATCAGACACTACTGTGCTCTCATCTACAGCATCCGCCTGCGATCACATGGATCACGTACGGACCCAGCTACCCTATGCGATCCTCGTGGGAATCATCGGGATGGTCTTAGGGAATGTTGGCACCGCATACGGGCTGCCCCCGTGGGGGGCATTACTTGGAGGCGTATCCCTGTTATTCCTGTTTCTTCGATTCCGTGGCAGGGTAGTCTCAGGCGCGGATTAGGCAGATTAGCCTAAACACGGTCTAAGAAATCATCGCAGACGTTGAAAGAACGCCCGTAGTAACTCTGCGGATTCCTCGGCACGCACCCCAGAGGTAAGTTCACACCGGTGATTCAATCTTGGTTCCTGAAGGAGGTTCTTAAGGGAACCCGCCATTCCTGCCTTCGGATCTGCCGCAGCGTAGACCACCCGAGGAATCCTAGACAAAACGATCGCCCCAGCACACATAGCGCACGGTTCTAGGGTCACATAGAGCGTGGTGTCTAGGAGTCTCCAGTCTCCCTGTACCATCGAAGCCGAACGAATTGTTAGAAGTTCTGCGTGCGAAGTGGCATCAGCATCAGCCACAGTTCGGTTATGAGCCTCAGCCAGTACCTCTGTTCCACGAACTAATACTGCTCCGACAGGAACTTCCTCAGTGGATGCGGCTATCTTGGCTAACTCAAGGGCACGCCCCATCCAAATCTGGTCGTCATCAGAGTGTTCTAGAGTGGAATGGCTAAGCAGGGGCAACGCGAATCACTAGTGTTGTGTCAAATTGACCTTGGACCCGTTGTCCATTCTTCTGTATAGGCCAATAACGCGCCCCAGCAGGTCTAGTGTCGGTGGCTCTACGAGGCTCTCATTCTTCCCTGGCTGGAGTGACTCAAGCCTAGCCCCTGCTCCCGTTTCGGTAAAACGGTAGTAGGAAATTCCCTCACCAAGATCAGCAGCGATAATCGCTCCAGTCTCTAATTCCTCCATACTAGCCGGTGAGATGAGGATGTGATCCCCTTCTTCAACACCGAGTAAAGCAAGGTCATTGACCGCAGCGACAACTATGAAAGATCCCTCGAGTCCACCCATCCTGCGGTCGACCGAAAGGTGAACTTCCGCATCCTCGATGTGGAATTCAGAAACAGTTTCTGGGACCCGATCAAAACAAGGGACAGAGACAGTCTGAGTATTGAGATCAATTCCAAGTATTCTCACCCCCCTTGAACGGGACGGGTCTCGTTCAAGAAAGCCCCTGTCAGCAAGGACCTGAAGGTGCTCCGACACCGTCTTTGTACTCTTGATCCCGAAACGTTTCCCGATTTCGCGGACCGAAGGTTGGTAGGTATTAGACCGGAGGTACTCGACCATGAAGTTCAGGATTTCCCTCTCGAGTCCAGGGAGTGACTCTACCCTTGCTTCTGGGGCATCGATTTGCGGCTGAGAAGTTGTGTCTGAGCGAGCCAATATAGAATCTCTGAAGAGCAGTGACTTAGCCCGAATCCTAGCTTGAGGGCGATCCTAATGTGCGCCTCGGAAGAGTCTCAAGAAAGACCCTGCCAAAAGGTTCTTGCAGGCCTGATCACAATCCATACTCTCTCAACAATATTCTCACTAAGAATACGAACGGATACACCTAGTCGAGTTATCAGATAAGGGAGCGGTATATTGGAGGACTCACCCTCCGAGTTTCTTCAAAAGCAGTTCCCGAGCCACCTTCGGATCGGCTGCCCCGTTCGTGCTCTTCATAACTTCCCCAACAAACATACCGATTAGTCCTGATTTCCCTGCTTGGTATTCAATGACCTTCTCCGGCCATGCTATAAGAATCTCTTCAATGATACTCTCAAGCGCACTGAGGTCAGAGACTTTCTCTAGTCCCATTTCCACTATGAGTTCGTCCGGATCACCACCCTCGTCAATCATACGTGCGAGAACATCCTTACCAGCCCTGCGCGAGATTCGGTCCGCAGCAACAAGTGCAACAAGATGACCCAAGCCTTCGCCATCAAACGTGAGGTCTTTCAACCTACGTGCTCCCAGCAGGCCTCGTACGTCTGTCGTTAGCCAGCCCGCCACTTCAGCAGGCTCATCATATACAGCAAGAGCTCTTTCAAAAAAATCTGAGACCTCGAGAGACGTCGTTAGTAGATCCGCCTGCTCCAAAGTGAGTCCCAGGTCATCACTGTAGCGTTCGAAGCGAGCCATGAGTTGAGGATCAGCTGCACGGGCCGCCTCACGCGACTCATTTACCGCAGGTTTTTCAGGCTTCCTGGGCTTATTCATAACTTTTCCAGAGCCACTCTTACTTCTCGGAACTTTCACATCTGATTTGGCGGCACTACGGCTCCAGCTGTCTTTCAAGGATACGATACGATTAAAAACCAACTCTTCCCCTACCCCATCGACTGGATCCTTCCAGAAATAGCCGGTTCGTTCAAACTGGTAGCGTGTATCAGGTGAGTCGTCACTGATAGATGGCTCGACTTTGGCCCCCTTGAGGACCCTCAAAGAGTCAGGGTTTATGTGTGCGACAATCTCCTCATCCTCATCTGAATCACTCTCTGGAATCTCTAGGAAAAGATGATCGTACATCCGAATCTCCGCAGTCAGAGCATGGGCTGCAGATACCCACTGGACTGTGCCCTTAATTTTTCGCTCGGCAGTTCCCTTCCCACCACGGCTCTCGGAATCATGAGTACAGTGTAATTCCACTAACTGGCCAGCTTTATCACGAACCACTTTCTCACACCGTATCACGTACGCATGCCGCAGCCTGACCTCCCCACCAGGTACAAGTCGCCGAAAACCAGGTGGCGGATCTTCTTCAAAATCTGTCCGTTCGATAAAAAGTTCATTTGAGAACGGCACCATCCGAGTTCCCTTCCGTGGCACATCATGCGGGAAATAAGGAGCCTCGAATTCTTCAGTCTGACCAGCCGGATAATTAGTCAATACAATCTTGATCGGATCTAGTACCGCCATCACCCGCGGCGCAACCTGATTGAGCACCTCTCGGATCGCATACTCAAGCTTGCCAATGTCTACCACTGATTGTGCCTTAGCGACCCCAATCATTTCGCAAAACAACCTAAGCGCCTCGGGGGGCACGCCTCTACGACGAATCCCCCTGACAGTGGATAGTCTTGGGTCATCCCAACCACTTACAACGCCTGCTTCAACGAGTGGAATAATTCTTCTTTTCGATAACACAGCATGCTCGAGATCTAGGCGAGCAAACTCGTACTGATGAGTCCGGGGCTCCTCAAATCCCACATTGTCTAAAACCCAATCGTATAACTCTCGATTGTTTTCAAATTCGAGCGTACATATCGAATGGGTCACGTCTTCAAAGGCATCCTCAAGGCAGTGGGCGTAGTCGTACATAGGGTAGATGCACCATTCATCCCCTTGCCGATAATGGTTTGCATGCCGGATCCGGTAGAGCACGGGATCTCGCATCAGCATATTCGCAGACTCTAGATCAATCTTAGCACGTAGCACGTGCGTTCCGCCTTCGAACTCACCTTCTCGCATACGACGGAAGAAATCCAGATTTTCATCCACTGTGCGATCACGATACCGACCCGGTGTGCCCGCTTTCGTTACTGTACCTCGCCCTTCACGTATTTCTTCTTCGCTCTCTGAGTCAACGTAGGCCAAGCCCTTCTCAATCAAGATCACCGCACAATCATACATCCGTTCGAAGTAGTCTGACGCAAAATAGAGGTGTTCACCCCAGTCGAAGCCGAGCCAGCGGATGTCCTCCTGAAATCCAACGACAAACGCTTCATTCTCACCCTCAGGGTTCGTATCGTCGTAGCGAAGATGACACACACCTCCAAATTCCTTCGCAACCCCAAAGTTGAGGCACACTGATTTCGCATGACCGATGTGCATGAACCCGTTTGGTTCCGGGGGGAATCGCGTGACAACTCGACCACCGTAGCGTCCGCTCTCGGTGTCTTCTGTCACAATTTGGCGGATAAAATCCGCACCGGGCTTAGGGTTGGCCACTCCTCTACTCATTTCGCTGGAAACATAGCACAAGCTCGTCAGAGTCTCTCACGTACTCTACGTGTGCACAAAAAAACGGGGGCCCAACGGCCCCCGTCTATGTCTATAAGACCACTTTTTCTATCAGGAAGTCCCTCCGCCTCTGCCGCCTCTGGGTTTAGCAGTGCGACCAGTCGATGATCCCCCACTAGCCGATCCTGTGCTGGCATCTGCGCCTGAAGACCCTCCTACCGACTGTGTTGGCCCGGTACGTGAGCCCTCACCAGCCCGATATCCCCGGCCATTATACACACGGCCGCCAGATTCAGGGCTGGATTCTATCCGGTTCACGGTCACCATGGTCGGCATATAGTAACGACCCGAAGAGTAACCCGAGTAGTAACCCTGGTAGCCGTAACCATAGAGAGACCCATAGGAATATCGGCTGTATGGGCTATAGCCGTAATATGAATACGGACCGTACCCGTAGTTATAGAAAGGGCTCCTAGAGTAGATGCCATAACCATAAATAGGACGCACTGATCGTGCATCGGAAGACCTCCGGTCGCCGCCCATCGAAGAGCCGGCTTCACCAGCAATTGCAAATGTTCCCGGATAGGATACCGCAACCACGACGTCAATGATGCTCTCGGGAACCCCTGCATCAGCGAGTTTCACGAGGGCATCTGCATTAATCGCAAAACGCTCGCCACGCTCAGCTACCCAAGCCTCCACAGCTTTAGTGTCCACCTGCTCAGCTGCTTCCACAACATCTTCAAGCCAGATATTCCGAGCCGCATAGATCCGAGCTGCCTGAAGGGCCATCCCCATATCCTGTGTGAAGTAGGCGTTGTCTTCAACACCCTCCTGCAGCATGCGTTCAGGACCTACCAGACGGTAACTCTGCACCCAGGCCACCTGTTCTCCACCTACGTCCATCGAGCGCACGTCAATCCACTGGGTCGGCGCCACTAAAGACATGATCCCGGTGGCAGTGCGAGCGATCTCCTCTCCACATATGAACTCGGATCTCGTGAACACCCTGCGCCCATCTCGAGAGAACCCGGCAGAATCCCAGCCCTCACAACCCTCTATGCTTCTCGGGCGGCTAGCTCCATCCGCTACCAGTAAGTCACTCGTAACGACTTCACCGCCTGATACTGTGTAAAGTTCTACACCATCATCTGTCGGTTCGACGCATAGAACCCCGTCGGTGGCACCTTGGCCGGTCGGTTCCCAACACCCTACAAAGGGCAACCAACGTCCATCGATCTCCTGTGCCGAAGCCGGAGTACTCGTAGCCAAAACCATTAAGGAAGCGACTGCGAGGAGTGGGAATGTCCGGAAAGAGAAGTGGGATAATGTCATTACTCTAATCCTTTCCCGATCAGAATCGGGCCCCAATGCTCACGGTGAACTGTATGCCAGCAAGATCCATCTTATCGAAATCTACAAAATCACGACCAAGTTCGCCTCTTCCCCAGCGATAGCGTCCTTCTGTCGTGAGAAACAGACTCTTATTTAGTGAAATATCCATCCCTGCGAAAGCATGAGTCTGTATTGCCGTGCC
This sequence comes from Gemmatimonadales bacterium UBA7889, assembly GCA_002501085.1. Lineage (GTDB taxonomy): Bacteria > Gemmatimonadota > Gemmatimonadetes > Longimicrobiales > Gaopeijiaceae > UBA1142. The sequence goes on from DLRL01000102.1 coordinate 9,932, forward strand.
CTTGCCCATGAAACGATCGTAGAAGATATCGAGGGTTTCAAAGTCCACGAAATCACCCACTTGCTCAAAATTATACCAGATCACGCCACCGCCAGCACCTATAAACGGCACTAACCGTTTCGGGATCCAAGCAAATCGTCCAATCTGTCGTCCTCGATCACTCAAGTAATATCTGGCGCTGACCGTGACCGGAGTCGTGGAAAAAACCGTTTCCTGTTCGATGGGCAGATCATCTCCGTCTACCCAGTCACGGAATTCAGAAGGGAGAGAACTCTCTGCATGACCCACTCCAAATACTAGATCGAGACGATCTGCAAGTTGGATAGCAGCTTCACCGCCGAGATAGCTTCTCTGAAAATCACTCTTCTCGAGCGTCAGTTGTTCTTGGGCAAAGTCGAAGATCTCACTCTTCGCATTTGGGATCGAGTACCCCAAACTGAACGCGAACGAAAATTTCGGTGTTTCAAATAGGAACCCCTCGCCGCCCCGCCTGGATTGTGCAAAAGAAATCTCCGGCACAGTAAGCGCTAAGCTGAACGCGATAACGCCACAACAAAGCTTATGTAAGTCTTGCCTTTTCATTATCTCGGCCCTCCCATCTCATCCCACCTGCAAGGACGACTATATCTTAGCGCAAAGGTTATGCCACAAACCTCAGCTCTGAAGAACGCCTAGTTTATGCTGATTTCTATCTCGGTGAATCCAATAACACTACATTCTCTGGACATGAGCGTCACCTCTGGGGGACAGGTCATGCTGTCTTACTAGACACCTGCTCCGTAGGTCTCTTTGACATAATCAAACAGGATTTCCTTGAACTCTTCCACAAGTCCTTCACCCTTAAGGGTTATGGAGTGCTCACCATCTATATATACCGGCGCCTTCGGCTCTTCAAACGTGCCAGGTAGTGATATCCCGATGTTCGCATGCTTAGACTCACCGGGACCATTCACTACACAACCCATTACTGCCACGTCCATTTCTTCTACGCCCGGATAAGAGGTGCGCCACTGAGGTATCATTTTCTGGATATACTCCGTGATCTCCTCAGCCATTTCCTGAAAAAACGTACTCGTGGTGCGCCCGCAGCCCGGGCAGGATATCACCTGGGGTTCGAAATGCCGGATTCCGAGGGACTGGAGAATTTGCTGTGCCACTCGCACTTCCTCAGCACGGTCTCCGCCTGGTTTCGGGGTTAGCGAAACACGAATCGTATCCCCAATCCCGTCTAGGAGGAGTGGGGCTAGCCCAGCGGTAGTAGCAATAATCCCCTTAGCTCCCAACCCGGCCTCAGTTAGCCCCAAGTGGAGTGGATAGTCACATCGAGCTGCCAGCATACGATATACGGAGACTAAATCCCTTACCGACGAAACTTTCGTCGAGATGACAATTTGGTCATGTCTTAAGCCATTTTGCTCAGCTAAGTCTGCTGAACGAAGCCCACTTTGTACCATCGCCTCAAGAACAACCTCACGACCATCTCTTGGTGACTGACTCCCGGCGTTTTCATCCATCAATTCTGTGAGGAGCCTTTGGTCCAGTGAGCCCCAGTTCACCCCGATGCGAACAGGTTTGTCGTGTTCAACCGCAACCTCGATGATCTGAGTGAAGTTCTTATCGCGATGCTTGGTGCCAACATTACCCGGATTGATCCGCAACTTAGAGAGAGCACCCGCAGTTTCTGGGAATTTCTTGAGCAAGAGATGCCCATTGTAATGGAAATCGCCAACAATCGGCGTTGGGTACCCAGACTCACGAAGCTGGCTCACAATCTCTGGAACCGCACGCGCCGCGCTATCATTATTCACCGTGACTCGGACCAGTTCACTGCCTGCGTCAGCTAACTGGCGTATCTGTGTAATCGTCCCGTTAACGTCCGCAGTATCGGTATTCGTCATGGATTGCACTACCACTGGTGCCGTACCACCAATCACAACGCCATCGATATTGACGGCCACGGTCTTCCTGCGCTCAACCGGTATCACGAGAGCCTCAAGAAGTCATCCATTCGTAGGTATTGTCCACCCGAAAAGTGGCTCACTTGGAATCTATCCGGGATAAACCATTCGACCAAGTTGAATCAAAAGATCTTGAGATCTGCTGATGGTCACAGTCACAGGAGGACCCATCGTTCAATCCAGACAAACTTGTTAGTTGCCAAGGCCTTTGACCGGGCAGCTTCCAGACCTCATTATCAGATTCAATCTTTGTCACAGGCCTCAAGGAGGGTGCGTTGAAGAAGATGAAACTAGCGTGCATTTTCGGGGTCTTGATCCTTTCGCCTTTTGTTATTGCCTGCGAAGGCGAGGCTGTGCTGGCTCCTGGTGAACTCGACATGAGCGAACGCTCGGAGGAAAATCAGGACCTAGGAAACGATGTCATCGCCTCCTCCATCACATGGTCCTTGACCTCTGTAGAAGAAGGAAGTCATACCCGAGGCAAGTATGATATCTCATTCAAGAATCATTCTACCGACCAAGGGGTGGGATTCGAGTTTTTCCTATTCTTCTATGATGCGGCGGGCAACGAAGTTGCACGCACAGAGACCGCTCAATTTTTTACCTTGGCTCGAATAGAACAGCGTTTTCTGTATGGGAATTTCACACTCAACGCTGTGAAGACCGTCGAGGCTGCAAATCGAATCAAACGTATGGAAATCGTGCTGGTTCCGTAGGTTAACAAACTGAGTCTATCTTACCCTACTGATTCATCCTGGCTTTCTAAATCAGAGTTCTTGAATCCGCCAACGCAATCGTAGGAAGGATCTCAGTATTGCTGGCATAGCGCGAACAATGGCGAAATCGGTGTACTTCCCTTTAGCTCAGCGGATCATGATCCTATGAAAATGAAGACTCGACTTTTGACGGGTATCTTGGTGCTCACAGCCTGCCAACCACGAACGGCTGACCCTGATTTCGATATATCTGCCCTCCCAGGCTCAGATTTCGAAGGATCGGCATTTGAGTTCGAGCTTGTGATGGAGGGAATCTATCAAGCTCGGGGGACTGGAAACGTGGCTGTAGGCTCAAACGCTGCGGTCATTATTAACGAAGAAGATGTGCTACTCGTTGACTCGCATATCTCGCCTGTCGCTGCCGCTGCACTCATCGAAGAGCTTGGGTCGATCACTGATAAGCCCGTCAGATACGTGGTCAACACGCACTTCCACTTCGACCACGCTCATGGAAACCAAATCTACCCTGACGACATTGAGGTCATAGGTCATGAGTTCACACGAGAAATGCTGGCGAATGAAGGCTCAATAGGTCGGACGTATACCTACTTCCGAGAAGTCATGGCCGGTCAACCAGGATTCTTGGACGGCCAAGAAGGATTGAGCCCAACACCCCCAAATACAACACTCTCTGAACGGATGACCTTATTTAGAGGAGATCGGGAAATTCGACTGCTCTTCTTCGGACGAGGTCATACCGGTGGCGACATCGTCGTGCATCTCCCACAAGAACGCGTTCTGATCACTGGTGATCTTTTATTGCCTGGAATCCCCTATATGGGAGATGGCTTTCCATCCGATTGGGTCGGGACACTTGAGGAGCTCAAAACGCTGGACTTCAATATCGTCGTGCCAGGACACGGGGCGCCGTTTTCGGACCTAGCTAAAATAGACCATCTTCAAACCTATCTTACAGAT
>DLRL01000102.1:13920-15019 GCA_002501085.1 Gemmatimonadales bacterium UBA7889
TTTGGAATCGTACCAGTGATGCGTATTCTCAGGGACTAACAGCCGAACAAGCAGCAGAGCAGGTCGACCTAACCGATCACTCATCGGATTATCCATCTCTGCGTGGCCCAGGTGCTCCATTGCCAGCAATCCAAAGAATGTACGAGTTATTCGAAAATCAAGAATCGAATCAGTAGCATGAACAAGGGATGCTTCGCACTAAGTCATGGTTAAGGTTTTTCCTCCTCAGAGACAGAACTAACGATTGCCAGAAGCTCCCATGGATCCGTATCCTCTGATGACCTAACCCTTATAGAGTAGGTAGTGTCCGTCACGTGAGCCGAAGGGGAAGACATGCTGAAGTCACTTCTAAAGAGCAGGGGCGCCACCTCAGTAAGCATAATACCCTTACTCTTCCTTAGCCTCGGTTTTCAGGTAGCCGCCCAGAATGGAGATGACGTGAGATTCCCCTACGAGACCTTGCGTTCACCCGTATCGGGTCTGCGTGGGGTTGTCGCCACAAGTGAACCCCTCGCTGCTAATGCAGGCCTCGATATCCTGAAGAGGGGAGGAAATGCTATTGATGCTGCAGTGGCGACCGCTGCTGTGTTAACAGTAGTTGAGCCACACAGCACAAGCCTGGGTGGTGATGCCTTCATCATGGTCTACCTCGCAGAAGAAAAGAAACTGGTCGGGCTAAATGCTAGCGGACGTGCACCCTACGCTATGACGCTAGACGCACTTAATGGGAAACTGGAAAAGCACGACATGAACCGGATCGGGGGTATCTACTCCGTGACGGTTCCCGGTGCAGTCGACGGCTGGTTTGAGGTTTTGGAAAAGTACGGGACAATGACCATGGCTGAAGTACTAGAGCCAGCAATTCACTACGCAGAACATGGCTTTCCGGTCTCTCCGATTATCGCTGATGCGTGGAGATCTCTTGAAAACAACCAAGAACCATCCACAAGAGAGACGTGGCTACTCGATGGCGAGAGAGCGCCCAGAGCTGGCGAAGTATTCCGCAACCCCGACCTAGCTGAAACCTACCGGCTACTAGGTAAGGAAGGCAGGGGCGCTTTTTACAGGGGCTCTCTCGCTAAGAAGATCGTTGACTATT
>DLRL01000064.1:0-1927 GCA_002501085.1 Gemmatimonadales bacterium UBA7889
ATGCCTATGGTCAGGACCGTTCACTGTACTCTTTGTGTATTGCAAGAGAAGGATAGACTAAGCACAATTGGTCATGCTTACTATGCGAAAAGTACAACTTTCATAGATAAGACAAGGTGACTGTACTGCAATTCCAGTGTGAGACGGGAGTAGGAAAATGAGTCGTCAGTTCATGGTTCTCATTGCGATCGCGGGTACACTTGGAGCTATAGCAGTTCCCGGAACTGTACAGAACGAAAGTACTGTATACCGCGTACCGGTAACCGGCGAAATCGAACTAGGTCTTGCCCCGTACATCCAGAGGGCTGTCAAAGAAGCAGACGAGGTAGGTGCGGCTGCTTTGATACTCGATATCGATACTCCGGGAGGCCGCGTGGACGCCGCGGAGATCATCTCTGACGCGCTGACGGACTCCGAGGTACCTGTCTATTCTCTCATCAATCGCCGTGCTTACTCGGCGGGTGCGTTGATCGCTCTCTCGACAAGCCGCATCTATATGCGACCGGCATCTGTGATTGGTGCGGCGACTCCTGTTGATGGCACTGGGACAAAGGCACCAGAGAAGATCGTTTCAGCCATGCGAAGCCAGATGAGGACACTTGCGGAAGCTAATGGACTCGAACCTGAGGTTGCTGCCGCAATGGTTGATGAGGACATCGAAATCGATGGTGTCGTGGAGAGCGGGAAGCTGCTTACGTTGACGACCGAAGAAGCCATTGAAATAGGCTACGCGGAAGCGATTGAGGATCTCGATGCGCTACTTGTCGAGCTTGGTCATGGGGGCGCGACGGTCGTGACTCCCGAATTGAATTGGGCAGAGCGCCTTGTGCGTTTCTTTTCTAGTTCAGTGGTGTCCCCGTTTCTCCTATCGCTAGGGTTTCTCGGACTATTAGTTGAGATCAGAACACCTACGTTCGGCTTAGCTGGGACAATGGGGCTGATTTCTCTGGGCCTCTTCTTCGGGTCGAATATGATTGTGGGTCTGGCCGGTCTAGAGGACGTGCTCATTGTTGGGGCAGGGCTAGTGCTTCTAGGCATCGAAGCGTTCGTTGTCCCAGGTTTCGGGATCTTTGGAGTGGCCGGGATCGTGGCGATTCTCACCGGCCTCTACATGAGTCTGCTGGGTAATATTCCAACAATGCCGGATTTCACGCGGGCAGGTTGGGTTCTCATTTCATCCATGCTACTGCTGATTGGCTCCGCTTGGGCACTGATACGCACCCTACCGAGCAGCTCTCGACTTACAGAGAGCGGAATATTTCTACTGGCGAAGACGGCGAGCGCGATCGGCTATGAATCAGCCGAGGTCAGGAGTGACCTGGTCGGAAAACACGGTACCGCGATCACGGACCTAAGGCCGGCGGGAACTGCTATCATAGGAGATGAGCGCATCGATGTCGTCTCGGAATCGGAATGGATTAGCGCAGGGACCCCAGTTAAGGTTCTTAGTGCTGAAGGTTATCGTCACATAGTAAGATCTGTCTCAGAACAAGAGGCCGAAGAGGCCTGAGCAACATAATTCAGCATATACATATCGGAGTGTAGACATGGATCCAGCAGCCATTTTTCAAATAGGTTTGTTTCTAGGGATATTTATTCTTGTCGCAATCCTTGGTTGGGCGGTCCCTGTTCGCCTCTGGATCGAGGCGAATTCAGCAGGTGTCAAAGTTGGAATCGGTTCACTCATTGGAATGAGGCTGCGAAAGGTTTCTCCACCCGCGATCGTTCGTCCTCTGATCGTGGCAACTAAGGCCGGATTAGACTTAGACATCAATGAACTTGAAGCGCATTACTTGGCGGGCGGGCGGGTTGACCGTGTCGTAGGTGCACTTATCAGTGCGGATAAAGCGTCAATCGAGCTGAGCTTCAATCAAGCAGCAGCCATCGACTTAGCTGGTCGTGACGTTTTTGAAGCAGTTCAGGTCTC
>DLRL01000064.1:2313-2970 GCA_002501085.1 Gemmatimonadales bacterium UBA7889
ATTCAACTTATAGCGATCGCCCGTGTCACGGTGCGCGCAAACATCGACCGCCTCGTCGGTGGTGCGGGTGAAGAGACGATTCTCGCCCGAGTGGGGGAGGGCATCGTATCCACGATTGGTTCAGCAGACACACATGCGGGTGTGCTCGAGAATCCGGACGCGATCTCGAAGATGGTTCTCGGGAAAGGACTTGACTCGGGTACGGCCTTTGAGATTCTGTCGATTGATATCGCGGATGTCGATGTGGGCAAAAACATCGGGGCAGAACTCCAGACAGATCAGGCAGAAGCTGATAAGCGGGTAGCCCAGGCTCGTGCTGAAGAGCGACGTGCGATGGCCGTTGCTGCGGAGCAAGAGATGAAGGCTCTCGTAGTGGAAATGAAGGCGGAAGTCGTGAAGGCTGAGGCACAGGTACCCCTTGCACTGGCCGACGCATTCCGAGAGGGCCATCTCGGTGTGATGGACTACATGCGGTACGGCAACATTGAGGCAGACACGGCGATGCGTGAATCCATCGCCGGATCTGATGACGAAACAGAGTAAGTACTCAGACTGATGGATATTGAACTTCTGGGATACCTAGTGGTCTTCCTGTGGTTTGTTTTTGGATCACTCCTCAAGAGGAAGCAGAAGAACCAGCGTGCTCAGGAACCGATG
>DLRL01000008.1 GCA_002501085.1 Gemmatimonadales bacterium UBA7889
ATCGGCTCTTGGTGGAGTTCGTCTGTCTGGAACTCAGTGAAATGGATCTCATTCTGGGTAATTGACTCCGAAAAGCCATCTCCGAGAATGGGATTAGAGTGAAGCAACCCTATAGATAGGGTGACAAAGAATCGACGGGCCGAATTCATCGTGAATCCTCTACGAATGGGCGCAAGATTATCTGGATAAAGAAATGCCGGTGCGGAGTCTTTAAGGAAGAGCAGTGGTCATCAGGTAGGATACGTCGCGCGACCAGATTGATACTGAAGCTCGTTCTTCAACCTTGAAATAGACCAACATTGAACCATCATTAGAGAAAACAGGACGAGTCGCATTGGCCAGGAACTCTTCGGCTTTCTCTGTCTGACCATCAAGCATCAACATGTCCCATTGTCCCGGGGGGCCTTCTTGAAGGAATACCTGTCCGTCTTGATTCCTGAAAGGTCGCCAGCAGTGCTTCTTGCTACCGTAGACGAGTCTGGATTCCCCAGAATCACGATTTAAACTGCGAACTTTAACCATGCCTCCCTGGACGGCTCCAGAATAAAGCACCTCCCGATCAGTGGTCCACATTGGTTGGGGGCCTTGCCAATCGTCATCGGGACTCACAGCTGTGGTTTCCCCTGAATCAAGGTCGTGAATGTAGAGATGATTATTTTCGCGAAAAAGTAAGGCCGTATCGTCGGTGGAAAATTGCAGAACACTCACAGGATGTCCGTTGAACGTTTCCTGATAGGCCATGTTATCTACGCGATCGTATATCCAGATGTCCTGTTCGAGGCCAAAAGCAATAAGTTCACCGTCATGGGACACGGCCAACCGTTGAATCTGGCTTGGCGTTTCGTATAGAACCTCAGTGCTCGTATTCTTTGTGACATCGTAGGCTACGATTCGACTAACGCCTGTTACACCTCCCGCTTTAGCTGAGCTTCGAAGTGAATCTCGCTTACAGTATGCAATGACTGAATTAGATAACCAGGCTGGCGCATTCGATCCAGACGTGGTCGGCCAGTCAGCCTGAACTTCGCGAATCTGTCGATCATTGACCGCAGCGATGACAAGTGTTGAGTCGGATCGCCCATCCGAAGGTCCAGCAAGAAAGCTGACGTAGGCTCCGGAAGGCGACCAACTTGCCCACTGAGCGAATACCGTTGGAAACATGGACAGCACGGTCCATTCAATCATTGTCCGCATGTCACGCACAATGACTTGACCCCTCTCGACTTCTCTTTCGTGGTATAGAAGCCGGTGCGATGCTCCATCCCAGACAGGCCCCCACAGTTGGCGATCTTCAGGTGGGAGCACTTCGCGGGGTTCGCCACCGATTGATGACACGATGTAGGTCTTAGGATAAGAATGAAAAGCAATCCAGTTGCCATCCATAGAAAGTCTCGGAAAGTCAAATCCCATCTCCTCACTTGAGACGATGGTGTCTGTCTTGCCGCTTTCGAGGCGGATTCTGACCAGATAGCGACGCTTGTCTCTCTCCATTCTGCATAGAATGGAGAGACCATCACTGGACTAGGAAGGGAAGGCGATGGAAGCATTGTCCTCCTCAGTTACCTGCTCGACTGCACCATTCGTCAAATGATAGGTGAACAGGTTGAACTGGTTCTCGTCATCACCGATGAGATTTGGATATATGATCCTTTCCCCGTCAGGTGACCAATCCGCTTGAGCATACCAGATACCACCACTAGCTGCCTCTACATCAAAAAGGTGGCGCAAGGATGCGCCATTTATGTCGACGAGATAGACCCCAGGCGTTCCATTGCGATCTGAAACAAACAAGATACTCTTGCCGTCTGGAGACCACCGCGCACATACGTCCCCCCATATCATCGTGGTATCTGGTGCTGTGAGCTGACGTTGTTTTCCTGTTTTTCGATCAAAAATCCAAATTGTTGATTGTTCGAGGCTTGCTGTTACCGACACGGAGGCTGCAATGTATTGCCCGTCCGGTGAAATGTCTGGATGATGCATCGACAGCTCTGGCTGATCCGATGGCGCACTTAGTTCGAGAACCGGCTCCTGCGCCGTCGCCTGGTCCTGCCACGATGCCATGAGGGATAGGACCATCCATAGCGCGAAAGTCCACCGGAACGCAGCGGGATATGAGGGAACTGGCATATCTACAATTCCTTTCATGAGGTTCGGAGCCGGACGTGGGTGGGGTGGATTGCCCCTGAACGGGCCACCTTCCGCCGCATCGGGTCAGGCTGCGGCGAGCGCGGCGAGGGCTTCCTCCTGGTCGCTGTACATCCCGGCCAGTTCCTTGAGCCCCATGATCTGAAAGGTCTTGGCGATGGTTTCGGAAAGACGACAGAAACCGAGGCTCCCTCCGTGTTCACCGAGCACCTCGATGATTTCGATAATGATCGCCACACCCACGCTGTTGACCATGCGGCAATCTCTCATGTCGATCAGGACCAGAGAGACCCCGTCGTTGATCAAGCCACTGCACTCCTCCGAAATTGCCTCAGCGCTCTTTTCGTTCACGTAGCCGGGGGCCGTGACGATAGCGACCTTGCCATTGACGGTAACCGGAATTGATTCTGTGCTCATCTTGGTAGGTTCTCCAGACCGATGGAATCTTCGATGTGTTCGGGGAATTGGATACGGACAGGGCCTAACGGTATTTGCTCATCTTGACGAGGGTGCCAGAGGGACTCGAAGCGATGTCGACTTCGTCCATCAATTCCGCGATGAGCGTCAGCCCCCAACCACGTTTCTCACCCTTGTCGCGTTTTTCCTCGATACGGCGCAGAGCGTCGTCCATATCAAAGCCGTCACCGCCGTCACTGATCGTAATCGTCATCGCCTTATCGCTAATCTTGAAGCTCAGATCGATTCGACGTTCGCTGCTGCGGCTATGCTCGAAGGCGTTGATACATGCTTCAATCAGCGCCATCTTGACTTCATCGATCTTTGTTGTTTCGAGTCCAATGAATGCTCCTAGTGATTCGGCCACTGTCGTTGCCGTAAGCTCCATGTCCGGCAACATTGGAATGCTGAGATCGACATCATCGGTTTTCATCAATAACCTGCCTGTCTGGATGGGTAGGCGTCTGCAAATTGGACAACCCCTTGCCGAGCTCAATGCTCGCTATGCAGAACGAAGAAGGGGATGGAGAAGGGAGGGGCGTTTGGGGTCTGGTTGAGGAGGTTCAACTGGTGCGGCCCCGGAGGAAGGTGATGGACGGGAACGACCGAATAGAGGATCGGCCTTCCCGACCACGACGTGATCATCCATTGAGGTGGTGCGATTGGCGTCCCGTCAATGGCAACGCCGATCCGCTCCGCGAAAAGGGAAGACGACGGCAGATGATCGGGTCTTTGTACATCTATGCCTGTAGCCGCAAGGTACCCCTGATTGAGGAAAATTTCCAGGTACCCTTCCTCCACTCGCATTTTGCCCAGCGCAGGGCTGTTTAGGCTCGTATTCGGTGAAAGCCGCTCGACATACGTATAATCGCCATGGCTCGAAAAGGAATCCGGTAAGATCACTCCGCTGGCGAGGCAGATCACCGGTAAACTCGATACGACCACGGCCCGGATCGGTGACTGCGGTAGAAGTACCGCTCGATAGTAGTAGAAGATCTCAAGGAGCGACTGGCGCCAGAGGGCAATGTCCTCGCTTTGGGTCACCCGCAGGAACGACCACAGGATCACCAGCCCGATTGCATAGGCCAACGCCGTATACCTGGCGAGAGCTTCCGCGTTGCTCCCCAAATCAGTGCCGACGTAGGTGATAGCATAGATCGACGCGGTGGCCAGGGTGTGACTCCCCACCAGCCAGGTTGTCCACATGGCCAAACTGAAGAAGGCGCTGAGCCAGACGCTGTAGGCCTCGCTCGAAAGGTGCTCGATGCGGATAGTCAGGCGAACGGCTGTGTCGGGTGCTGTCAGGTGCTTGTAGAATCGCGATGTCAGAGCCCCGTGGAGCCGGGTTCGATTCACACCGCTCGGATAGGCGAAGCCAAGACCAACGAGTCCGATCCAGAGGGATCTCAAGAGAAGGTGAGCAAAGATCCCCAGACGGAGAATCCAAATCGCGAAGAAGCTGGCACTGCAGAGCACCTCGATCAGGTAGAAGGGCAGGAAACTCGACAGGAGCCAGAGACTCGCTTCTATGTCACCGTGGTCGATGGATAGGAGTCCCGCCAGTAGCCCGACGGTGATGACGATCTCAGTGTGATAGGAGATCGTCCTCACCTCATGGATATAGTTGACCTCATCGGGCTCCAGTTCCTTCG
>DLRL01000083.1 GCA_002501085.1 Gemmatimonadales bacterium UBA7889
GGACAGAGTCACAGGAGTCTGATCCTTCCAGAAAGATTCCTGCGGCCAGACATCTATATTGGCTTAACCACGCCCATAAACGGCTATATCGTAGCGGCAACGTCCTCACGCACGTCCGCGCACGATAGCGTCCTCACTGTTTAGCCGATTTTAGCGACCTAACACCGTTGGGTTTGCACATCTACAGAGGTCTTTAAGCCGCCCCAAAAACAGGGGTAGACTCTACGGCTCCACGTCTACCTAGACAGAAACCCAGTAAGCGTTAAAACCATTGTAGTTACTAGCTTTCTAGCAGTGCGCCCGACAGGATTCGAACCTGTGACCTCGTGCTCCGGAGGCACGCGCTCTATCCAACTGAGCTACGGGCGCATTTGAGGATCAAGATCGCGCAACCACCTTACCGGTCAAGCTGAAAACCAGGGTGGGAATAAGTCGACGCCCGCCACGGTAAAGTGACGGGCGCCGTCAGACGAGCGCGTGAAATAAGCCGAGTTCTGTCCCCTCGCGGGGGAGGATCATTCCTCTAGGACTACCGTTGCCGGCAGCCTCGTGCGGCCTACCCGGGACTCAGTTGGAGCGAGCAACTCCTTGTCCCCTATTTGGCCTTGCTCCGGGTGGGGTTTGCCTTGCGACTCCCGTTACCGGAAGCCCGGTGCGCCCTTACCGCACCCTTTCACCCTTGCCTGTGCCGCAAGCGGCCATCGGCGGTCTACTCTCTGTTGCACTTTCCGTCGCCTCTCAGCGCCCGGGCGTTACCCGGCACCCTGCCCTGCGGAGCTCGGACTTTCCTCCGGTGGCATAAGCCATCGGCGATCCTCACTCACGCGCTCATCTCAATCCTAACTCATGGGCCGAGCTCCCCCCAGTCCCCTAGTGTATTCAAACCTCTCGACCACCTCATTCCATCTAACCCAGAGAATTTGACTTGCAGGGATTCAGGCCACACGATGCCATTTGATTAACCCAGCGAGAACTCTGCGATGCTGCGTCGAAGCTTTCTGTGGTCCATAGTCCTTCTTGTCATCACTCCACTTGGAGTCATTGGTCAAGAGGAGCCAGTTGTTGTCTACCTTGTGAGACACTCTGAACGAGCGGAGGACGGCACGGACGATCCCCCGATTTCAGAAGCTGGGTGGGCACGATCTCGGCTTTTGTCCAAGATGCTCCAGGATGCCGGGCTAACACATATCCATTCAACCGACTACAAGCGCACACTTTCGACGGGTGAGCCCACAGCAGAAGCTACTGGCTTAACGATCGACTTGTACGATGCAAGAGATCTTGTTGTAGCAGCCGCGCTTATAGCTGCTACTCCTGGGCGCCATCTGGTTTTAGGACACTCAAACACGACACCGGGCTTCGTTGAAGCCCTAGGTGGAGAGTCAGGCACTCCGATCGCTGAAATGGAGTATGACAGGCTCTACATTGTCACACTATTCCAGGGCAATGTGAGTTCAGTGCTTCTCAGATTTGGTGAGAAATTTAGCGGGTAACTCGAGTTCGAAGACTGAGCAAATGATATCTCATCTGCTCAGTCTCAGGATCCATCCTGAGAAACGGGGCGGCCCCCATTCCTCTCAGTAAAATACTCCCGGAACCAGTCGAACATCCGTTCCCAATGATCCACAAAATCCTCAGCAGAACTCGCCCGCCCCGCCCCATGACCTCCACTCATATAGTTAACCCAGACAACCTCTTTTCCGAGCCGACGGAGCGCATAGTACATCTCCCGTTGATTCGTTGCAGGCACATTCCAGTCTCCTTCACCGGAAAGCATCAGTAGTGGGGTATTGATGCGGTCTGCGAACATGATCGCTGAATGTTCTATGTATTTCTGTGGTTGTTCCCACAGGGTTGCTCCGATGCGGTCCTGCCCAATCTCAGCCGCGCGATAGTTACGAGTGGTAATCCTAGGGCTATCGCCGAGAAATGAGATCATATTCACTTTGCCGGATACATTAGCCGCAGCGGCAAAACGATCGGTCTGGGTAATCAATAAATTCACCGCGTAACCACCGTAGCTCTGGCCATACACACCGATCTTGTCGTTATCGACTATACCGCGATCAACAAGCTTGTTGATCGCAGATGGGACCGCTTTGAGCCAAGCCTCCCCAGGAAAGCCTTCTTCAAACCGCACAGAAGGCCTGAACCCGAACCACCCCTGAGCCGTAATGAGGTTCATGTTCTCGTTATAACCGTTATCGAAGAACTGCTCGTAGATCTCTGCTACCAGAGGATATTTCCGGCCAGGCTCATAGCCGACGGGGTAATAGAGGATCCCGTAAAGCGTATTCCCGTCTATATCGAGATACTCGATGAGTTCAGTTTTCGAGAGTGGAAGATCAGCAAGCTGAGAATTTAGATCAGTTAACTGCTTACGCTCACTAAAGTTCTCACTAGCGGCCCAAATCTCATCCGGACGATTACCGTCCGACATCCTATAGATGACCGTGCCCCCATCATCCGAGAAATTGAAGGAGCGGTACAGGTTTTCATCGAGCATCATGGTTTCAATCACGCCCGACTGAAGATCAAGACGCTTCAAGCCTCGCTGCCATTCGTCGCTAGCGGAGTAGGTGAAATAGATATAGCGACCGTCTTCACTCCATGATTGGACGGACCGGGAAGGACGCGATTCCTCGTCCTCTTCGAGTGGCAAAACAAGTTCAAGGCCACCGTCATCTGGAGAAAGGATATGCCATCCCGTCTGAGAACTCATGAGAATATTCTGGTCGTCAGGACTCCACCTCATCGGCGAGAAACTCATCTTGGTAGAATCGTCTTCAGACACAGAACCACGATGTTGTTCGGTAAGATTGGCTGTACTGTCCTCTTCAAGCTTTCTCAGGAAAACATTTCCTTCCTCACTGTAAACAAAAGCGTCTCCAGCCTTGTTCCAGTTTGGGTTTGTACGGCGCTCACTTGAAGCTACAATCGATTCTGGAGCTGACCCGTCGAGCACCAGTTTGAGGATTTCATACTCTGTACCCTCATTTCTCTCGTAAGCTGTTTTCTGGGGTTTGACAGCGGTATAGGTCACGAAGTCTCCGGATTCTCCAAACCGGAGACCCTGCACGTCAGCCTCGGGAAGGATCTCCTCGACCGATCCACTGCTAACGCTCACGAGCGCAGCTACCTGTCGGCTAGCAAGGTTCCTAAGTCTGTCCCAAGCCAGAAAATCGTTCCGTGAATCCTGGACAACGACTGGCCCAGAGGTCATTACAGCAAATGCCTGTCGTGCTTCTTCTGCCCACGCTTCCGGCCTTAGTGAGAGGAGAACAGACGATCCATCTGGGGCCCAAATAAGGGGTGAGTTAGAGGATATCTCCTTGGTGGTGCCAAGGCTGACGGATCTCGTGTTCCCAGATTCAATGT
>DLRL01000036.1:0-2742 GCA_002501085.1 Gemmatimonadales bacterium UBA7889
CCCGCGACTAAGTTCGGCCCGGAACTCCGTGTATGTGACGGCGGACGCCGGATCGTTATTCCGGAATAGACCGGCTGCCATAAAGAACAAAAGGACCATCATCGCGAAGAGTGCCGTGTTCTTAGAGAACCGGCCTAACGGCTTGTTGTCGTTCGGACGTATCGGTTCAGGTTCTGGCATACTGCTTTAACCTCATGTGGCCAACCTTATTGCATGGCACAGAAAACTCATCATAGGCTCGCAATATATGGTAAACGGCGAAAGTCCTTAGCATGATCCAGACCATACCCCATAAGAAGCTCATTAGGTGCATTAAAGCCTAGCCAACAGGGCAAAAGTCCTTCAATGATCCCTTTTAAGACGCCTAAAACAATCAGGTGATCCTGGCGTAAGTACGCTTTTCCAACGTCATTTCTTATCTCGTGGACGCGCATCCGAGATCCCTATGTGTAGAATACTTTTCGTTTCGCTTGTATCACCATGAGGTGTTGCTTCAGCAACACCTGGAATCCAGAGCACACTCCCAGCTCCATCAACCAATAGAGGAACCTGGCACCGCTCGGGTTCGGGAATCCGAGTTTCCAGAAAAAGTTTCTTCAATTTCCTAGTGCCGACGGTCAGGTGAATCCGGTCTCCGGGTCGGCGTGCACGGATCGTTAAAGGAAATCGAGGTGAAGCCAAAGCTAGGCATTCAGACATCAAATCGAGATTCTTTTCGGGACTCCACTTAACAAGTAGCTCATGGCCACCCAAGAGCGCTCTGCCTGAACCTGGTTGTGAGTTTGAGATCAGTACAGGTCTATCAGTGATGCTCACGGCTTTAGTGGAAAAAACCAAGCGGTCCAGATCTCGCCGCAAACGTAAACCTCCGGTTAAGTCGATTTGCTGACCACTCTGTGCTGAGTCAACAAAATCCGAAGCTAGCCTAGTTCCAGTAGCATCCAGCGGGTACCCATGTCTCCTCGAGACTTCGCGAAGGATTCGACCGCGAACTGCTCCATGGAACTCAGTTAACCTTTTGAAATCAAGTGAAAGGGCCTCCCTGTCCTGCTCCAACTCAAGAGACCCCAGCACTTCCTGAAGCAAGCTGAGCAAGGCTTCCTCATCCTCTCTCGCTAGATCTGCCAAACGAACGAGGGACCTCCTCGCAGCAGGCGCAACTCTTGATTCTATTTCTGGTAACACATTGTTGCGGATGATGTTACGTGTGAAGCGCTGTTCTCGGTTTGTGGGATCTTCTCGCCAATTTAGACACACGTCCTGGGCATACAGAGCGATTTCATCTCGCCAAAAGGGTAAAAGTGGGCGCCAAACTCCAGGATCTCGGTATTCGCTCATGCCACTAAGCCCTCTCAACCCGCTACCTCGAACCATCCGAAAGAGCACAGTTTCGGCCTGATCATCAGCATGGTGTGCCATCACAACTACTCCCTCCCCCACACGGATCCGGACAGACTCAAGAAAGTCATGACGTGCGTTGCGGGCTGACTCTTCTGATATCAGCGCCTCCTTAGCACGTCCCAGTTCGAGTGGCACACCCCAAGCACGACAGAGTCCAGATACCCACTGGGCATCAGCTGCGCTCTCATCCCGTGAGCAATGGTCAAAGTGTGCCGCATGAAGCTGGTGAGATTGAGTAATTGCAAAGCGAAAGAGGTGGAGAAGTGCGACAGAGTCTAGACCTCCGGAGATTGCTACTACGATAGGAGCATCTGAGAGAAAACTGCTACAAGCTGACCTAAATTTTGACTGAAAGCGTCTGACAAGACTGACTTGATCTTCACTCATTTCAAATCGTCTTGTAGCATCAATTCGGGGGGGCGAGATCTAATCTGAGTCAATACTGACGCGAGTAGATCCGGACGATCACTTTGAATGGCATCAACACCCCAGTCGATAAGACGACGCATGTCACTTGGTTCATCCACAGTCCAAACGTGCACCGGAATATTTTGGGCATGCGCCTGCCGAATAAAGCGCGGGGAGACGACTCGTAGACCCTTCCAGATCTCAGGGACCTGAAGCACATCTGCGGGAAACCTGTGCGAGTTCCGCCACGGGAGCAGATGTCCTAGCCAAAACCAAAAGACTTGTTGGCGGCTAGCACCCCAGGGGCCTATATAGTGCCTGATCTTCCTGCGACACCGTTCGAAGGTTGCCGCTATAAGCACACGATGCTCGGCCGAATGACGTTCTATTAACTCAACCAGTGGCCCCGCTACTTGGGGTTCCTTTGCCTCGACATTCATGCGTGTGTGCGGGAGAGCCATCAGTACCTCTTCGAAGGTCGGCACGGTCACGCCCTCACCCCGAAACGAACGCTCACCTGTTAAGTCCTTGAAGTGATATCCCGCATCCAATCTGCGGATCTCATCCAAGGTCAACTCTTCTACTGAGCCAGCCCCATCTGTCGTCCTATCCACTGTTGCATCGTGTATCACGACTACGCATCCATCACGCGTTAGGCGGACATCCATTTCCAACATGTCTGCCCCCCACCACTCAACTGCTCTCCGAAATGCTATGAGAGTATTCTCCGGCGCTAGTTTTGCGCCGCCGCGATGTGCGACTAATAACGGTGCCCCTGAAAGATATATGCACCCGGTACGAAAGCGCTGAGGTCTAAGCATTCCTATAGACTAGTTAGCTCGCTTAGCTCGAGCTCTGGATGTCTGTTTCGACACGCTCGATCTCATCGGAAGATATGACTTATAGATGCCGGAGGAGGGACTCGAACCCCCG
>DLRL01000036.1:3078-16246 GCA_002501085.1 Gemmatimonadales bacterium UBA7889
GATTATGATTCCGCTGCTCTAACCGACTGAGCTACTCCGGCGGCGGGGAAAAAGCTTATCCGGGGTTGAGAGCGTGTCAACCGGACAACCCATAATGCGCTTCCCCAAGGTATCAAATAGACTAGCGCCTTTCCATTCTTGCCGAATCCACGGACGGCCTTACTAAGTTAGGCGGCTCTGCGAAACGATATAGGGTTTCTCCCTCTCTGATCATGCCAAAACGCTCTCTAGCGATCCTTTCAAGCATACTAGGGTCGGACTCCACCGAGTCCGCCAGTGCCAGAAGCGAGTCAATTTGCTGACGCTTTTTTGCAAATTCGTCCTCCGCTTCCTCCAACTCCATACGAACTTCTCGGAGAGCAAACCAAGAGTATTCTCCACTGAAAACCGCATAATACGCAGCAAGCAGAAGGATCGCCGGTAGGATGGTCTTCTTAAGCCTGCTCATTTAGGGCGCTCCAGTCTGAGTAGGCGATGAAATTGAAGACCATATACTAGTACCAGGGTAGCGGGCTCTTTCTCCTAGCTCCTCCTCAATCCTCAGGAGTTGATTGTACTTGGCGACTCGATCAGTCCGACTGGCACTACCTGTTTTGATCTGACCAGCACCCATCGCAACTGCAAGATCTGCAATCATAGTGTCTTCTGTTTCACCCGAGCGATGGGATACAATACTTTGATAACCAGCGTCACGGGCAACCCGCATCGTCTCGAAAGTCTCCGTGAGAGTGCCAATTTGATTGACCTTGATGAGGATAGCGTTCGCAGTGTCTAAGCGGATCCCTTCCTGAAGTCGATCCACATTAGTCACAAATAGATCATCGCCAACTAGTTGCACTCGGTCTCCAATAGCCTCAGTGAGCGCTTTCCAGCCGCCCCAGTCGTTTTCATCGAGCGGATCCTCAAGAGAGCTGATGGGATAGTTCTCCACCCACCTCGCCCAAAAATCTACCATGGAAGCTGTATCCCGAGACTCACCTGATGACCACCTAAACACATACTGGCCATCTTCAAAGAATTCACTGGCAGCCGCGTCGAGTGTAAGTACGACGTCCTCGCCAACCTGATACCCCGCTTTATCAATTGCCTCGAGCACAGTTTCGATTGCTGCTTCGTTACTGTTTAGATCAGGAGCGAATCCACCCTCATCACCAACTGCAGTGCTTTTTCCCTGCGAGGCAAGAACCAGTTTGAGATGATGGAAAATCTCCACGCCGATCCTCAAACCGTCGCTGAAGCTATCAGCACCAACCGGCATAACCATGAATTCCTGAATATCGACATTATTGGGCGCATGTGCCCCGCCGTTCAGGATATTCATCATCGGGACCGGCAGCAGGTCAGCATCTCCCATGGGGGATAAATAACGCCAAAGTGGCAGCCCATCCTCAGCGGCGGCGGCCCTTGCAACTGCCATCGATACCGCAAGAATTGCATTTGCTCCAAGATTTTTCTTGTTATGAGTCCCATCGAGTTCAATCATGATCTGATCGACTTTAGCCTGGCTTCGCGCGTCGACCCCTTTCAATGCTCTAGCTATGACTGTTTCGATATTTTCGATTGCGCCTAGAACTCCCTTGCCAAGAAATCGTGTGGGGTCACCATCCCTTAGTTCGACAGCCTCATGGACCCCTGTTGATGCACCGGAAGGCACCGCAGCCCGTCCTGTCACACCTGTCTCTAGTGTGATCTCAGCCTCGACTGTTGGATTCCCCCTCGAGTCGAGAATCTGCCTTCCACTTACACTGATGATCGCAGACATTGGATTTTCTCGTCCTAGCTGGTTTCGTAATGCTTTTGGAGTTCAGATACAGCCTGTCGAGCTCTATGTGTAAGCCTGGCTCGGTTCTCCATACTGTATCCACCTACCTGAATCGGCTCGCCAAAGTGCACACGGACAATACCAGAATTTATGAGGAATGACCCTCTCTTCATCACCTGCCGAGATCCAAAGATGGCTGCAGGCACGACAGATACTCCGGTCTGGATTGCCAAAACGAATGCTCCTTTCTTGAAAGAACCTAACTCGCCCGTGTTAGAGCGTGTCCCCTCAGGAAATATGATGACAGTTGGAGCGGCCTCCTCCAACCTTTTTCTTGCAACATCCAATGAAGCTAACGCTCGGGCCCTGTCACCTCGATCAATATAGATGTGTCCGCACGCACGCACGGCCGCGCCGAACACGGGGATTCTTTCGACCTCTTTCTTCGCTACAAAAACGTACCGTCCGGGTACAAACGCTGCGAGAACAAGAACATCAATCCATGACACGTGGTTCGTCACCAAAACCTGAGGTGAAGAGGAATCTATTACACCTTTGTTCTCCATGATGACGCGCACGCCTGCAACCTTCAAAACCAAACTAGCCCAAGCGCGGGCAGCTTCTTCACAACGGCATCCTATCTCTGATGAGCGACGATAGACGGACCATGCAATCTTGGAAGCGTACCAGATCGTCGCAGGTACAATGACTATAGATACTAGAACAAGCCGGGTCACAGCACGTCTGCAGCATAATGGTCAAACCCACTTCTCATTAAAGGTTCGGGATCACTCCCACCTTGGTCGATCCAGACACCAGAACCTTCACAAACATGTCCAACCCTTGTGATTTCAAGGCCGAAATGGTCTTGGAAATAGGATGGATCCACGGCATCCGTGCCAGCTGCAAAGCATAGTTCGTAATCCTCACCTCCGTGGAGTGCCACTTGGAGTGCCTCCTCGGGTCCTAGGACTTCAACTGCGATAGGTGCGACAGGAATTGCAGCCGCCTCCAGTATGATCTGCACGCCTGACGCTGCGGCTAGATGGGCTGAATCTCCAGCCAACCCATCTGAGAGATCGATTAAGGCATTAGCAATACCTTGCTCTACCAGATAATACCCCTCCTCACATCGCGGGGAAGGTCGAGCAAATGCTTTTCTAGCCTCGGGTGGTGGCTCACCTCCACGCTGCCACACCCGCACAGCAGTGGAACTAGCTCCTAGCCTTCCTGTAACCCAAATCTCGTTCCCGGTAATAGCTCCACTCCTTAACCCAGGTCGGTTAGTCCTACCAAGTCCAACTACGTCAATGAAAACTGGGCCTGACGTGTTCGAGAGATCTCCACCGAGAATCACTGCTCCCGCCTCCGAAGCTGCTTCTCTACATCCAGATTGCAGTGCCTCCACCACTTCCCCGTCATTGGCTGCCATCGATACGAAAACCCCCACTGGGACAGCAGCCATCGCAGCGAGATCGGACAGTGCACATGAAACCGCGCGGAACCCGATTTCCTTATTCTCTAACCAGCCTCTGCGAAAGTGGACATCCTCCAAGGATATGTCTGTGCTGACAACCCATCCCCCTTCAAGGACCGCAGCATCATCTCCCGGGCCTAAACTCACTCCCATTGGGAGTAAATCATCTGGGTTAACAAGCCTGCGAATTAGATCAAATTCTGCACCAGGACCGAAGTGGACGGGACCAATGGCACGGGGGGAAGTCACCTCGCAGCATCCGCATCATAAAAGACAAACGGGAAGCCTAGTTCAGAGGTTCCTGCACCACGCTCGATAAGCGCATCCGGCATCCAGCGGATCACGTCACTGGGAGTGAGTGATGCTCCGCGTGCAGCTAGGTTCGCGGCCCTCCCCGTAAGATAGAGACTCACGGCACCGGCTTCCATCACTCCCAGACCCTGAGCAATTAACCCTCCACATACTCCGGTTAGCGTGTCTCCCATTCCTCCAACGGCAAGATCGGAGGTCCCTTGGCTCCCGACTAGAATACCTCTACCCGTATTGGAAATTAGAGAAGGAGTTCCCTTAAGAAGGAAGCAATGTTCAAAGCGCCCTACCGCCTCCCGTAGGGCAGCTAATCTATCTCCAATTATATTTGACTTTGACTCACCGAGTAACCGACTCATCTCACCCGCATGTGGCGTCGAAAGTATAGGCCGAGACTTACCAAGAGCTCTAAGATCAAAAAAACCTTCTGCTGCCAGATTTAGAGCATCAGCATCCAGAACAAGCGGCTGTCCAGACCCTTTAGTAACCTTGTTCGCTAGGTCGATAGACAATCCGTTAGTCCCAAGGCCAGGCCCGAGTACTACTGCGTCAGTATCCTCCAGGGCTAATTCAAGCGCCTCATCATGCGAGACGTCCACATAGATCGCCTCGGGGGCAGATCTCTGTAAAATTTCTCTGTTCTCTGGCACTGAGCATACTCGGACTAGGCCCACACCTGCAGTCAACGCCGCTTGGGTAGTCAAGACCGCAGCTCCAGCCATACCAGGCTGACCTGCAATTATTGTCAAACGTCCCACGGCATGCTTATGGGTATCTGTGGGGCGACTAGGCAATTGTCTCTGTGCCCAGAGAGGCGTGATCACCTGTGCAAGGCCACTCGTATTTCCTGAAGGTGGAAAGCCTATGTCGACAACGACTAGACGGCCTGTATGAGTGCGTGCGGGAGAGAGGAGACTACCGAGCTTGGGAGCCCCAAACCCCACCGTCACTGTCGCGCGAATGGCCTCGCCTTGGACTGCACCCGTTGAGGAATCGATCCCAGAGGGAACATCGATCGCGAGTACCGGACAAGACGCCCTGTTCAGCTGGGCTATAGCTGAAGCCTGGCGATCACGAGGTGGGCCCTTTGCACCGGTCCCCAGAATTCCATCTATGGCAACTCCACAGGGACCAAGGAGTGCATCCCAACCACTCTGGTCGAGCACCTCATCCACGATCACAGGGATATCCCAGCCATGTAGAAGGGGGTCGTCCATAGCTCGTTCAGCCACAAGTACGGCACAAACTTCTCGGCCCCAGGCCCGCAGAGTACGCAGGAGTACCAGAGCATCTCCTCCGTTATTGCCGGAACCCACAATCCCGACTACAGACCCCTCTGAGAACAAACGTTGAGTTATCTGAGCTGCGGAACGACCAGCATTCTCCATTAGTACCGGCTGCGGCACACCCACTGTTTCGATAGCCGCACTATCCAGTGTTTTAGACTCCCCAGCAGTCAGTGCATAAACCACTTCTCGTCCAAAAGGGCGTAATGGATTTCTGCTATCAATCATCGAAGTACTTGGTGACACACCGAAGCTATCCGCCACACCAGAAGTCCATGGCACAGACTCTATCCTTTACAATGAGTGCTGCTCCAGACCCCCCATCCGCATCCACCCGGGACATTAATTCAGATCGTATTATTTGTAACTCTGGCCTATCTGGCGACCGACTGTCACCTCGCCGTTGTCAATCCGAATATTGAAACCGCAATCTGGATGTGAGCATACCCAAGCCTTGTAGCGGATCGGAGCTCCTTCTCTACCATAATCCGAAAGTGGCAACAGCACCCCATTTCCGCACTTTTGACATTCTGGAAATTCGCTCTCTTGCTCCATATTCAACCTCTCCCGTCAGCGTGGTAACAACGAGCAACCCTCAAGTACTCTGTCACCTCGTGTAAATAAAGATCTCAGATCCGGGTTCTCATACCGAATCTTCGTCGTCAAATTCGAGCTTCCCAGGGGTAATTTAGTTCAAAAGCTTCTTCAAAATCGAATACGTTAGCGAAGTCTTCTGGGCAGTCCCCATCCTGGGTCGTCAAGATTTTCTGCTCAACTAAGGCAAAAACAACAGACCCGACATCCCGCGTTGAGTGAATTCCCCAGTGCTCAAGGACCGTTCTAGCAAGGGGGCCGAACCGTTCTATCGCTAACTGGCGGACACCCTCAGCAAGTTCCGCACCTGCTATGTGCCTCTTCTCCCCGAGCGAATGGAAAACTGAGTTTAAGGCCTCAAGTACAAACGAGTATGAACGCGGATCAAAACGAGGATTCCTCTCTCGCAGGAGGCTTAGAAGTTCATCAGTGCTTGTAAACTCAGTCATGATTCGAAATGTGGGATGCTGAAATGTTGTTCGCTAGTAAGCGAGCTTACTCACTCCTAATTTCTATGAAAATCGCATTTCCCTGTAAAGCGGAAAGTCGTGACAGAATTCCAGAACTTCTCCTCTTATCCGCAGGATTCGGCTCTCATCATAAGGTGACTCTAAGACTTGTGAGATCCAACCTGCAATACGCTTCATCTCGGCTTCCTTCATACCTCGCGATGTCAGTGCTGGGGTCCCAATCCTCAGACCTGATGTGATAAATGGAGAACGTGTCTCTCCAGGGACAGTATTCTTATTCACGGTGATCCCAGACGCCTCCAAGGCTGCCTCTGCATCCTTACCAGTCAAGTCTTCGTGACTACCCCTTATATCAAGCAGTATTAGGTGAGTATCAGTGCCTCCACTTACTAGATGCAGGCCAAGATCATTGAGATCAGAGCCTAGAGCCTTCGCATTTGCTATTACCTGAGCTGAGTAATCCCTGAATTCCGGCTTCAGTGCTTCGCGCATTGCGACAGCTTTTGCCGCAATCACATGCATAAGTGGTCCACCCTGCAGACAAGGGAAGACTGACTTGTCGATTGCCTTAGCATGCTCTTGGGAGCAAAGAATCATGCCACCACGAGGACCCCTAAGAGTCTTATGTGTGGTAGTTGTAACCACGGTGGCGTGCGGCACCGGGCTAGGATGGTGTCCCGTGGCAACAAGCCCCGCTATGTGGGCTATATCTACCATTAAGATCGCATCTATTTCTTTCGCAATTTCGGAAAAAACGTCGAAGTGGATCGTCCGCGGATAGGCACTTGCTCCAGCGATAATCATACTCGGACGCTCAGCAAGAGCCTGATCTCTCAGAGCGTCATAGTCGATTCGCCCATCATCTTCCCGGACACCATAGGCGGCAACCTCAAACAGACGCCCACTAAAGTTCACAGGCGATCCGTGAGTCAGGTGGCCACCATGACTCAGATTCATTCCCAAGATTTTATCTCCTGGGTCTAAAAATGCTAAATAGGCTGCCATATTAGCCTGAGCACCCGAATGTGGTTGCACATTAGCATGTTCAGCACTAAAAAGCTCTTTAGCCCGTTCCCGAGCGAGTTCCTCTACAATATCAACAAATTCGCAACCTCCGTAATAGCGCTTAGCAGGAAGACCCTCGGCATATTTGTTTGTCATTACGGTCCCCATCGCCTCCAACACTGACGGGGAAACAAAATTTTCAGAGGCTATCAGTTCGAGTCCGTCCCCTTGTCTTCTAGCCTCCGAGATAATTGCATCGAAAACATCTGGGTCACTCACTCGAAGATGATCCATCATGTCATAAGGGTCCTTTGGAGGAACATCCAGTCCAGGATATCCTAGCTGTCCTTAAGTCGGGGTCGTTTTGAATCAATATCGAGACGACCCCACGGTATAAGTAGATCATGTTCGAAGATAAGCAGCCATTCTCGGTCACGTGCTAAAGCCCAAAGCTTCCGCTTTGACTCAAGAGTAACGAGCGGCTCAAGGTCATAACCCATGATCCACGGAAGCGGGATGTGTGCTGCCGTCGGACATACATCCGCAAGAAAACATGCAGTTTCTCCATCGCTCTCGATTACAACCGACTGATGGAATGGAGTATGTCCGGGGGTCGGTAGCACTTTGACACCTGGGATAACTTCGGTTGCACCTTCAACAAAATCCCAAAGGCCGGCTTCCTCTATGGGGTCGAAGTTCCGCCGCAGATAACTTGCCTGTATTCGTTCATTTCCACTGTGAGCGAAATCAAACTCGCCACGCTGTACAACATAACGAGCGTTTTGGAAAGCCGGTCGAATGTTGCCCTCAGAGTCTTGGAATGTGTTACCACCCGCGTGATCGAAGTGTAGATGTGTACACAATACAATTCCAATATCGTCCGGCATAAACCCTGCGGCTTTTATACCATCTTCTAAACGAGTTGGATTTCCGGCATTCTCTACGCCATAGAGCTCGTGAAATTTTTCGCTCTCCTTATTGCCGATCCCAGTATCCACCAGCACGAGTTCATCGGGTGATTCTATGACTAGACAACGCAGCGCGAGGGGAATTCGGTTCTGGTCATCAGAAGGAATTCGACGTTGCCAGAGAGGTTTAGGCACTACACCAAACATGGCGCCTCCATCGAGCCACTGAATACCGGACTCAATAGCGTGGACTCTAATAGAACCTACTGACATTTCCCTACTGAGAGGTAGGTTTGAAATCCACTCTGTCATGATATCCTCAGATCTCTCTGCTCATAGCATAAGGTGGTCACGGCAACCAATAATTGCCTTGGCTCCAGATTTAAAGGTATCAGCCTGACCGGCCTCAATCATCGATCCTGACTGGCAACCCTTTACTTTCACCTGCCTTCGCGTGGTCTGTGTTTCAAGGCGTCACGGCGCGGGTTATCTGAAACGAAAGAGCTTCGAGTTCCATCACAAGATTCACGTTTTCAACCGGGATGTCTTCCGGGACTTGGATCTGCACTGGAGCAAAGTTAAGAATCCCTCTGACTCCAGCATTTACGGAGCGCTCTGCGACCAATTGAGCAGCTGACGCCGGGACAGCGAGGATCACTAAAGTCGCATGTAATTCCTTGATGAGTGACTCTAGTTCTTCAGCTGGCCGGATCACCCGTTCACCCCATTTTTCACCAATTTTCGCAGGATCGCTGTCGACAACAGCTACGCAATCATATCCTCGCTTCTTGAAATCCGGATACTCAAACAATGCAGAGCCAATGCGTCCTGCACCGACTAGAATTACTCGCCACACTCGGTCTAGGCCAAGGATTATCCTCAGACGATCCTTTAACTCATCTACACTGTAGCCGAGTCCGCGCTTACCAAAGGAACCGAAGTGAGAAAGGTCTTTTCTGACCTGAGCTGCCGTGGTGTGCCCGCGCCTTGCAAGTTGCTCACTTGAGACCGTCACTCCACCATCACCCTGAATCAGCTCTAGCACTCGCAGATAGTGTGAGAGCCGACGAACAGTTGAATCGGATATGCGTCTAGACAAAGGACCGAACCAGGCAGCTCGCGGGGTAGGCAGACGCTTGTGAAAAGCTTCACAAGAAAGTACGGGCAGGTACGGATTACGGCAACGACTCGGCGAGTCTCAGGAATGCCTCGGGAGACAGGCGTTCTGGGCGGTCCGTGAGGTTTATCTCGGCCCGTTCAGCTACCTCCTCAATTAGCTCTGGCGAGATGTTGAGTGCTTCATGATCCCTCAAGGTTTTCTTGAGTTGCTTTCTTCGCCATTGGAAAGCTGATCGCACGAGCCTGCGTAGGCTTAACTCTTCTTCGAGTGAAAGAGGCTCAGGGCGAACTGGAACAATTCGAATCACGGCGGAATCCACCCCTGGCTTAGGCTTGAACGCATGCCTGCCGATTGTGAAAAGTATTTCAGCACTCGCTATGCTGCGAACTCCTACAGACAAGGCTCCATATTCCTTTGACCCCACCGGAGCCGTGATTCGCTGCGCTACCTCCTTCTGGACGGTCAATAAAATGCCCTTGGGACGTGGACGCTCCAGGAGACGAAAGATGATGGGAGAGGTGATGTTGTAGGGAATATTTCCTATGACATGAACTTGAGAAGGATCTTCAACTGATTCCCAGAAAGGAATCTTTAGCACATCTCCCTGGAGGACAGTCACATCATCATGGTCTCTGTATTTTTCAGACCACATCGCCGCTAAATCATGATCGAGTTCTATCAGGACGAGCTTAGAGACCGCACCCACAAGATGCTGGGTAAGTGCACCACGTCCCGGTCCCACCTCCACCACCTCCGTAGCATCAGTGCTCAAGGCAGCCACAATCTTCTTCTGGATATTGACATCGACCAGGAAGTTTTGGCTGAGCGAGCGCTTTGGTCGGCCTAAGTTGGAATCCATAATGTCCGAGGTTAAAGAGCCTCAGTCACCAACTAGAAGAGCAGTGGGTTCATCCCAGTGTACATCGAACTTGTTCTCAATCGGAGAAAAGGAAAAGAGTGTCCAATTTGGTTAATTCGAAGAGGGTTCGAAGATCTTCGCTAAGGCTAGCAAGGCTAAGCTCTCCTCCCTGTTCTCGAATCTTCTTCGAGAGTGTCACTAGGACTCCGAGGCCAGATGAATCGATATAATCCGTGTTTGAGAAGTCAACTATGAACTTACGACCTCCTCGCTCCAATTGCTCAAGCACCTGCTCCTTGAGTAATTGTCGGTTTCCTACGATCAACTCACCTCCGATCTCAATGAGAGTTACGTCACCCCTCTCTAAGACCTTAAAACTCATGGAAGTTTTGCACCGACGGGGATTTACGTGGAGTCCCTCTCATACCAACTAGCATAACTGGCTAACCAATAGACCAATACCAGAAAAACAATAGGCTTGGGGAAACCCACCAAGCAGAAGAAGGCTTGTCACTAACCTATCTTTCCCTTGAGACGTTGGAGAACTACAGCAGAAACGAATCTCGACACGTCACCACCGAGTGACGCGACTTCCCGAACGAGTGAAGCTGACAAAAAGGAATACTCTACCTCAGGCACAAGAAACAGTGTCTCAATCTCTGGGCCAAGTTCTTGGTTCATCTGCGCCATTTGAAGCTCATAATCGAAGTCGGACACAGCCCGCAGTCCTCGAATAACCACCTGAGCACCTAGGTCACGAGCAAAGTCGACAAGTAACCCATCAAATCTACTGACTTCAACATGGTCATTCTTGGCAAAAATTTCCTGGATGAGTTCTACACGCTCGTTTATATCAAACAAGTGTTCTTTGCTTTCCGTAGAAGTACTGCTAACAGCAACTACTAGTCGGTCCGTAACACGGAGGGTGCGTCGTACAAGGTCTTCGTGACCCTTAGTGATCGGATCAAAAGAGCCTGGATAAATTGCGATGACAGGTCTGTGTGGGCTCATGATCAAGTAGTAAAAGTCGTGACTGCAGTATCGCCGTAACGCCTCGTGCGCGCGACATCATCCGTGTCTAACTCTTCCCCCCAACGATGCTCCAACCAAAGCTCACGCGCAAAGGGTCTTTGAAGAAAAAAAGAAACTAGCTTGACTGACGCTGCAGTCCCGTAGGGTGGATCCGCAAGAGCAATATCGAAAACCTTACGGTTCCCATCCAAATAATGGAACACGTCATCCTCTACAACCATGCACTTATCTGAGGCATCAAGCAATTTGATGTTGGCTCGGACAATGCGAAGAGCGCCTCGGTCTTGCTCAACAAAAACTGCAGATGCAGCCCCCCGACTTAGCGTTTCCAGTCCAAGGGCACCGGAGCCTGAGAAAAGGTCAAGTACGGTGATTTTATCCATATGCCCACCCATTGCCGACATCCATGCCTCTCTAACCCTATCGGCCGTAGGCCTAATGCTAGTCCCCCCTAAAGAGCCTAAGCGTCGTCCCTTCCAACATCCCGCAATAATCCTCAATTGTCTTTCCTATGCACTCTGATTTCGAGAAGGCGAGCCTGCACACTGACTTTTCCCCTGAATTCATTTCGCTCAAGCTGAACTGCAATGTCGTATAGACCGTGGGAAAGGTTGTCAGGTGAGTGCCTATCAGCCAAACCAAAGCCGATCGCCTCCATAGTACCACCATTCCCGATCAACGTCGTCTTGATATGATTAGTACCGACAATCTTGGTTTGCTCAAACGCCACCTCACGGATAATAAAAACCGGAGAAGTGTTACCTATGCCATGTGGGCCTAAGTACTTAAGCCAGTGAATTAACTTTAGGTCTATCGAAGCGAGACTTATTTCAAGGTCCACGAACAACTCGGAGCGTAGCTCATCCATGGAGAACCGCTGGTTAGCAGCAATGTTGAAGGCCTCGCGCAAATCAGGCAGGGCTTCCCGAGCCACATCCATTCCCGCGGCTTGCTTATGACCACCGAAACGGATTAAGTGCTCTGAACATTCCTTCAACGCCTCAAAGAGGTTGAATCCAGCAATTGAGCGCCCGCTTCCGCGACCTCTTTCTCCCTCTAGGGCAATTATTAGAACTGGGCGCTGGATCTTTTCCACGATCCTGGTAGCAACAATACCAATCACTCCAGGATGCCACCCATCGTTAGCCAGAACAACGCCCATTTCACGACTCAGATCATAATCACGTCCGAGTAGCTCTAGAGCTTCGTCAAAAGTCCGCTGATCTTCTGCTCTTCGTTCCTGATTGGTCTGGTCAAGTTTTCTTGCTAGCAAAAGAGCTTCAGAAGGATCGTTAGTTAACAGAAGCTGGAGGGCGTCTGTAGTCTCACCAACCCGACCAGCAGAATTAATCCTTGGTGCAATTACAAAGCCAATCTCTCTTTCTGTGATGTCCTGGCCCGAAATATCTGTGACATCGAGGAGGGCTCGTATCCCAGGAACGATAGTATGGGCAAAACGGCGCAGACCGAAGTGTACTAAACTCCGGTTTTCTCCGCACAGAGGAACCATGTCTGCCACCGTGGCGAGAGCAACTAGGTCAAGGTATTCGACGAGTGGTTCGGGGTCCTTACCAGCTGCTATCGCCACTAATTCACAGATCTTATAAGCCAGTGCCGTACCACAAAGCCCCTTGTTTGGATACGCACAATCTGGTCTTAATGGATTTACCACTGCGGTGGCATTAGGAAGTGAATCAGAAACCGTATGATGATCAGTAATGATTACATCAATCCCTGCTGCACGAGCAGCTTCCACAGTCTGGTGTGCAGCAGTGCCGCAGTCAGCAGTAATGATTAGCTCGGCTCCCACATCGCGCGCTGCCTGCAACCCTGCAGCCCCAAAGTCATAACCATCTCTGAGTCTGTGTGGCACGAAAGGAACGACCTGCCCACCTAAAGAGGTTAACCAGCGAGTCATAAGTGCCGCTGCACTTATTCCATCAACATCGTAGTCCCCATGCACAAGAATTCTTTGATGAGAATTGATTGATTCAGTAATCCGCTCAGCAGCGATCTCTGCATCTGCCAGAGTCGCAGGGTCGTGGAGTTGACTAAGGTCTGGTCGTAAGAAACGCTTTGCTTTTTCCGGGGGTGTTAATCCTCGGACAGCTAAAAGTGCACAGACCGTTTCGGGTAATCGCAGCTCATCAATGAGAGATTGAATGGTCTCCGAATCAGGTTGTTCAGAGATGACCCACCGGCGCTTCGATAGATAGCTTCCTGGACCCAGGCCACCGGACTCTCCTCCGCGAGGCCCACCACTTGTCACTCGTCTACCTGATCCTCATCTACTGTTCCTCCAGAGACTTCTTGGGATACAGCAGCTTCTTCCTCAGCTGGCTCTTC
>DLRL01000036.1:16601-20323 GCA_002501085.1 Gemmatimonadales bacterium UBA7889
TCTTCAGCAGCTTCTTCCTCAGCATCCAGCACTTCCGCTAGATCGTCTCCGTGCTCAGTCACGGTGAGAATAACCCCACATCCCTCACATCGGATCAGAGCCTTTCCATGTCTGACTTCATTCTGAAGCTGAGGAGGAACGATCCCAAAACAATGACTACAGGCACCATCTTCGGTCAGAACCGCAACTGCGGTAACCCTTCCACCTCGCCTGATGCCTTCATATAACCTGAGCTCCATTGCATCCATTGTATCAACAAAATTCTCCCTATCCTGCTCCATTGTATCAAGTTCTTTCTCAGCCGTGTCACGTCCAGATCTCAATTCCTCTAATCGCGGACCAACGAACGCTCGAGCCTCAGTTATCGCCTCATCTAGTTCCTCTAGACGACCTTCCATTCTCCGGATCTGATCAAGTAGCGATAGTGCTTCCTGCTCATCATTCTGCAACGCCCGTTTCACCATCTCGAGCTCTGCACTGACCGCTGCTTCTTCTCGGAGATTTCTTACTGACCCCGATCGTTCATCTAATTTTTTCTGGCGTTCGCGTTTCTCCACTACGCTTAGTTCCAGCTGACGTTCTTCTAGGTTTATTTCCTTGAGTCGAGCTCGTGTCTTCTCTGCATCACTCTCCAACACCAGCGCTGGTTGCTCAACCTCGTCAAGTAACGGATCGAATTCCCTTATCCGCTGTTGTGCCGCAAGGATCTTAAGGTCAATTCGTTGAAGCTCTACAAGGTTGCTACGATCTTGCTCCGTCATGTGCTCCGCTCTCTTAGGTTGTATCGCCCACCGACGCACTGTGTCTTTGCAGAATTGTCGGATCCAGGTCACGCACTTCTTTTGTCCACTCTTTCAGCGTCTTAAGAAGCTCTAATTTCTCATCTTCATCCTGTGTCAATTCTATCTGATGCTGGATATCTTTGACATGTTGGTAACGTACCTCTGCACGAATCCGATCCACGGACTTCCTGAATACTTCCAGCCCGTGATTGAGCTCCATCGGATCCGACAGAATCTCCTCAAATTTCTGAGCAGCTAGAGCGTCCATAGACGCGGGGACGACGCGCAGTTCAGGGTTATCAAGAAGAGCGTGAAAGATGGTGCGGTACGACTGATCGTCAAAGTCCTCCGGTGAGATCAATTCCGTAGCTCGTTCCACCCATTCAGGGCCTTTGGTCATCATGAGGAGCACCTGTCGTTCTACTGTAGCCTTTGGCACTAAGGGCAAGGGCTTACTAGGGTATTCTCCGGATTTAAAGGCTTTGGTTGTCTTTGCGAGGTGTGGGCGCTGCTTCTTCAACTCTTCTTCAAGAGTCTCTCTACGGACTCCTGTCTTGCCTGCAACCTTGGTCACATAGATGTCCCGAAGGGCAGCATCCGCTGCGCATCGGATAGTGGGCAACAGGCGATCAAGCGCGGACCTTTTTCCCCCGATAGAGGAGAAATAGTCTCTCTCCTCGAGGATCTGAAGCTTACGATCGAGAACATCGACTGCCTGATCCAGGTATTCACCCAGAGCTTCCGGACCTTGATTTCTCACAACTGTATCTGGGTCCTCACCCGATGGCAAAGTGACTACTCCTGGATGGAGTCCGGCTTCTAGAAGGGTGTCCCCAGCCTTGAACGTGGCCCGTAGACCGGCAGCATCCGAGTCAAAGAGTATCAGTGCGCGCTTTGTGTAGCGTGCCAAAAGTCTTGCCTGCTCGGGTGTCAGAGCGGTTCCCAGAGACGCGACTGTGTGATTGAAACCATGGGCTGCTAGTGAGACCACGTCCATGTACCCTTCAACCAATAGTGCACACTCTTCACGGCGGATGGCGTGCCGAGCCCACGACAGTCCGTATAGATTTTCACCTTTCCTGTAGATCCGCGTCTCTGGAGAATTGAGATACTTGGGTGCGCCTGCTTGATCTGACTCAAAATCTCTTCCGCCAAATGCGATGACCCGACCCGAAACACTTTCGATGGGAAACATGATACGACCCCGAAAACGATCGTACGGGTCTTTCTTGCGATCACTCGTATTAAGGAGGCCCGCCTCCAGCATAAGGTCGTCTTCTAGTCCGTGCTTCCCTGCAGCACTGCGCAATGCCTCCCAATCATCCGGGGCATACCCCACGCCAAATCGTCCTGCTACTTCTGGACTGATTCCTCGCCCTTCTATGTAGGTTCGGGCCGCCGCACCACCATCAGGGTCTGTGAGACACTCTCGAAACCAATCCTGTGCAAACGCGTTGATAGCGTATAGAGGACGATTCGGGTCGTCCTCTTCGGCAGACCTCTTTACCTCACGTACTTCGACCCCAGCTCGCCCGGCTACGTGTTTTACAGCCTCCACAAAATCCATACCCTGGCGTTCCATCAAGAACTTGAATACATCCCCCGACTGGCCACATCCAAAACACTTGAAGAAGCCCTTATCAGGAACAACGTGAAAGCTTGGAGTGCGTTCCTCATGGAACGGGCAATTCGCTTTGAATTCCTTGCCGGCTTTCTTCAACGCTACAAATTCGCCAATGACATCAACAATATCGGCGCGGGCGCGGATTTCTTCGACTACTTCATCGGGAATCATGGTTCTCCGCCAAACATCACAATTGTGACACCCGCTCCGCCTTCGTAGGGATAACCCATGCGGGTGTCCATTACACGTAAGTCTTTTTCAAGTATCTCAGCCACACGTTTGCGGAGTGCTCCTGTACCCTTGCCGTGAATAACGCGGATCTCAGAGAGATCCTCCAAAACTGCATCATCCAATGCTCTCGAAAGCTCAAGTTCCACCTGATTCACCCGCATTCCATGGAGGTCGACTTCAAATCTGGCCGTTCCCAACTCGGGCCCCTGCCATCCTCTGTTTTGATCACTCTGGATACCCTCAGGCCGAGCAGTGATCGCTTCGATTTCTGAAAGAGCCATATCTAGCTTGAGTTCCCCCGCTTCAAGAATCACACGATCACGACTGACCTCAATCACTTTACCCCGAATTCCGGTTGTACGAACCCGTACGCTTGTACCCTTCTGAACCTGTAGCACAGAACGTGACAGCGAGACCCTTCTTTGCTCACTCACCCCCGTAACCTTGCCCTGACCCTAGTTTGGATTTGTGAATCAAGTTCACCGGCCAAGTTCTTCACGCACTATCCGGTTTGCTTCTTTACCATCATATCGGCCTCCGATTTGCGGCATGACCTGACCCATCAACATCCCCATTTGGTCTACGCCGTCCTCAATTGCAGCCCGCACCAACGCTCTAACCTCATCTTCTGACATACCTTCTGGGAGATATTCACTCAAGACTGTAAGCTGAGCTTCTTCTCCACTGGCAAGCTCATCACGACCAGCGGCACGCATCTGAGACGCGGCATCCTTCCGCTGCTTGATACCTCTTGAGAGCACCTGGATAGTTTGGTCATCACTCAGCTCTGCCCTCAGTTCTATTTCCCTGTTATGGACATCGGCTAGAATGGTCGAAAGGACAAGCGTGCGAAGCTTATCACGGTCTTTTCTCGCAGATGTAAGGTCAGACCTCAATCGGTTCTTCAGTTCGTGAGACACGGGTCACTCTTCCCTTCACTTGGGTTTTATTAGGCCAACCAAAACAGCGATCCTAGTAACGTACCGAGTCAATCGGAGGAAACCACTCTCATCCTGGTGGCCACCGGAGCGCCCGGCCACCAAGCAGGTGTAGGTGTAGGTGATTAACAGTCTGACCACCATCTG
>DLRL01000069.1 GCA_002501085.1 Gemmatimonadales bacterium UBA7889
CCGGGGTAGTCGATCGGCCCCTGCTCTTGGTATCCGGCTGACAGGACAAGGTCGGATCCATCTCCAACATCGAAGCCCAACTTTCCGCGGATGTCCCACGAATCAAAAGTCCCAGGGACTACGGATCCGTCCCCCGACTTGTAGTCGTCTCCCTCCCTCCAGGCGCCGTGGACGAAATAGGATACGTTTCCTGCCCGGCCGAAGACCTTCCCGGTGGCTTCGGATGCCTGGAGGTTGCTGTCATACCCCGCTGCGAGGCTTCCCCTAGGGCTGGTCTCCACCTCCGGAAGCGGCTGTGTCTCGATTCGAATCGCACTTAGGTTGCCTGCACCCCAAGTGAGCGCGTACGGACCCTTCACGACCTCCATTGAGCGGACGGCACTTGGGTCGAGATGGGTAAGGGGCGAATCCATGCGCGCGGGTCCTGCCGGGAACATGCGTGTGCCGTCGAGATAGGTGCCGACTTCAGTTTCACGAAGACCCCGAACGACTGGATCCAGACCTAGGGGTCCACGCCGGACCGCGTCCACGCCGTCGATAGCTCGGAGTAGTTCACCCACGTCCTTGGGATTGGATTCCTCGACAGCGCGCCCTCTTAGGGTACTCGTAGGCCTCAGGTCCGGGCGGAGTACCGAGACTTGTATTCCGTCCAGGGCTAGAGGGCGTGGCTCGAGAGGAAAATCGAGGGTGACGGTGCTACCGGGTGCTACTTCAACTTCGAGCGTAAGTGTCCGGTAGCCTAGCGCTTCAACTGACACAGTGTGGCGTCCTGCGGGTACGGTGAGTGTGAAGCTGCCGTCGCCAAGGGCAGACGACCACTGGGTCAGGCCCTCGACGCGGACAGCGGCTCCAGCCAATGGCTCCCCACCCGCCCGTGCAACGATCGTACCCCGAATCGAGCTACTCTCCTGTGCGAACATGCCAACTGGCATAAGTGTTAAGACCAACCCGGTAGTCATCCACATCCACATGGACGTACGACAAGCCACGCCAAGACGATTGCTGATCATAGCAATACTCCAACGTATAGTGCACACCCGGACATATGGGTGTGACGTGCGGAAGATTAGGTCCCGGCACTGGGCCGGGATCGCTCACTCTGGGTCAGGTAGCCCGAGGAGGTCCATCCGCGAACGGGAGTATGAAGTCCGGGGGAACGAGATACAATTCATCATTCGTTGACTCCAACGGTTGGGCGAGCAAGCCCTCACCGTGGACCAACAAAAGCATGAGATCAACGTCGATATCAAACGAGAGATCTCCGACGTCGCATATCCCCAAACAGGTGCACGTCCCCTCATGCGCATGTTGTTGGCTGGTATTCGCGTCGCCTGAGTGGTCATCGTGTGCGTGCGAATCATCCTGTTCCGGGTTTGATGGGATCTCTGCCGAAGCGAGGGGCTGGGCAGAGTGATGTTCCATACGTGGGCTGGTGATCCCCACTCCGATGAAAGTGAGGCCCAGAAGGAGCGTTGAGTTCTTGAGGTAAATTTGACGCATCCTACGTACCGTACAGAGAGACAAAATTCTTTGTCCATAGTAATTGAGTAAACTGTGACCAACGGGTTATACACACAAGGATTCAAGGAACGCACCCGTGGGGGCCATGTACCCCCCTCTATTTCACTGAACCCATCGCTGGACTATACAACACTGTTTTGAGCGTCCGATGCTGTCTTATGTGGGAGTGGCTTTCCCTTCTGCTGATCTAGTGGTATCCCTGACAGCCAAGAGCTATTGAATACACCATGGTACTAAGCACCCCCCGGGGGTTCGGCATCCGTCATATTACTCCTCCACTTAAGGGAGCGTGAGAATGTTGAGCTTTGCCGAGAACCTAAAGAGCTAGCAGGTCTCACTCTTCTGCACTTTGGGCTGTGTCTACTGTGAAAAATCACAGCTCACGATTTCAATCATGGAGAAAGCATCATGGCGTGTCGGAATCCATCTTTTTATCGATTCGTTCGAGCGGGGCTCTATGTCGCACTCCTGACTACCTATGCGTGTGTACCCGGAGAGTCAGGTGTGCCCAGGCCATCCGACATCATCGGCTTCGCACCTGGAGAGGATTATAAGCTCGCTAACTACGGACTTGTTTCAGAATACTTCGAAGCGCTTGCGGCTTCCACGGACCGGATAGACCTCGAGCAGATTGGAGAGAGCACCCGAGGTGAACCGCTCTACGTCGCCGCGATATCGACGCCAGGAAACCTCGCTCGGATGGATCGCTACAAGGAGATCACTCGCACGCTCGCCTACGCGCGAGACCCCGATGGGGGGTACGGCACGATCCTGATGGAGGATGAGGCCCGGGCGCTGGCCCAGGAGGGAAAGGCGATCATCTGGATCGATGGCGGACTGCATGCAACGGAGGTCGCACACGGACAGGTGATGCCGGAGATGGCGTACCACTTTGCGACCGATGAATCTCCCGAGACGCAGCAGATCCGAGAGAACACGATCCTCCTCCTAATGGTGAATATGAACCCGGATGGTCTCAATATCGTCGCGGACTGGTACATGTCGAACGTGGGGACCGAGTTCGAGATGTCACGAGTGCCCGAACTCTATCACCACTACATCGGTCACGACAACAACCGTGACTGGTACATGCTTACGCAAGTCGAGACACAGGCTGTTACGCGACAGCTCTACCACAACTGGTTCCCCCAGATCGTCTACAACCAGCATCAGAGCAGCCCTTTTCCAGGCCGAATTTGGATGCCCCCCTTTGAGAATCCGGTCAACCCGAACTTGGACCCGCTTCTGGTCAGCTCACTTAACCAGATGGGCCATTCGATGCGCAAGCGCTTCGACGTGGAGGGGAAGACAGGTGTGAACAGTGGCATCGTTTTTGATCTCTGGTGGAACGGTTCGATGCGGGGCGGACCGGACTACCACAACATGCTCGGTTTCCTTACGGAGACTGCCGGAGCCGGATACGCAACACCCCGTTGCTACGATGAGGATGAGATCCCTGAGTCGTTCGGCGCACGAGCAGGCGATCTTCCGGCACTCACCCCGTCCACCAACTACAACAACCCGTGGTTGGGGGGCTGCTGGCACATCCGCGATGCGATGGACTACATGATGACCGCGGCGAAGGCCGTGGCTGCCACCGGAGCGACTCTCAAGAACGAGTACCTGTTCAATCACTACTGGATGGGCAAGAGGCAGATCGAGCGCGGGATGGGTGCCGAGGGTGGTCCGTTTGCATACATCCTTGATCCGAAAGCTTCGCACGATCGGAGTTCCGTGGTTGAGTTCATGGAGCTCATGTCTCAGTCGGGGATTGAGTTCCTGTTGGCCAGTGAGGACTTTTCGGCAGGAGGGCATGACTTCCCGGCCGGGTCCTACGTGATTCCTCCTCAAGCGTTCAGGCCCTATGTGGTTGATCTCATGGAGCCGAAGGAATACCCTGACCGCAGGCAGTTTCCGGGCGGCCCACCCGAACCCCCGTACGATATGACGGGTTACGAACTCCGCTTCCAGATGGGCCTCGAAGCGGTGAACGTTGAAGAGCCGTTTGAGATGCCATCCGGTGAGTGGGGGGTCGTTCGCCCGGCGGAGGGAGACGTGGTAGGGAGCGGCTCGGCCGGATACCTCCTGCACAGCGAGTCGAACTGGGTGTACCGAGGGCTCCGAGAATACCTAGAGGAGGGTGGCGAGGCCTTCCGAGGAACACGAAATATCTCCACCACCGATGGTGACGTGCCGGCGGGGGCATTCTGGCTTCCCGACCTCAGCGAAGCCGCAGCCGAGCAGTTAGCGGGCGACCTGGGTCTCACCCTCACGGGATTGTCCTCATCTCCTGTAGGCGGACAGCTGGCGGCTGTTCGAGCACCGAGGGTGGCGATCTATCGCTCATGGCAGGGGGCTATGCCGGAGGGGTGGACGCGTTGGGTG
Organism: Gemmatimonadales bacterium UBA7889; assembly: GCA_002501085.1. Classification (GTDB taxonomy): domain Bacteria; phylum Gemmatimonadota; class Gemmatimonadetes; order Longimicrobiales; family Gaopeijiaceae; genus UBA1142. The sequence goes on from DLRL01000069.1 coordinate 3,907, forward strand.
CTTGATCAATACGGCATAGCTTGGGAGAACGTATGGGACGCAGACATCAGGGGCGGGGATCTGGCCGAGTTCGACGTGGTCATCCTGCCTGCACAGGGGGAATCGGGGATCCGAGACGGGAATGCTCCGGGATCGATACAGGATCAGTACACCGGAGGCCTTGGTGCAGACGGTGCAGCAGCGTTGCGGTCGTTCGTCAGTGATGGTGGCTGGCTGGTGGCCTTCGACGCTTCAGTTGACTATGCGATTACCACCTTTGACCTCCCATTTCGAAACCGCACGCGCGACGTTTCATCGTCAGACTTCTTCCTGCCTGGCTCGATCATTAGGCTTGAGGTTGATCCGACCCACCCGTTGGGATACGGGATGGCTTCGGAGGCATTTGCACTCTTCTCACGCAGCCAGGTGCTTGAGCCCACCTTGCGACGATCTGGAGTCTCGACCCCGATTTGTTACGCTGAGACGGACTACCTCGTGAGCGGATGGACTCTCGGAGGAGACGAATACCTGGCGGGTCATACGGCTGTGGGCCAGGTCGTGGTCGGTTCGGGGCGAGTCATCCTCTTCTCCTTCACGCCACACTTCCGTGGGCAGACGAGGAACACCTTCAAACTGCTCTTCAACGCGCTGTGGGGATCTGCGACTGAAGAGTTGCCGTCCGGCGGCAGCGGGCGGGCGTGTTTGGGATAGCGAGTACGCAACATTCGGAGAGCTGGAGGATCCCTACAGCTAGAACGCTATCGTGCGCGGATGCGTGAGAACTGT
>DLRL01000004.1:0-9499 GCA_002501085.1 Gemmatimonadales bacterium UBA7889
GCCGTCCAAGGGATAATGCCGTACTTGGTCGGAATGTCACCACCTGTAATGACCGCGTGCACACCCTCTAGTTTCTCAGCCTCTGACACGTCAATCGACATAATCCGAGCGTGAGGATAGGGAGACCTGAGGATTTTTCCATGAAGCATCCCCGGAAGCACTATATCATCCGCATACACTGCCCGACCGGTGGACTTATCAAGTCCCTCTATTTTTCGCATCGGCGTACCAATTAACTGCAAGTCCGACTGAGACTTACGTGGTTTACCGATCATCTGTGTGACCTATCTAGATGAGCTTCGACTTTCAATCTCTGGGCTGCGCTCATCACAGCATCATAGATCTTGGAGTAGCCTGTGCATCGGCAAAGATTTCCGGCCAAAGCCTCCTTGATCTCTGTTCTTGAAGGAGAAGTTGTCTTTTCAAGAAGGGCAGCGGCAGAACATAGGATGCCAGGCGTGCAGAACCCGCACTGAGCTGCACCATGTAAGTCGAATGCATCCTGTAACGGATGAGGGCCATCCACATCAGCCAAACCTTCGACGGTTACGACGCTATGTCCCTCAGCCTCGCAGACCGGAGTGATACAAGATAATGTGGGTCGGCCATCTAGGATGACCGTGCAGGCACCACAGTCACCCTTATCACACCCTTGCTTGGAGCCCGTGAGGCCAAGCTCGTACCTCAAGGCTTCCAAAAGAGTGAAGTGCATCGGCACCCCAATCTCTCGCAGGTCACCGTTGACGTTGAGTCGCACGATCTGAGTCGCGGCTGGCATAACAAAAAGGTGGCCGCCTAAGCGTGGTGCTGCAACGGGGCTGTTGAAGCCCACCGGTGGAACCCAAGCCCTGTCATGGGTAACTTTGGCTCTGAATAAGCCACCAGGAGCCATACCATGCCGTACCCAGAAATGATGATAGCCCCTATGCGTGAGGACCTCGTGCGAGTCGGCTTCAGTGAGATGAAGACGCCCCAAGAGGTGGATGCCGTGCTCAGCGCAGGCAAGGGAACCACTCTCGTAGCGGTGAATTCAGTCTGTGGCTGTGCCGCAGGGATGATGCGTCCCGCGGTGTACATGTCACTACAGGGGGAGAAGAGGCCTGAAGTACTTACTACAGTCTTCGCCGGTCAAGATCTAGAAGCTACCGAGCGCACGCGTGAGTACATCGTCGGCTTTCCGCCCTCATCCCCTTCAGTCGCACTCTTCAAGGATGGGGATCTCGTCTACTTCATGGAGCGTCACTTGATTGAGGGTCGGAATACAGAAGACATAGCGAGTGATCTGCGCACTGCATATGAAGAGCACTGCTGAATCCGGGCAGTCTCCTTAGTAGTAGGGTTAGTTCGAACAGCTAGCGGCCCCTGATCCGATCCCGCTGGCGGGCAGCCAGTTCAACAAGCCGCCTAAGCTCCGCAATCGGATTGTCAGAGTCATCAACTTGGAGCCTCAGTACGACATCATTGTTGAGCCAAACCCCACCGTTTTCCTTGACAATGAGCATCGCTGCTGACTGCATACCCCGGCTATCACCACCAGCAGCTTGACCCGCTTCAAGGGCGGCCTGAAGGCGGAATGATAGATGTCCCCCCGTCCCCTCGAAGGCCTCTATCATCATATCAACCACATCTGGTCCAGCTAATATGTTTCCTTGTGCGGATACATGAGTACCAACCCGGTGCCCTGCCCAGTCAGAAGCGCGTGGCCCGGTATGGGTTGCGACATTGCCTTGGGAGTCCATCACAGAGAATTGCCGCCCGAGCTTTGTCCAATCTTCGGGACGGGGATCTGGATCATCGGAGAGGAGTCGGTCGACAATCTCCTGCGGACTTAACCCCTGCCGGAGCAACTCTAAGCCTTGTGGTCCGTAACTAACGTCCACAATCGCCTGAGTCGTGACGACACCTACATTCGCCTCAGCCCAAAGAACTCCGTTTCCCACCGCAAAGACCCGAGACTGCACAGCTCCACCTACTTCCCCAGTATTCGGGTCATAGCCGAGGATCGAGAAGGTCGCGACAGGCGGCCAGGGAGCAATCTTATCATCAGCGGATTCAGTGTTAACCTGGCCCATCAAAGCCGAAGCACTTGCAAGTAGTATTACTGCTATCAGGCTAGTGAATGTGCTAAGCGCTTTCATAGGTAATCCTCCCGGACCGGGGCGAAGACATCGAGAATCCTACAAGGGGTATGGGCTACACCAGTGTGTCGCACATCCGGAGGAACCACAAAAACGTCTCCCGCTTCGAGCACATGGGACGTCCCGTCCACTATTAACTCGAAAGTGCCCATGAGCACATTCACGATCTGCTCATGGGGATGATCATGTTCTGGGAGTGGCTTTCCTGGATCAATTTCCCAATAAACGTGAGTGGTGCGTTCGCTATGAATGAAGCGCCCATGATATCCTTCCATGATCTCACGAGACTCCGTTGACCAGACGTTGATTTTCCCCATCGTCACTCTTCCTCTGAAATTGGTCGCGTGGCGGCGAATCGCTCTAGAATCTTGACCGTCATAGTCACGCCGCGGCGGACATTCTCTTCTGTTACACGTTCATTATTCCCATGAACGCCCCCAGCATCCTCCGAGGGTGTCGCTGTTGCACTGTACCCGTAGCTAACAATGCCAAGGTCCCGGAAAAAATGGCTATCCGTAAACCCACCTTGAACCTGTGGCACAAAGCTAGCTCCAGGCAGCTCTTCTAAAGTCACGTCCCGGATCATCTCGTAGAGTTGAGTTTCGGTGGTTGAGACTGCGGGTGTAAACCCCATTAATACCTCGATCTCCACTTCAGGACCTACCACACCCTGAAGCTCCCTGAGCCATACTTGAGGATCCTGGTCAGGTAGCAGTCGGCAATCAATCTCTGCCCAAACTTCTGGTGACACTACGTTAATTTTGTTGCTCCCTTCAAAGCGTGTGATCGAGCAAGTATTCCGGGTCAACGTGTGAAGCGATGGGTTATAGAGTTGAAGTTCCTCCAACACCTCAGGTTCTTGGATCGCAGAGCCAAAATCTTGAAATCGCGTTTGCCAAGGCTCGGGATGCTGCGCTGCCATGCCTCTGAAGTGGGAGTCAACCGCAGGAATAATACGTGCTTCAAATTCGTGAAGGCGCAGACGCTCCAGGGCCTCAATTAGTTCGAGTGAAGCATACGAGACGAGCGGTCGGGAACCATGCCCCGGCTCACCCGTTGTTCTTAGGCGTAACCAATAGGGCACCTTTTGAGTTACCTCGACCCCAAACTGTACTCTGCCCTCAACGACCGAGCCGCCGCCGCCTTCATTGAGTAAGAACCCAATATTACTGAAGAGCTCGGGACGATTTTCAACGAGCCAACCTGCTCCGAAGAAGCCCCCAGCTTCTTCATCAGCAGTTCCCATGAAGACCACATCTCGGTTGAGAGGAATGCCTGACCTGTGAAGTGCCAGGAAGGTCGCTAAATGCAGAATGCCACTCGTCTTCGTGTCGAGAGTACCACGGCCGTAGATATAGCCGTCTCTCAGTTCGCCCGAGAGTGGATCATTATCCCAATAACGCTCGTCCGCCGGTACCACATCAATATGGTGTAGCAGGACGATACCTGGTCTATCACCGCCCTCTAGTCTAGCCCAAATATTTCCTCTGCCTGGCGCGGATTCAGCAATCTCGTATTCAATGCCTTCTGCTTCGAACAACCGTGCAAAGAATTCGGCTCCCCGAATCTCGTTGCCCGGAGGATTTATGGTATTGATACGAATGTATTCTTGGAGCCAACCCACCGCTTCGTCCTGCAAGGCTCCAAGATCGACTTGGGCACTGACATGCTGGGCAGCTACTAAGAGAACCGAGATCGTAAGCGAACATCGTATGGCTTTGAGCATTGTCCGTCCTTCGGGGCTGGCCCGGGTCCATTCTGAGTCGGAGGCACGGTAAGATGCTACCGTGGCTGATTTGCTGGCAATTCAGGTAGTCACCACGCATTGTAACGAACGGCTTCTAGGCTTTGCGTTTGCAACCTAGCAGTCGCGGACAATACGAGTACTAGACCAAACCCCGCCCGTGAGAGCGAAAAATGATTCACCCAGCAACCCCACAGTCCCGTCGTAAGTTTCTGAGCAGCCTCGCAGCTGGTGCCTTAGCCGGTGGCGCAGCGCCTGAGTTCTTATCCATCAGGGAACGGAATCGCATCCACACTCTCGTAAGGCAAGAGTATCAGTCTGCCAATGACCAGATCCAACTAGCAGTCATCGGAGCTGGAGGGATGGGGATGGCGGATGTTGAAACGGCACTGAGCGTTCCAGGAGTGAGACTTGTCGCCGTAGCAGACTGTTTCGATGGCCGCCTGGTAGCTGCGCGTGAAAATTATGGACAAGACTTGTTCACCACCCGTGACTACCGTGAAGTATTAGCGCGAGATGATGTTGATGCTGTGATCTGTGGTACTCCGGACCATTGGCACAAACAGATTTCTGTAGAAGCACTCTCGGCTGGGAAATCTGTGTACTGTGAGAAACCCATGGTGCACAGCATCGCCCAAGGTGCCGATGTAGTCAGGGCACAAAATGAATCCGGGAAAACCTTCCAGGTCGGTAGCCAAGGGATGAGCTCCCTTGGTAATGAGAAGGCAAAAGAATTACTCGCCGCAGGAGAGATTGGAGAACTGAACTACGCTGAAGGATTTTGGGCACGTAATGATCCGATCGGTGCCTGGCAATACGCTATCCCTGAAGACGCCTCTGAAGAAACCGTCGATTGGGAAATGTTTCTCGGTGATGCTCCTCCGAAACCCTACGATCCGTTGCGTATATTCCGCTGGCGAAACTATCGCGACTACGGCACTGGGGTCTCCGGTGACCTGTTCGTCCACCTATTCTCAAGTCTCCATTTCATCACCTCATCTCTGGGCCCGCGTAAGATCATGGCGCAGGGTGGACTGCGTTATTGGAAGGATGGGCGCGAGGTACCCGACATCTTGCTGGGAATGTTCGACTACCCAGAGACTGAGGCACATCCACCATTCAACCTCTCACTCCGTGTGAATTTTGTTGATGGCACTTCAGGCACAACGTTCTTGCGCCTGGTCGGGAGCGAAGGTGCTATGGATGTGACCTGGACAGACGTTGTCCTGCGCCGGAATAAGGCTGTTAGCCCAACTGATGTCTTTAGCCAGAGGAAGGCGGATGAAATGGATCAGGGGGTTGAAGCACGAAAGCAGATGCTGCCGCCGGCAGAAAGCGTTTATATGGTAGAAGATGGATACATGGGGGCTCACTTTGATCACTTCATGAATTTCTTCCGCGGTGTTCGTGATGGTCGCCCAGTAAACGAAGACGCAGAGTTTGGGCTACGCGCTGCGGCACCAGCCCTAGCCTGCAACGATAGTTACTTCGGTGACCAGATTCTGGCCTGGGACCCCGAGATGATGGAGGTAATCTAACAGTGGCTATCATCTGGAGGATTGGGGCACGCTTAAGCCTTCTGGGCCTAATATCAGCCCTCGCCGTCTGTTCTCAGACAAATCAAGGAAAGGACAACACACCTGCTGAGACAGAACACAATAAACTCACGCCGGAAGAAGTGGCTGCAGGTTGGCTTCTTTTATTTGATGGTGTTTCTACAGACGGTTGGCGTGGATACCTGAGTGAGTCATTTCCTCAGGAAGGGTGGGCTATAGCTGATGGTAATCTGGTTGTTTTTGCTTCGGACGGGAGTGAAGAGGGGCTTGGTGGAGATATCGTTACCGAGACAGAGTTCTCTGACTTCGAGCTCCTTTTTGATTTCAAGCTTTCACCCGTAGGCAACAGCGGTGTGTTTTACCGAGTGAAGGAAGTCGAAGGAACTACGATGTGGGAGGTAGCCCCAGAATTTCAAGTGCTCGACGATACTACATACATCGATATGGGCACCATGGATATGAATAAGCATCTAACAGGGGACAACTACGACCTCCATTCATCCATGGTCACTGCGTCTAGCTCGGTAGGAGAGTGGAATACTGGTCGTATCGTGGTTTCAGGCAATCAGGTCGAGCATTGGCTTAACGGCCAACTGACTGTCCAGTACGAATATTACACTGACGAATGGAACGAACTGGTGCAAACAAGCAAGTTTGACCCTGCTCTCTACGCCCGGTTTCCCACTGGCTCCATAGGCATTCAGGACCACGGACACGATGTCCGTTATCGAAACATCAAGATCAAACCATATCTGTGATGCGGATTAAGAGAATCCTCCCTGTAGGGTCAAGTGGAAGACTGAGGGGTGCGTTTTTCATGCTCGCAATATTGGTGACCGCTTCATCGCTCAGTGCTCAGAAGTCAACATCGATCTTCAATGGACGCAATCTTGAGGGCTGGACCGTGCATGGGACCGAACTCTGGTACGTGGATGACGGAGAACTTATCTGTGAGAGTGGACCCGACGCTCAGTACGGTTACCTGCGCACAAACGAGACTTATACAGATTTTGACCTAACTCTCGAGTTCAAGCAGGAAGCGGACGGGAATAGTGGTGTTTTTTTTCGTTCTACAATCGAGGGCACAATTATCAGTGGTTGGCAAGCTGAGGTCGCGCCACCAGGTCTATTCTCTGGCGGCATTTATGAATCATACGGTCGAGGATGGCTGATCCAACCAGATCCCTCCAAAGACTCAGCCCTTCGTATGGGTGAGTGGAATACTATGAGGGTGCGTGCAGTAGGCCCGCGTGTCACCACTTGGATAAACAGCACAGAGATGATCAACCTCATGGATGAGAGGATCGGAGTGGCCACAGGCCATATCGCGCTGCAAATCCACGATGGAGGTGGAATTAGGGTCCGATGGCGCAATATCAAGATAACAAGACTTTAGCTTCGTAGAAATCAGCCTCACTGCAGCTGGTCACAGCAAACCTTATCGAATCAATCCTCTCACTGCCCCGCCAGGTCGCACTGTTGTGATCTCTCCCTGGTCGACCACCAATTCTCCTCCCACAACCACATAGGGGATCCCTTCGGGTGGGATTGAGGCGTCCATGTAGGTTGCGCGGTCAATTACAGTCTCGGCGTTAAAAATTGTGATGTCTGCATCCGCACCAATACGAATTCTTCCTTTGTCAGCCATATCAGGAACTCGAGCCTCTAGGCGCTGAGCCGGCATCAGCGTCATCTTGTGAATGGCCTCGGGCAGGGTCATCACACCCTCCTCACGTGTGTACTGACCGAGAACCTTCGAATAAGAACCTGAAGTCCTTGGATGGCCGCGACCGTCTTCAATAAAGCCATCACTTGCAATCATGGTGATAGGGCTCTCAACGGCAGCACGAGTCATTTCTTCCGTTCGACTGTGAATAATCACAGTACCCCCCGCAGCCCGTGCTTGAGCGAAAGTTTCCCTAGTTAGCCGCTCCCCCGTCGATACCAGCTGGTGTATGCCGAACTGCTGTTCACCCCAGTTCTCCCAATCGTCAAAAAGAGCTGATTCAATCCGGGTCATTCCAGCACTGTAAGGATAAGCTTCGGTTGTGACATCTTGCCCAGAAGCTTGTGCGTTCTCAATGGTGGATAGGAACTCGTTGATTTGACCACCAGCACTCGAATTCGCATGTACAATGTGCAGAGGTGCTCCGGCCCTACTTGCTGCGCTAATTGTCGAATCGAGGCCGGCTAAGCCGTTACGCATATGGATGTGGGTACTTACCCCATTCTCTCCTGCTACCGCAAACATACGCTCAATTTCCCCCATTGTGGCTCCCGGTGTATAAGCGCTTCCGAAACCGACAGCCACTGCACCCTGCATGATCCCTTCGCGGATATCTCGTTCAATCTCATCAAGCTGTTCTTCTGTAGCTGTAGCGCTCCCTCCAATACCGGCAGGCAGGAAGTCCCCCGGATCACCCAAGACATCCATCCGCACACGAATATGGCCTATACTCACGCCATAGTTTACGAGTTGACCACCTTCACGCTCGCCATACCATCCCTCGACATCAGCCGTGCCAACCTCAAGCTCAAGCGCCGTCGTTACACCGTCACGCACCATCATCCGGTAAGAATCCTCATCTTGACCATGCTCATGCAGGTCGATGAAGCCGGGAACCACGACAAGCCCCGCAGCTTGGATCACTCGGTCACCCTCAAGAGATATCTCGGTGATCGCAGCTATCTCACCTCCAATCACTCCAATCGTGCGTACGGCGTCGAGGCCAGATTCCGGATCGATGACCCGGCCCCCCTCAATCACCAAATCGTAATGAATATTCCCAATGTCACAGCTCGATAGAAGGAAGCTCGTGAAAGCGAGAACTAACCCTTTCAGGATCATTATCGTATCCTCTTTTGGATCAATTGCTCAGTTGCTGTTCAAGCTCCCGTCGACCAAAGTCAGCTTGAAATAATGCCCAGGTATCAGGATCTAACCGCACGTCCACGGGCTCCTCGTTGACTGGAACTACGAAGCGATGGAAGCGGTTCGTGACAGAAATTATCTCAATTAAGCGCGGTCGTCGTTCGCCTTCGAAATAGATACCGACTTCCAGTGGAAAGTCGAACAAGCCGCCTACCTGCTGAACCTGATTAATCTCTAAATTCACGGTCCGTGATGCTGGGTCGTATTCCCACCACCCGGAGAGGTGAGGATTGCCGCCGTCATATAACCACTGTTCTGCAAACATCTCCAAATCGAGTCCTGAGGCCACTTCCATTGCCTTTATAAAATCATCCGTTGTGGCACTCTGGTTAAAATGTGTCGCATAATACCCACGGATGCCGCCCCAAAATGCTTCGTCTCCCATACGCTTCCTGAGCATATGTAGTATCCAAGCACCCTTTTGGTACGTCGCTCCACTTGTGACGCGCCTCATGTCATCAAGGTTGTCATGCACGATGCGATACGCGGGATCGTCCTCATACTGGGAAAAGACTCGGTCAGCGGCACTTTTCATTCCATCTACGAATTCATCACGTCCGTAAGCATGCTCAATAAAGAGCTGTGTGAAATATGTGGCGAAGCCCTCGCTTAGCCACACGTCATCCCAATCAGCTTCGGTTACTGCGTTACCGAACCATTGGTGAGCAATCTCGTGAATGATGACGTTCCGCCAGCGCTCAGAACGCTCGCCAGTCACTGAATTCTCCCCGTACATGATCGCCGTAGCAGCTTCCATTCCACCCCCAGTTGCTGGCGAAGTCACATTTGCAAGCTTCTCATAGGAGAAGGGTCCAACGTACTCCGAATAGAACTCCATAACTTGTTTAGTCGGCACCGCAAAGTCGTAGAAACCTGCTTCACGGTCCTGGGCATAAACCCAAGTCTGAATTGGCTTGCTATCGAAATCATCAACCTGCTGAACTGCAAAGCGGGCGACACCTAAGACATAAAGCCAAGGGGAGATTGGAACAGACTGTTTCCAATGCGTAAGGCGCGTCCCATCGTCGTAATCAGTTTCCTCACGCAATAGCCCGTTTGATACGACCTGATAATGATCTGGAGCCCTGACCACAAACTCACATGTGGCCTTTTCATACACGTGATCGAT
>DLRL01000004.1:9889-24448 GCA_002501085.1 Gemmatimonadales bacterium UBA7889
CGATCTCCATACTTATTTGGACCGATTCTTAGCCCTGTATCTGGCACACCTTGGTACTCTATAGTGATTGCAACACGTGAGCCAACCTGGCCGACTTCAGGGAGATCAATGGTCAGCAAATTATCCTCGTGAACGAATGAGAGTGGAGAGTCGTTAGTGTAAACAGCCAAGACACGCATCCCCTGGCCCTCATCGTTCAAGCTTGTCAGGTCGAGAGGTAAAATAGTGACCCCATTACTCGTAAAATTCACCGATACCGTAGCGCGACCTATAATTTCATCGACTTGATCACTAAGCGTGATTTCAAATCTGTAATTTTCAATATCTATCCCGATCCGCCGAGGATACGTATCGGGCTCTGTTGCTGATACAGAAACTGCTACCAGAAGAGAGAACGCGACAAGAAAAGTGAGTTTGGGGTTGGGCACGATACCTCCACAGTGAAAATCGGACCGCCAAGATGCTTCACTCCCCAACATCCGCGCTACCTATCATAAACCACTTCACCATCTACTAGGGTCATGTCAACCTCGACATTCCTGATATCACTAGAGTGAATTTCAAAGAGATTTTCCGAGAGCACGACTAAGTCAGCTAATTTGCCGTTCTCCAGTGAACCCGAGCGATCCTCACTGAACCCGGCCTTAGCCGCTCCCGCTGTGTAGGCAAGGAGCGCCTGCTCAAGAGATATCCGCTCCTCCGGCATCCATCCGTCTGGATTTGCCCTATCGAGTGTTCGGCGAGTGACTGCTGCATCGATGCCGAGCATTGGATCCAAAGGTGCCACGGTCCAATCTGAACCAAACGCTAGAGTCGCTCCAGTATCCAGAAGAGACCTGAAAGCATACGCGTGCTTGATACGCTCTGGTCCAATTCTCTTTGCTGCCCATCTGCCATCATCTACAGCATGATAGGGTTGCATCGACGCGATCACTCCCTGCTTAGAGAACCGTCCAACCGCAGATTGACTAAGATGTTGAGCGTGCTCAACGCGAAGACGCCGGTCACGCGTACCGTGATTCGCTACGAGATCCTCGTATATGTCCAGCAGCCAATCGTTAGCCCTATCGCCAATTGCATGGACAATAGGCTGGAGGCCAGCCTTGTCTGCCCCTTCAATCCAACCCTGTAATTCAGCGGTATCAGTAGTTGTAAGTCCGGTGTTCCCCGATTCACCCAGATAGGCCTCATGGAACCACGCAGTAGCTGATCCCAGGGAGCCATCGACGAATGCCTTCACCCCACCCCACCAAAGGCGATCGTCTCCCCGACCATTGGTAGAGACGTAATCCTTCATTCGCCTCCAGCTACTCATGGGCACGACGGAATAGACTCGGAGAGGTAGGTGTCCTTCAGAGTGAGCCTGATGGTATACCTCCAGATTCGCCCAACCCATCATGTCCAGATTATTCCAGCCTCCCATGTCGTGAACTTGAGTTATCCCGCAAGAAAGTGTGTGCTGAGCCGCCGATTGCAGCGCTCGTTTAGTTGCCTCGACCGTCGTGGGAGGAATCACCTCCCTGACTAGAGCTATGGCTTGATCTTTGAGTACACCTGAAGGCAGGCCAGCCTCATCGCGCACTATAGAACCGCCCGGGGGATCCCCTGTCTTGGTAGCTACACCACTCATTTTAAGAGCTAGTGAATTCGCCAAAGCCATGTGGCCGTCTAAACGCTGGACCAACACAGGGTGTGCTTGTGTGAACGGATCAATCCAGTCATTCCGCGGCAGTAGTCCTCCCCAAAGTTCATGGTCCCAATTCCCTCCGGTGATCCAGGTTCCACTAGGAACTGATTCCGCAAACTCCTTTATTTTGATCACAAATTCTTCAGGCGTGGTTGCCTCTCGGAGATCTAGACCTGAGAGCTGGAAGCCGCCTGAGATGAAGTGCATATGAGCATCAATAAATCCAGGGGTTACCGTGCGACCATTGAGCTCAATGACCCGAGTCCGGGAATGCATGAGATCCTGGATTTCTTGATTAGTTCCAACGGCTATGACGCGGCCGTTCTGTACAGCTACTGCTTCGGCTAGAGGTAGGGCTTCAACAGCCGTCCATACCGTTCCACCTATCATGATGAGATCCGCCACATCTCCCTCCGAAACTACAAGTCAGACAAACGAGTGTAGCGTGCTAAGAAACTTGAGTAGCTAGGTCTCGCGCAAAACTTTCTAGAACGTCAGCGCACTTCTCTATCTGAGCTAGTTCAACCCATTCATCGGCACTATGTGCCTGTGCGATGTCGCCTGGCCCATAGCAGACTGCTGGGATTCCGATTTCGTTCAGAAGTGCTGCGTCAACCCAGGCCGTCATACCTTCCACGACGGGTGGAATTCCATGCTTTTGACCTACTTCGAGCAGCCCTTGAACAAGCCTGGAGTCTTCTGGAACCTCAGTACCGGGTCGTTCGAGCATTTGCTCAAGTGAAGCCCTTAGGTCCCCCTCTCTCTTTCTCAGTTCATCGAGTATTCGCTGGAATTCCTGCAGTACTTTCTCTGGCCGCTCTCCTGGCATCGTCCGCCGCTCGAGAACGATCTCACAGACATCAGGGTAAACAGAAGCTGCCGAGCCACCCTGGATTGTACCAGCATGGACTGAGCCGTGCTTCAGTAGCGGGTGAGCGGGACGAGAAGTGAGTTGGTCCCCATAATCATCAAGAGCGCTTATATAAAGCGCTGCGTGGCGGATTGCATCAATGCCAAGATCAGGACGAGAGCCATGAGCTGCGTGCCCTTCGAAAACAGCACGAACCCACAAGAACCCCTTATGAGCAGGCATGACTGCTAGATGAGTAGGCTCAGTCACAATCGCGAAATCAGCCGAAGGAAATGAATCTACTAGAGCGTACATGCCGAGGCTCGCATGCTCCTCGTCTGCGGTCATTGCAACAATGAGGTTTGGCCGCGGCCCTTCTTCGGTCAGACGCTTTGTCGCGGCGAGGATCGCAGCAAGCCCAGCTTTCATGTCGCAAGAACCTCGGCCCCAGATACGGCCACCTTCTACTTTGGCATCGAAGGGTGGGACGGTCATACCACCTACCCCTACTGTATCTAGGTGTCCATTCAACAGAAGTGTTGGACCTTCTCCGTCAAGCTTTGCGATCACATTGAAACGATTGGGACTAATCTCAGTGATACGAGTGTCTAGCCCCCATAAATCAAGCCATTCCGCGACAAGGGTTGCAGCTTCCCGCTCCCCACTTCCACCCTCTTCCAGCTGCGGATTTACAGAAGGAGTCGAGACTAAGGAACGAGTCAAAGCAAGTGGGTCGCCATGTCTTGCTAGCTCTAGTATCTCTGGGTTCAAAGTGTGCTAGGATTCTGCCCGGAGCTGCACCAATTCTGATACCTGCTCTGATCACTCAGATAGAAGAGGGCAAACACCGGTAGTAGGTCTTGTTTTAGACTGAACCAGGATACGCAGCTGAAGATACTTCGGCGAATCGGGTGCATGCCTGAAATCCTTAACCGGCTTTTACACCAATATTGGACCCGGCAGTTTATTCGAAGTGAGCCTTGTTTTTCTCTATGTATTTTTCCCACTCCACAGGCACATCTGTATCAGGGAAAATCGCCTGAACGGGGCACTCCGGCTCACATGCGCCGCAGTCGATACACTCATCGGGATGAATGTAGAACTGGTCCTTGCCTTCATAGATGCAATCGACCGGGCAAACCTCGATGCAACTCGCGTCGTTCGTATCGATGCAGGGCTCAGCAATAATGTATGTCATAGCTTCACACGTATGTCGTGTTTTATCCCGGTTATGAAGGCGGCAAAGTGTTAATGGAAGTCAGCACTTCAAGCAACCTATCGTCACCTGTTCGGGCTACTCCATTTCCGGTCGCTGATACCAACTCGGTGGTTCTCCAGTCTGGCAAGAGTAAAAAGCAAGTCTGAAAGACGATTTAGGTAAGGTATGACACCATTAGTCACTTCCTCATGAGCCCCCAAACGAACGACCGCCCGTTCTGCACGCCGACAGATGGTGCGCGCCATGTGTAGGGCTGCCGCTCCTTCTGAGCCGCCCGGAAGGACGAATGCAGTTAATCCAGGTAGCTCATCGTCGGCCTTGTCGATCCACGACTCAATCTCTCCAATCCGAGACTTGGTTAGAATCGGCACCTTGGGGCGAGGGCGCCCTTCAGTTGGAGGAGATGTCGCAAGGTCGGCACCTATCACAAACAGGTCGTCCTGCACAGCCTCGATATAATCCTTGATTTCCTGTTGGTTTACCTTTGATGCAGCCCATCCGAGTGAAGCATTTAACTCATCAACCGTTCCGTAAGCTTCGACCCGTAAGTCGCCTTTCGAGACCCGTCCGCCTCCGAAGAGTCCTGTGTCACCAGCATCACCTGTGCGGGTATAGATCTTGGGAGACATCACCGCAGCTTGGTCAATTTGCGAATATTTTGAGCCTTCTCTAGAAGTGACGTCGTCGCATCAGGCTTCTCCGGAATCAATAAATCCCGGATATCTAGAAGGACTTCGAGTTCCAGTTGATCCCGCTGATACTCTAAATCAAGCTGTTCCATAACCTTACCGTCACCGGCGTCCTCTGCCGCTGTGAAGGCGCCTCGATAAATGTTTTCAAGACTCCGTAAGACCCGATCGCGGGTACGCATAGCTCCTCCTCAGGTAACCCTATACGGCCAGCATGAGCCGGAATCCCGGTCCTGACTCATAGTACCCCCTAACCGCCCGCTTTAATTCATCCCAGCAACCCGTGAAGTAATGGTCTGAATCCGGGATTCGCACCAGTCTGATGTCCCCTTCTAAACTTGTTATCAACTCTGCTGCCTCCTCACCGGTACCGAACTCATCATGTTCACCTTGGACGACTAGCACTGGCTTTTCCATATCTGAAAGGAATGAGTAATCATATCGTTCCAAATTAATTGGTAATCCCATTCCCAAGAGCCCCACCACACGCTTGTCCACCGCGCCGACTCTCATGCCGACCAGTGAACCAAAAGAGAACCCACCGACGATCAATGGTAATCCGGGATATTCGCCTTGAAGCCAATTGAGTGCATCAAGAACGTCTTCTTCCTCACCGATGCCTCCATCGTAGCTCCCCGTGCTGGCTCCCACGCCCCTAAAGTTGAATCGTAGAGCTGCGAATCCCACATCACTCAAGGCCTCAGCTACACGGTAAACAGCCTTGGTGTGCATAGTACCGCCATAGTTCGGGTGAGGATGACACATGACAGCGGCCCCCCGAGGAGGCACCGTCGGTTCTCTCAGGAGGGCCTCGAGATGGCCGTGGGATGCGGGAATTAACACTGGTGACGTATCTGGGAGAAGGCCGCTATGTTCACCAGAACAACTAGAAGGGTTGATACGGGCACCCAACATACAACTCCGAACGGCAGGCTTCCGTCAATGGGCGCACCAAAAGAGTCACAAACAGGAGTCACGGCAGCTAATGAGTTGTATTGGGGATCAAACCAAAGTGTGAATAAGATCGCGGAAGAACTCGAGCTATCGAAGAGTGCACTCTACGATATGATCCGCCCAAAACCTCTCGACCTAAGCTGTCCGCTTTGTGGGCGAGAAGTCGTCTATGCTAATCGAACCGCCTGCGAGAAGGGTTTAGCAAATTGCTCTGAGTGCGAATGGGAAGGCATGGAGAACGAAGCTGACCCCTTTGTTGCCGAACACCCTATGGCTCTCCCAACCTACGATGACCAAAGAGTGGTTAGCCTAGATGAGGACCCGGACCAAGCAAGCACCTCACTCCCCACACGACTCGACTTATCAACACCCCGCACTATGGCAACTGGAGCTCTTCTAGGAGCAGCTGCAGGGCTTGCGTTAGTCATCTGGACATGGCGAAGGTAGAATCAACTATGGCCAAAGACACCTTGCTAAGATGACAGCGTTCTTGGCCGAACTAAATCAGCTAACAAACTGTGGAGATGCTATGAGCCGCTGGGTTCGAGGACCTTTAGCTCTACTCGTAACCATCATTGCAACCGGTTGCGGGGGGGATACCCCTAACCAACAGGGTACTGCCGCGACTACCCAGGCGTTGCTAAGTCAACCAATCGGCGAGCTCACGCAGGTTCGGCCTAGCCCGGCGCTTGAACCCAACTCCGGAGACGACGAACTACCCATAGATCAGCTAGGCTATGATCAAGGGAATCTAGATGCACTTGTGAGAATTGTAGAACTGTCAGACTACGGGTGTGGATATTGTCGTAAGTTCCACCTTGAAACGTTCCCTGTACTGCGTGAGGAATTCATAGAGACTGGAAAAGTGCTATGGAAATTTGTGCCCTTCGTAAACGGCATGTTTGAAAATTCCCTTTTCGCAACCGAAGCTGCGGAGTGCGCCCTTGAGCAAGGATCACTGCCATTTGAAGCTCTGAATGAAAGGCTTTGGTCCGACCAGGCCTCATGGAAACGCAGTAGCGACCCCGAGCCCGTATTACGAGGCATGGCTCAAGATGCAGGTGTGGACCTCGCAGAGTTTGATACCTGCCTAAATAATGACAACAGCATAGATCGGATTTCCAGTGCAAGAAGCACTGCCAGCCGACTTGGTGTCCGTGGTACACCAACGTTCTATCCAATAGGCTTCCCACCAATTGAGGGAGCCCTGCCCACTGAGGCATTCCAACAAGTCCTGGAACTCATGCACCAAGAGATCAGCGGAGTAGCGGGAAACTGAGCTAGATATCTTGAGCGTGAGATTCGCTAGGAAAAGCTGCCGGCAATACTGGATTCCGGATATTGTGGGAGCGCTAGCTCTACTCTCCATAGGGGCCTGTGAGCCTACCACTACGGCCAGCCTTAACTGTCAGTCAACAACCACAACCATCTCACTTCCTGAAGAACTTGAAGAAACGAGTGGCGTCACAGTAAGCCTAAGCCAACCTGACGTATTTTGGACCCATAACGATGATGGTTCGGTGCTTACTGCGATTGATCCAGATGGTGAAATCATTTTCCGTATTCGTATAAGGCCATCGCTCACAGACTGGGAGGATATCGCGACATCCAGCTGTGCTGGAGGCAAATCTTGCCTCTACCTCGCAGACACGGGAGACAACCTTGAGAGACGATCCGCCGGCGACATTAGTATACGGCGCCTCGAGGAACCTGATCTCGCTTCCGCCGATTTCAGAGCAACCCCTAACCAACAGATACCAGAGTTTGATGCTGATGTCTTCCCTGTCAGATTACCGGATGGTCCACGTGATATCGAGGCCCTCCTCGTCCTGCCTGGAGAAGATATTTATGTCACCACTAAAGGCCGCAACGGACCAGTAGCTGTATATCGATACCCACCACCTCTTCGTCCTGACATAGTCACACTTGAACTCGTTCAGGAACTCTCAGCAGGAGCTCGAGTAATCCCCCGCCAAGTCACAGGAGGAAGTGTCTCTCCAGAAGGTGATATCTTGGCATTGCGCACATATGAGTCGCTTCAATTCTTCAAGTTCGTAGCCGACACACTCGTTCCCATAAAGGACAGCCACATAGACCTACGACCACTTCTAGAGGCCCAGGGTGAGGGAATAGCAATCGGCCCAGGTGGTCTCCTAGTACTCACTTCTGAAGCGGTGGGAGAAACCCCACCGCAGATGAATCTCATGCACTGCAACCTAGACGCTTCTTAGGGAACCGCAGCAGCCTTCTTCACACACTAGCCCCAGTGGTGACTCCACAGAAATGGCACGCTGGAATCTCGAATAGAACCGAACGAAGTAGATGCTCATATCAAGACTATTCTGAGAATCCACTTCTAGTGATAGTTCCGCTATAATCGCCACCATGATATTTCTCCCGAAGGGTTTCTCTTTGCGCAACTCAGGCCTCCTGTCCAGCCTTCGCCAGCCCTTTTTGCTTCTCGGCACGATCGCAACTCTCACTGCAATCCTGAGTTCACAAATTACTGCTCAGGAAGACAGTGAATCCTACAAACTCCGCGCAGTTCTTGTTGATGAGGGACCGACCCTTGATGGCTCACTAGAGGACGCTGTGTGGCAGCTCGGAGCACTCGTTGACATGTTCGTCCAACAGGAACCCGACGAGGGCTCCCCGGCTACTGAACGTACCGAGGTCCGCATCCTGCACGACGGTCAGACACTGTACCTCGGAGTGCTTGCGTTTGATTCTGATCCCCAGGCACTGACGGCTACTGAGATGCGTCGCGACTCGGAGCGGATTCTGTCAGAGGACAATTTTCAAGTGATCCTGGACACCTTCAGAGATTCCCGCTCTGCATACATGTTCGTGACCAATCCCCTGGGAGCGATGCTTGACCAACAGGTGGCCAACGAGGGCGAAGGAAGCCGCTCTGGTAGAACATCATCTAATATCAACCGTGACTGGGACGGAGTTTGGGAAGTGGCGGCAAAGCAAACTCCTAATGGCTGGGTTGCCGAAATCGCGATCCCGATGATCACTCTGCGTTTCCCCGAATCAGAACCACAGAGTTGGGGGATCAACCTCATGCGGAATATCGGACGTAAGAACGAGCAAGCGTTCTGGTCCCCTATTCCAAAACCCTACAGCATCACACGCGTTAGCCTGGCTGGAACTCTCGACAACCTTAGTTCACTGAACCGAGGCCGAGATCTTAGATTTACGCCATTTGTGACCGGTGGAGCAAGTCAGATCCGGAACGCAGGAGTGACCGATGATACCGTGCAACGAGACATCGGCATGGACCTCAAGTACGGTGTCAGTGCAGGCTTGAATCTCGATGTCACGATCAATACCGACTTTGCCCAAGCGGAAGTCGACGACGAGCAGATAAACCTCACACGTTTTGCGTTATTCTACCCAGAAAAACGAGATTTTTTCCTTGAGAACGCCGGTCAATTTGACGTTGGGTCTACAGATGCCTTTAATCGTCTGGCCAATCTGTTCTTCACAAGACGTATCGGTCTCTCAGATACCGGAGAGACGGTGCCGATCATTGGTGGGGCCAGGCTAACTGGTAAGGTCGGTCGAAATAATATTGCTCTCATGGACGTCCAGACCAGCGGTGCCCTTCAGGAATCCGGCGAAAATTTTCTTGTTGCTCGCTATAGTAGGAATATTCTGACCCGATCCAAGGTCGGCGCTTTATTCATCAACAAGGCCGAAACCGAGGGCACTCATTATAACCGTACGTATGCCGTTGACATGACGCTTGCTCCGCTTGCGAGCTTCACTGTAACTGGCTTTCTGGCTAAAACGGAAACCCCCTCCATCAGTACCGGTGACATGGCTAGGTACCTGAACGCAACCTGGGTAAGCCAGAGTTGGCAGATTTTCGGAGAGTTCGCCGATTTTCAAGACAACTTCAATCCTGAAGTGGGTTTTCTGCCACGCAGAGGAATACGCACAACCAAACTCCACTTCGAGTGGAATCCCCGCCCTGACAGATGGGGCCTTCGGGTACTTTCTCCGATGTACAACATCCTCTATACGACGGACCAACAGAATCGGCTTGTGTCCCGGCGCCACCACTTCATGAACGGAGTACAGTTCGATAATGGGGCATACCTGAACATCATGTACAACCGACACTACGAACGGCTTGATAGACCATTCACAGTGCGAAAGGGAGTCACCATCGCTCCAGGCGCGTACCACTACGGGTCATTACGCCTTTCATTCAACAGTACTCAGGCACGGCGAATCTATTACAATCTGATGTTCGCTCCCCAGACCTTCTTTAACGGGACTCGTCTCGACATGAATGGCACTGTAGGGGCGCGGATAACAAGCCAATTTTCTACTCAAGCTTCCTACTCCAGAAACGACATTGACCTTCCTGTAGGTGAATTCAAGGTTCACTTAGCGGCATTTCGTATAGACTACGCCCTGTCGCCAAAAATCACCCTCCGAGCGATCTCTCAGTACAACTCCTCAACTGAGCAGTGGGGATCAAGCGCTCGCCTTCGGTACACATACAGACCCGGCAGTGACGTCTACCTCGTGTATGATGAGGTCCGGCGTGATCCGACAGATCCTACTGGCTTGCTCGAGTTCAGAGATCGGCGGCTAACGCTCAAAGCTACCTACCTGTTGTCGCGATAGGGTCTCTCACTATCTACGCAGGTGCTGGTCAAACCATTCGATCATGGCTTGCTGTGCCCGCTCCCTATCTGCCGTCAGGCGGAATCCATGATCCCCACCAGGTATGATAATAAGCTCCGATTCCACTCGTTTTCCCTGCAGTGCCTCGAACATTACCTCACTGTTTTGCACGTTGACGAGCATGTCCGCGTCACCGTGGATCAGAAGCGTCGGAGGGTCGTCAGAAGAAGCGAAAAGGATGGGGGATATTGAAGCGGCTTGATCCTCGGAAAAATCGAGGGCCGGGAAGCGTTCGCTTGGACCCACTATTGTCCTAAGGTCCACAGGCGGGTAGTAGGCAACAACCGCAGCTACGCGAGCAGGTGTGCGCAGAATTTCATCACTCGAGTCTATCACTCCATCATCTGACGCCAAGCCCAACATAAGCGAGAGGTGCCCGCCGGCACTTCCACCGTACACGCCAAGGCGATCTTCATCAATGCCCAGTTCTTCTGAGTGCAACCGTATGTAGCGAAGCGCGCGTCTAACGTCAGCCTCGGCCTCCGGCACCTTATACCTAGGTGCACTTCCATGCCGAACGGCCATAACCGTAAGTCCCTTTTCCAGCAGACCTCCGAAGCTCCGAGCGATGAGCCATTCAGGAGGGCTCCAGCGTGATACCCAGCCACCACTCACCATATACAGGACAGCTCCGCCGTGCGCGTTAGACGGACGAAATACATCGAATGTGAGCGCCATCCCGTCCTTGTGCCCATAAACGACATCAGGGGTTACCTGAACATCGGCTTCTGATTCAGTAGCTGGCGCTTGCGCCGTCAGCGAACCCGAAAAACCCAGAGCTACCAGAAGAAGCACGAACCCTGGAATCCATTTTGTCTTCATAATCTCATCTCCGGGCAGTATTCAGCATGCTGTGATCAGCTTCCTCATAGAGCCAACATGCCCCCTAGAGGACCGTTCTGCCATCAGTCCTCCCACCGTAATCTCTGTAGGTCAGCCTTCTTAACGATTGCTTTGAAACCGAGAGAGCCCGTAATCTTCGCATTTCAGAATACGCAGTAAGGAGGAGTAACCATGAGGGCAAGGCGGCCAATCTATCTATGTGCTGCTCTGCTGGCGGTCGGTTCAGTCATGGAGCTCAGCGCCCAAACTCCCTCCACGTTCATCGTTGAGAGCCCGATGATGCGGACGGGGGAGATGATGCCTCGTAAGTATTCCCCTGACGGACCGAATCTTTCACCTCCCTTAACCTGGAGGGGGTTGCCAGCTGAAACCCGTCAGATAGCCGTAATATGCCAGGATCATGGAGCTGGGAACCCGCCCCCTTGGGTGCACTGGATCATCTACAACATCCCCGGGAACGCTACGGGATTGCCGGAGGGGGTCCCCTTTGAGTCCACTGACTCTATGCCACGGGAAATCACCGGTGCCACACACGGCAACAATGGCTGGGGTCTGTCGATGTACCGAGGTCCAGCTCCACCCAGAAATAGTGTTCATCATTACCACTTCGCCGTCTTCGCCCTGAATACTGAGCTAGACCTGCCGCCAGGACTCACCCGAAACGAACTCCTAGAAGCGATCGACGGACACATCATTGGGGAAGGACACATGATGCCGATTTATCAGCGACAGCCGGCGGACCAGGATACGATACCAAATAACTCGATCCATGGGTCATGGAATGACTAAGAATCCTCAAAAGAAGAGCCATCCCTCTGATGGCCCGGAGCAAACCACTTCCAAGATCACGCGTCGAGATCTCCTTAAGGCCGCGGGGGCTGCAGGCGCTGCCGCGCTGATTCCTACTTCACTTAAGGGAACCTCCAGCGCAACTAGCCCCATCCTAGATGGAGCTATGCGAGGCAGTGCGGCCATGCCCCCTGGGGCGCCACTCATGAATCTTACTGCCAGAGAAACCGAGATACTCGCGGCAATGGTCGACCGCTTAATCCCGTCGGACAAGCTTGGAATTGGGGCACTTGAAGCGGACGCTCTTGGATATATCGACCGTACCCTCAGTGAGCTCGGACCTGATTCTGTTGAGTCTTATCGCACAGGCCTTGCAGCGCTCGATAGATATAGTGAATACACCCGTGGTGCCCGGTTCATCGAACTCTCGGAGCGAGATCAGGATTCCGCGCTCATCGACGTACAAACCGGAGGGGCTTCCGGTGCCGGAGTGGGCTTTGTTGGCAGCTCAGGTTCGTTTTTCAACATGGTGAAAAGTCACACATGGCAAGGCACATTCGGGGACCCGCACTATGGTGGAAACCGAGAATTCGTGGGCTGGGACCTTATTGATTATCCGGGTGTTCGCATGCGCGTCACCGAGGAAGATCAGGAACAACTCGAAGCTGAAGAACTAGAACCGGAACGACGTTCAGCTTACGAGTTGTCCATGTTCCGGACCGGGCGGCCCCGATGATCTACTCCTACTACTCAAAGGGGTGGTGACCGATGCCAAGGCAACTCAGGTCGACCGATGTTGTGATTGTTGGGATGGGCGCCGCCGGAGGCGTAGCAGCGCTGCCCTTGGCTGAAGCAGGACTAGATGTGGTGGGTCTCGAGGCGGGTACCTGGCTAGACCAGCGTGACTTCGCACCTGACGAGATTCGTAACAACTACCGTGACTGGCCAATGCTCGTAAAGAAGTGTGAGAACGAGCGACCCACGTCGAGAGCAACATCCGCTACCAACGCCAACCGTGTAGGTGGGCACCCAATGATGAATGCAGTTGGTGGAACTGCAGTCCACTATTGGGCGCAAAGTTGGCGCCTCAATCCTTGGGATTTCCAGGTTGTAAGCGAAACTGCACGTCGTTACGGGCGGTCTAAGATCCCAGCAAATTCAACTGTTGAAGACTGGCCGTTTGGGTATGATGAACTCGAACCCTACTACGACCGGGTTGAACGCGAGATTGGGGTATCAGGACAGGCAGGCAACGTTAGCGGCAATATCGACCTGAAAGGGAATAGGTTCGAGGGACCCCGGAAGCGACCCTACCCTATGCCCCCCCTACGTTGGACGGGGTTTCTTGAAACGATGGCTGACGCTGCTCACTCACTCGGATGGCATCCTTTTCCAGGTCCCGCAGCAATCAACTCTGAGCGTTACGATGGCCGTGCCGGATGCGCCTACCATGGCTTTTGCTCCAAAGGCGGCTGCCCCGTCAACGCAAAGAATTCACCGCACCTGACTACGATTCCGAAAGCTCTCGACACTGGCAATCTGCGGATCGTGACTCAAGCCCACGTAACGACCCTCGAGATGGACGGTGAGGGTCGGGTAACAGGCGTGAATTATGTGGTCGGTAGCGAGGAGTACTTCCAACCAGCCAAGGTCGTATTACTAGCCTGCTACACCTACGAAAACGTGCGGCTGCTTCTGCTCTCCAAGTCGAGTGCTTATCCGGACGGTCTATCAAATAATCACGGACAGGTCGGACGTCACTATTTCAGCCACCATCAAGGTGCTGCCGTTAGTGCGCTCTTCCCGTTTGACCTCAAGTCTTGGTATGGACTGCCAGCTCAAGGCGTCGCGATTGATGACTGGGCTGATGACAACTTTGACCACGCAGGGCACGATTTTATCGGAGGTGGCAACCTCTGGGTGATGTCTGACCGGCGACCGATTTCAGCGGCAAGCATGAGCACCTACGGAAACGGACGGAACTGGGGCTCCGGATGGAAGCAGTTCATTCGGGAAAATGCTGACCGTTCGCACTCGTCTTATATCCAAAAAACGACGCTCCCTTACGAAGACAATTACCTCGATCTCGATCCTATGGTCACCGACGAACTTGGCCTCCCGGTGATTCGTATCACCGCTCAATTCAAGCAGAACGAGCGTGCGATAGCCGAGTTCACCCAAAATCGGATGGAGGAATGGTACCGGGAAGCGGGCGCTATTGAAGTTACCCGGGGTGGGCTTGGTAACTCGATGGGCATCTCCACACACGCCTACGGAGGCACCCGCATGGGACACGACCCGGAGACGAATGTTGTTAATCCGTGGGGCTTTTCACACGAGGCTCCAAACCTAGGAATCCTTGGTGCCTCAGTGATGGGCACGAGTGGTGCACGAAATCCGACGCTTACATCACAGGCGCTCGCTTGGCGCAGCGCGGCCCACCTCATCGAGAACTGGGAAGACGCTTCAGGTTAAACTGACTGCCGAACAAAGAACCTGCGCAGGGACTGTAAGAGCAAATGAATACGCTGGCAGACATTGTAATTGACATTGTTGTCATCCCCATCCTGCTCATCCTGCTCGTATACCTACTCGTAGTAGGCATCCGAAAAATCTCATCTTTCTTTGGGAAGAAAAAGCGTCAGGCTGGAATCCGGCGAAGGGTAAGATCGACCCTTATAGAGGAAACGACCGGCGTTTCCGTTAATGAGCGGCTAAAAGCGAAGAGGAAATCAAGCTCGCGCTCTGAAAATGTTGATTTCTCTGAACTACGTGCTGCCAAGAAACTTGATCTGCCCGAGCGTGTGGATGGGTGGCTCGACCT
>DLRL01000055.1 GCA_002501085.1 Gemmatimonadales bacterium UBA7889
CATGCGGGAAAACCACATCTGGATGTTTCACGACTTCGCGGAAGAGATCACGTATATGAGAAGGATTGAGATTTACGTTACTTAGTTCATTCAAGATGGGGTCGGCCTCGCGAACCAACCTCTCGAGATATCGGTCCCAAAAATCACTCTCGAACCTGACTCGTTCGTCGGCAGGTATCTGCTCGAATGTTGGATCCAGACCTACTTCCAATGGATGTTCGCGAAGCAGCCTTGCACAGAAGGAATGAATCGTCCCGATAAAGACCTGATCGATATCATCGAGTGCCGAAACCAGCCGGTCCCGAACGATTTCTTTGGAGTCCGAGCTTTCATCTCGAGTCAAGCACTCTAGACGTCCCTGGAAGCGGTCACGCAGCTCGGTAGCAGCTTTCCTAGTGAACGTGACAGCCGCGATCTCGTTCACCAATGCCTCACCTTCCGAGACAAGTGCTACCATGCGCTCAATCAGTTCCGTGGTCTTCCCCGAACCCGCACCAGCCTCGACCAGAAGATTGGTTTCGAGATCCTCTTTGATGCGCGACCGTGCAGAACTATCCGCTAGTTCCGTACCCTTTTTCTCACCAGAGTCAGTCATCGCGCAAATCTGCGTGCCCGGATACCGCCGGGAAAGTGACCAATACCTTCCAACCTGGCACAGATACGGAACGGAGATCACTTTTTCCGACCACCAGGAGGAAATCCTATGCACGTGCTCAAGCAAGTACCGATCCTAGTACTATCCCTGATCGCTCTCTCATTCAATCTCATGCCGGCAAGCGCCCAGGAGACTCTCTCACAACGAATTGAGCGGATCCTATCCCGGGTACCCCTGATCGACGGACACAATGACCTTCCGGGACAGATCCGGGATATTCAGACACCTGAAGGTGATGTGGGCTTATATGATCTGAGACAGGCCACCAGCGGGGATACCGACATTCCGAGGCTACGCCAAGGTCTGGTGGGCGCTCAGTTTTGGTCAGTGCACGTGAATGTCGAGAACCCAGCACCAGCCAAGCAGCAGCTAGAACAAATCGATATTGCTCACCGGATCTTTGAGACGTACCCGGACGAACTCGAGTTTGCAGGCAACGCATCCGACATCCAACGTATCTTTGGAGCGGGCAAAATCGCTTCGCTACTGGGTATAGAGGGTGGACATGTTATTGAAAACTCGCTTGGTGCCCTAAGAGCATTCTACCGCGCTGGTGTCCGCTATATGGGCCTGACACACTTTTCTAATACCGATTGGGCAGATTCCAGTACTGATGAAGTTGTCAATGATGGGCTCTCGCCTTTCGGTGAGGAGGTCGTCAGAGAAATGAACCGAATGGGTATGCTCGTTGATCTAGCTCATACATCGCCGGCGACTATGAGTGATGCGCTCAACCTCGCAGAAGCTCCGGTCATTTTCTCCCATGCAGGTGCACAGGCACTTGCCGACCATCCCCGCAATGTTCCCGATTCTATCCTGAGGCGGCTCACGGAGAATGGTGGGGTCGTGATGCAGGTCTTCTATCCCCCGTATATCAGTGCCGACGATTCCGTCGCGAGCATCTCAGACGTCGCAGACCATATAGAACACATCCGCACAGTAGCTGGAATCAATCATGTCGGCATAGGCTCGGACTTCGACGGAATCCCCACGTATGTGGAAGGCTTGGAAGATGTTTCGACCTTCCCTGCCTTGTTCATGGAATTGGCACACAGAGGATGGACGGACGAGGAACTCTCCAAACTCGCAGGTGAGAACCTTCTCCGGGTCATGCGTGAGACGGAAGCGGTGGCAATGCGACTGCAGCGAGAGCGCCAACCGTCTACCAAGACTTATGAAGAGCTGGACAGAGGAAGAACCGGCTCTAACTAAGGCCTTATAACCCGACCCTCTGAGGTTACCCTGAGTAATGTGCCTTGAGGAGTACCATCGAGTGCACTCAGTTCAACTTCCAGGACAGGGCACGTTGGGTACCCTAACTCTACGCTGACGAAAATTCCGATGGCCAGAATCGCATCCGCGCGTGCCATGAGTATCGCTGCGGGTGCGGTACCTTCCCGGAGCAATTCGAGCATAACCGCGCTAGAAGAACTTGATCCCACCGCTCCAGGCATAGCTAGAACGGCCCCGCTGATACTTACTCCATAGTCGGGATGCCGCGGGTCTATCACTGCCCCACTCACCGGGTCAATACCACCCCAAAGGCTGATAGGGGCCTGAAGTCTGAGTAGCCGTCCCTCAGCGTTACCCGGTATAAGCACACGCCCCTCTACCAAGACCAGATCGCCTCTGTTCGAGCCACTAAACCAGTGGCGGCTGATTCGACACAGTCCTCAAGACTCCCGTATACGACCTCGTAGCCGGTGTTCGATGGTGCGTAGTGAGCGAACTTGCCCGAATTCGTCATCAAGACCCCCCCACTCTCCCGCAATATTGGAGTTACGACGACGCAGGTATCTACAACAATCTCTACGCCTGCCTCCTGGAGTTGGAGCAAGTCACCGCTCACCTCAAGATCCTGGAGGGTAGCACGAGCGGTACAGGCATAGAATGGAACGGCCATACGCCGACCATACACAAGGGTAAGTAAGGCCTCAAATTCTGCAATCGAGAAATGGGGGCTACCCACCGCCACTGCGTCAATCCGCTCTATGGTATCAGTAGTTGAGAGCCGTTTTAGGGCTCCTTTCACCATATCAGCCGTGAGTTTAATTCGATCAACGGACTGGGTCTTGCTCACCACTGCATCCAGGCTTGGCGCCTCTGGTGTCACTCCCTCAACATGGAACAGTGCCACCGCTCCCGTTGATGCAGCGGAAGCCCCTAGCGCCTTGAGCTGGTCCCTACTGACTGTCGGCGGCAAGCCGATAATGACCGAAACCTCTCTGCCCACCTCAAGCCCCAACCAACTTCCCAATACCGGGTAGAATACGTCCTGATCTTTCAGCGTATCCGGCACATTTGTCGTATCAACTATAACGGTGGCCTGGCGGTTCTGTTCGATGTGCAGGCCGTGTAACGGTGCTCGTCCCGCCAGAGCACAGCACGCGTCCAAAAAATCCCCATATCTCTCGGTGCGCGCTCCAAGCACTGAGTTGGCAAACGCGATTGCGTTCGACTCTCCCCATGCCACTTGTTCACCAAACGCCGGTTGGTGTCCGATCTGGTATGGGGCGCAAGTAAATGTCGGCTCGGCACCCATCGAGACGTAGGCGTCCATCTGCCTGCGCGCCATTGCAAGTTTCGATGGGTCCGCCCTCACTGTATCTGGATGCAGAAGGTCCAATGCACCAACGTTCAAGGTGGTAGGGACAACAACTCGTCCACCAGTAGCCACCAATTTTTCCGCGAATTCGACACCTCCGTCTCCGTGGTGGAGGCAGCCATCGATGTGCGCAGAGGTAATGCGAACAAGAGCTTGTGCACCAAGTAGTTCTGCTGCGGAGACAAGAATTCGCATCGCTAAGGAGACTGCCTCTCCATGATCGCCTGCGAGGAGCGCCCGCTCTTCAGTTGTGAGGTGCAAAGTCATACGGGAGGCTACACGCCTCGGGTCATCAACGCCACGGCATCTTATTATTGCGGTTGAAGAGTTTTAGTGGCCATCGTTAGCATGAAGTCCCTATTCGACCAGGAGTGCGAATTAGATGAACTGTAACGGTGAGGTGAGGCTATGGATCCGATAGCTCCGATACCGCTCACTTCTATCGAGGAAGCCAGTAATAGGATTGCAGGAGTTGCGATCAAGACTCCGTTACTCCCACTGAATATACCGGATGCTCCGTGTGAGATTTGGTTGAAAGCGGAATGTCTACAACCGATCGGGTCCTTCAAGATCAGAGGAGCAGCAAACGCGATGGCCCTCGCAGATCAGGATGAATTGCAGCGAGGCGTCTACACCGGCAGCGCAGGAAACATGGCACAGGGAGTCGCCTTTAATGCTCGGCAGCGTGGCATTCCATGTCGCGTGATAGTCCCGGAAACCGCACCCCAAACCAAGCTCACATCCATTGCACGATTAGGGGCCATCGCCGTACCGGTGCCGTTCGATGAGTGGTGGTCCGTCATTTGTGATCACGGACACCCCCTGGAAGAAGGCTTCTTCGTGCACCCGGTGAGTGACCCTGCGGTAATCGCAGGCAATGGAACTGTCGCCCTTGAGATACTCGAAGAGCTTCCCGACGTGGACGCTGTCATTGTGCCCTACGGAGGCGGGGGCCTGTCTTGTGGTATCGCCTCAGCTTTGAAAGCACTGCGGTCGGATATTAAAGTGTTCGCGGCAGAAGTGGAAACGGCGGCACCGCTTGCGGCCTCTCTTGAAGCTGGTGGAGCCGTCGAGGTAGAGAGAATCCCAACATTCATCGATGGAATCGGAGGCAAGGGCGTTCTTCCTGAGATGTGGCCTATGGCGTCATCACTGCTCGATGGGTCTATCGTCGTCTCTGTGAAAGAGATCTGCCATGCCATCCAAACGCTGGTCTCCCACGCTCATCTGGTAGCCGAGGGGGCCGGAGGCGCTTCAGTCGCCGCAGCTCTGACAGGAATGGCCGGGCAAGGTAAAGTGGTCGCGGTTGTATCTGGTGGAAATCTCGACCCGGTCGTCCTCAAGACAATCCTCGAAGGTGATATTCCGCCTCTGGCTTAGCCCTCATCTTCGAATTCACGAACCTCCTTGAGAGGAGTGAGAGCAGGATGCTCCAAGTGTTTTTTGGACCACTCTGCGAGAGGCGACGATGTAACAGCACCGTAGTCAGATTTTTCGACTCTGCACACTTTAGAGTAGTCACAGTAGCTGCAGTCTTCTTTATCCTGGGTCGGAATGAAACGCCCCTCCGCTACTCCCTGAAGCATATGGCCCACCAGTGAGCCAATCCCTTCTAACTCATTCCTTTCGAATGAAAAAAGCTCGTTTTGGCCACCACGCGTCGGATAGTGGTACTCGCCAGTCTCGACCGGTCGGCTAAGGCGCTCCTCAACCGCAAGCGCGTAAAGGCCAAGTTGGAGACGGCGACCACCGTTGAACACACCCGTCCCTTCCCTGAAATCGCGAGTATTACGGCCAGTCTTATAATCGATGACCCGAATCCCCTCAAGTTCTAAATCACCGCCCGGACAATCTAAGCGGTCGATCATACCCCGAAGCTGGATGGAACCACCTTCGACTTCGATCGACACGGGTGTCTCACCACCCATCCCAAAGCCGAACTCAAGCTCTTCCCATGGCGCTCCCTCCTTCCTCACCATTCTGACAAAGGATCGCACGTCATCCTCAAGGCCTGTGAGTTCCCGGCTGACGGCATCTTCTCCTGGAGCAGGTACTTCCTTCTTCGCCTGCTCCACTTCGAAGTGGAGTCTTTCAAGTGCGAGTTCTTCAAAGGCCCTGTCGCTATGTGCCAAATTGCTTTCTTTCGCTTTAGATAGGGTATGTTCGAAAACCTCGTGGAGCAGTCGTCCTTTTCTGCGAGGATCAAGCCACCGATCTGGATTGAATTCGTAATCATCCGGTGGTATCAAGCGAAGCACCGACGAGTACAGATACCTGAGTGGACATGTCCCTAGACCCTCAAGCCGACTGGGGGATAGCACGATGTCCTCGTTTCGCCTCGGATCCAGAGTGGATGGCCTGGGGACAATGGCACCGTGCACGTACCCTGGCTCACCACCTCGGTCACGCTCTTTCGTGACTCCCGCATTCAACCCGGGAAAAGCTTCTAGGACGCTCTGCTCACCGAGCCGCATCACTTCACCTGATCCTAGTTCAGATAGCCAGATATCATCTACGTCCAACAATGGGCGACCAGATTTCGGGACTCGGCAAATGATATAACCCAAAGCCTGGTCTAGATCTTGGAAAGTCAAATGAGCATCAGACTGCGAAAGCCGAAGCAACTGTAGTAAGGTCGTCGAGGGGCCTGCTACCTGAGACTGAACAGCGTCCCAGGCCGTATAGCTCATGGTCAGATGAGCACACTTCAGACGGGCGATTAAGGCAGCCAGTGAGAATACACGCTCTCGTAGCAGTTCTGTCGAAGTAGGAAGTCCCGCACCCAATATGCGGCGGTCTCCGTCAACCAGAACTGGGTCTTGAGTGATTTTGCCCGGCAAATGCTCTGTATCAGCACCCACGAAGAATACCGCTCGTCTCCCAGTGAAACCTCCGTGCTCAAGATCTGATAAATGGAGATGGCCACCCGAAGACGCCGTAGTCCTAGACTCACCGGAGTTTTCGGATACCCCCACCCCATAAGCTTGCACATGGACTCTGAGGCGACGCCTGAGAATCGTCACCGCTGCCCGGAAGTTTGTCCGCCTCTGTAATGTCGCCTCTATTCGCTCGAGGAATTCATCGATCTCCTTGTGTGCACTGCTATCCGGTCCTTCAACAATGGGGACTCGTCTCAAGAATGAGCGAAGCCCCTGCGCAAGTTCCGCAGGAGAGATTGGCTTTCCATCTTGGCCAAAACGATCAGGTACTCTCGGTGTAGCTTTTAGCGGTGGGAAAAGGATTCCACGCAGAGCTTCCAACTCGTTTCGTGTCTTCTTGCAACGCTGCTTAAAGTCCTGCTCTGACTCTAATCTTCTCGGCCTCAGCCAATCGATACCCTCGATTGCTGAACGGAGCTGGGTAAAATATCGCTCGCGACCCCAACCGATTCGTAGAGAGCGAAAACGACGAGCAAGATCCAATGCCGAGAGACCATCCCGAGCTTGTCTCGGTCGCAGTTCACCGGCTTCAAGAAGGCGCCGTATCAGGTCTGCTTGGAAGCCCTCTTCAATCCAATCCAGATAGGCTTTTACAACACGGCCCGTGCGGGTCCTCTCGATCGGCAAGCCCACAGCATAAGTGACTGGGATCCCAAGTTGAGTCGAAACAGAGTGGAGGGCAGACCCATACTTGGCGGGCTCACTAGCGATGATCTCCACCTCATCCCAACGTAGTCCACGCTCTACGATTCTTCGCAGAACTTCCCGAAGCTCATCGGTAATCGAAGCAGCCCGAAATATCTCCACCTCTGGACTGGTAACATCAGCAGGCAGGGCGGCAGGTGCATGCAAATATGAATACGGTTCCGGGTCGGTATGGCGATTCCAGAGAATCCCGTCAGGGGTATCAATACCCACTACCGGATCGGTTTCGAGAACTGAAGCACCTCGGGTCTGTAGGCCAGCTAGTAGTCGGCCGATAAGCCCTCTCGTTGTTAATCCAGGCGTAAGGACCAGCCTGTCCGCTCCTAGCAGTGATGGTAACTGGTTTCCCTCTGTCTCCAACGCGTCTAACGCAAGTTGGAAAATCAATGCACTATCGGCTTGCCGACGCTCGTAGAGCAGCCTTTCGTAGTGCTTGAGCATCTGTAACAAAAACAAGCGCTTCGAAAGGGTCGTGAGTCGAGCTGACTCTAGGGCGCTGGCTTCGATGCCCGCCATACGCAGCCCTGATACAGCTCCGTAGACCTTCTCACGGAGACCCACTCCTTCACTGAGATTTCCTAGCGCACCATCTCCCGAAGAGATAGAAAGATCGAGGGCTTCGTCGAGGACGGATTGTTGCTCAAATGCATCCAGGGTCCTCAAGGATTCACGATCTAAGCCTTGGCGCGCCAGTTGAAGCGCTAAGGTATGTGGAGTCGTGATCTCAAATCCTACCCAACCGATGCGCTCTAGGGATAGGCAGCGCAACAACTCACGACCCATTCCAAACGTAGGAACTACGATAAGCTTTCGCGCAATCGGGTTGCGGTCAGCTTCCGAGGCTAAAGCATGGATTAGATGAGGTATGCTGGAACCGGACGTGACACTCATATGCTCATGGGCGACCATCAAAGGTGTCTTGCAATTATTTTCGACAAGGCATGTCGGTAGGGATATTCGCCAAGATAGATCGAAATTGTTAGCGATGGGAGGCCGTAGCGTACACTCCTGTGACCCCCTACCCTTCACGAAAGTCGATCAGTTCACAAATCTCTTTCGCAGATTACATCAGAGGTCCTACATGTCTCGACATCCATCTATAGCCCCACGGGTCCTGCTGGCATTCGCAGCATTACTGCTCGCCACCGATTTAGCATCTGCACAAACCTACTGGCCTGGACAAAATCTTGATTGGGAACGAAAGAGCCCTGAGGAAGCCGGATTTGATCCAGCTAAGATTCAACAGGCCATTGAAATTGCAGTGGCTGGAGAATCGAACTCACCACGAGATCTGGCATTCAACCACCAAATGACGTTTGGGCGCGAGCCACACGGAGAGCCCGTCGGCCCCTTCACGATCCGTGGACCTCAAACGGGAGTGATCGTGCACAAGGGCTACATAATCGCTGAATGGGGTGACCCGCATAAGGTCGATCAAACATTCAGCGTGTCGAAAAGTTTTTTGTCTACCTCAGTGGGGCTGGCATACGATCGGGGGATGATTGCGGACATACATGATCTGGCTCGGCCATACGTGGCGCCCATCGTCTTGGAAGAGGGGGACGGAGAGCCGGGGGACGAAGCAGGCCGTAGACCCAAGCTGCTGTTCGAATCAGAGCACAATCGTAAGATCACCTGGGATGATCTCTTACGTCAGACCAGCGATTGGGAAGGCACCTTGTGGGGGAAGCCCGAATGGGCGGATCGACCCGATAATGACCGGACAACCTGGGGAACTCGGGCCCGCTTCGAGCCGGGCACAATGTATGAATACAACGACACCCGGGTGAACCTACTTGCACTCGCAGCAACAAGCGTCTGGAGAAGACCTCTTCCCGACGTGCTACGTGAATACGTTATGGATCCGATTGGGGCGTCACCCACATGGCGCTGGCACGGTTACGACAACTCATGGATCACTCTGGACGGGCGCCGGATTCAAGCAGTAAGTGGAGGAGGCCACTGGGGAGGGGGGATGATGCTGAACGCCTTTGATCAAGCCAGGTTCGGTTTGCTAACTATGCACAAAGGCAACTGGGACGAACGCCAATTGATCTCGGAGGAGTGGATCAACATGGCAACAACACCCGGGGATGCGAACCAGTCCTACGGCTTCATGAACTTCTCTCTTAATACTGGCCAGCGTCGCTACTCCAATGCACCCGAGTACACATGGACACACACCGGAGCGGGGTCAAATCTAATCTATGTCGACCCACAGAATGATTTGGTGATCGTCTGTCGCTGGATTCGCGGGGGAGCATTTACAGATGTTGTCCACGCCGTGTTAGATGCGATGGGAGCCGTTGCGACTAACAACTGATCAACAGCTTGCGTCTGCAATCAGTTAGTTGTCACCGTTGGTGATGCAGAAAGCATTTCAGGTTCGGTGGACGCCCTC
>DLRL01000001.1 GCA_002501085.1 Gemmatimonadales bacterium UBA7889
TGTTCTGATTCGATCACATCGATCACATCATCAAACGTGATCCGGCCAAGAAGCACACCCTCATCTGTTACCACCGGTATTGCTGCTAAATTGTACCGACCAAGAAGTCTCCCGACCTCTTCCTGGTCTACGTCCGGCAATACTGTCACACTGGGCTCTTCTACTAGTCTTTCAATGCTACCTGCCGGGTCCGCAACCACGAGGTCATCTAACCTCATCGTGCCCAGAAGCCGACGCTTCTGATCAATCACAAAAACTGTGTAAAAATCCTCTACATCCCTACCCTGGATACGAACCTGCTTAATCGCTTCATCTGCCCTTAGGGACCCCTCTACTTCAACGAGCTCGGTCGTCATGAGTCCGCCAGCTGTTTCTTCACCGTAGCTTAATAGGCGCTTGATATCTCCAGCTTCGTCGACTGGGAGTGCAGCTAAGATGCTCCTTTGGTCCTCAGGTCCTAGCTCGCCTATAAGATCCGTTGCATCGTCATCCGCTAGTTCTTTGAGGAATTCAGCGACCTTTTCGGCTGGAAGCGCCACCAAAAGTTCAGAACGCCCCTCACCCTCATCCATTTCTGCGAGGGTTTCAGACGCCAGCGTCGTTGGGAGCGTGCACAAGATCTCCACTCGATACTTCTCATCCAGGGATTCTATGAGGTCAGCAAGATCCGACGGATGCAATTCTACAACCTGATCTGAGATAGATCTTAGTTTACCAGACGCTGCTAGTAAGTTGATTTGTTCCCGCAACTTCTCGGTCTGGTGTGCTGACTTCTTCATCAGTGGATCTTGGAGTTTGTGAGGCTGGGTTTACAACCTTGGCGCGGGCTACTATGGGGCTCTACAGTCTATCCAAGGCGCTGGAAGATCCCCGAGACAGCTAACCCTCGCAAGGCACAAACCGCAAAGCTACTCTGGGTGTTTGAATACCTGACGAACGAGTCGTTCCTGGAGCTTAAACATAGGACTTGCGAAACGGTCTGAATCTTCTGGATGATCATGTCCCAGCACATGCAGTACACCGTGGACCACTAATCTGACAAGCTCTTCGGCGAGCGGTATTTCATGCTCCTTAGCCTGACGGCTCGCCTGGTCTAGACACACGTACACATCGCCAAGCGGTAGCTCAGTCGTACCCATGGAAAATGCGAGCACATCCGTTGGAGCATTCCGGCCCAGATAGCGAGCATTCAACTCTCCCATCTCCTGATCGCCGAGCAGGGTTATCGAGAACGCACCAGTCCGACCGTCTTCAATTAGAGTCTGATGTATCGCTTGCTTCAACAGCAAGCCTGGGGCGCCCTTATAAGGACCAAGATTGACTTGGATGTCCAAGAGAGATGGGTCCAGGATCAGCCAGATGACCCTTCTGCTAAACCCTCTTTTTCAGCAGGCCCATCTAGAGTGGAGGAATCATCCTTCGAGTCTATAGTATCCGTAAGATGTCTGGTCGCTGGGTATTCGATCCGGCGATGCATAACGCCTGAAAGGATCTTTACGAACTCAGCCTTCACCTCAGCTACCTCACGCAAGGTAAGTGGGGCTTCCTCAAGCTGGCCATCAGCGATCTTGCCACCCACAACCGTATCGATCAAATCTTGCAGACGGAGTACAGTGGGTTCTTGCATAGCACGAGTTGCAGATTCACAGGAATCTGCAAGCATTACAATTGCAGTTTCCTTTGATTGAGGCTTTGGACCAGGATACGAAAACCTCTCAGAATCAACCTCCCCACCCATCTCCTCACGCGCCTTCTCAAAAAAGAAACCAATCCGTTGAGTCCCGTGGTGTTCAAGAATAAACTGCGAGATCACCTGTGGAACCTTAGCCTCGCGGGCAAGCTCTAGGCCCTCGGTAACATGCTCGCGTAAGATCTCGGCCGATGTGGATGCTTTGAGCTTATCGTGTGGATTACGCCCCTCTGGTTGATTTTCTACGAAGTAGTGGGGTTTGAGCATCTTCCCCACATCATGGTAGTAAGCACCCACTCGACTAAGGAGCCCATTCGCTCCAATAGCAGTCGCTGCGCCTTCTGACAAATTTGCGACGTTGACCGTGTGGGCATATGTACCTGGTGCCTCCGAGGACAGCCTCCTAAGCAAAGGACGAGTGGGATCGGCCCACTCGAGAAGCCTCTGGTCCGTAGTGATCCCTGTGAACCATTCAAAAACGAAGAGACAGCCCATTGCAAGTAAGGCGGATACTGCTGCGTTGCTTCCCGCTAAAGCAGCATCCCAAGCCACTTCAGGCATAGCTCTGGATGTTGCTAATCCGAGGCTTAGGAGCATCAATCCAGTTACCGAAGCGATAATCGCGATTGAGACCCACCAGTCAGAGCGTCGTCGCAGTCCCCTGACGCTCAACGCTGCCGCTGAACCTCCGGCCGCAATCAGAAGGAACGTCCCGTATGAAGAAAAGGGTTCTAGCCTGCCAGTTATTGCTGCAATGACAAGTACAAGAAAAAGCGATATGCGGGTATCCCACAGAATCGCAACAGGCAAAGCCACAAACGCAATTGGAAGCAACGCTGTGGAGAACTCAGCTTGGCTGATGGTCAAAGCTGCTGAAAAATAGGCAGCAACAAGCAGAGAAATCAGCAGAAGCCAGTGGAACGTGGCATATAGTTTAGGGCGATTGAAGAAGATCAGAAGACCGAAAAGACTGAGCAGCATTAAGTTGATTAAGCCCGTACCCAAGAACGCCCCAACGGCTACCCCTTGGGCCTGCACGAGACCCCGATTGCGACGCTCAGCTTCATGTGCCCGGAGGTGTTCGAGCACTTCGGGGCCAATCGGATCCCCCTGCCTAACTATCGACTGGCCCTCAAGAAATTCTTGTTTGATTGTCTCAACTGATCTAGCAGCGGCATCCCGGTCCATCTCTGTCGCCACAACATTGAGAACGTAGCTGTACTCGATGTGACGGATCAGAACTAGATTCAATAAGTCAGATATAGATGGTGGCGTTCCTGGAGGCAGCAGCAGTGCCGCTTCGTTTAAGAAGTCACGAGTCGTAAGCACTTCTGAGATCTGAGCAGTTCGCTCAACTGAATCATTATCGCGAATTGTTATTCGGGTCGTACTCAGGTCCGCTACTCGAGCAGCTTCCACAACGCCACCTTCCATGATCTCGCGGACCGCACGAGTTGCAGAATGGCGAAATACATTTCGGGCTGTATCACCCATGATGTAGTCGACTTGTTCGGGCGTCGCGATAATGCTGCTAGCCTGAAGGGTTTCTTCAAACCTGACTCGATCGCTTACCGCCGCTGCAGAATCCAATTCGCTGAAGAAACGGTTGATCCGGGCCACCATAGTATCGCCAGCATTAGGCTCCACATCGAATGTGGGAGGCACCACTTCCCTGGCAAGCTGTGTTTCATTTTCAAGTTCAGATAGGGATTTTGGCACACCAAAAGCGATTTCTGCGATCACGTCATCAGGAGCCACACTCCAATCTTCGAAAGGACGTGATTCATTTCCTGTTGACGGCGGGAAGAGTGCAGTCACTAGGATTGAGAGCGTAATGAGCAAAAGAACCCTCGAACCATGATGAAGAAGTCTCTGACCCCTCGAATCTCCTGGTTCACCTGAAAGGCCGAAGAACATGCTGCGGGTCTCGTTTAGCTGGCTCATGTGTCGAGCCCTTTTATCTCCTGAGGAGCTTCGGCATAAGCCTTAATAATGTCCTTGACCAACCGATGACGGATCACATCCTTAGAACCCAGGTAGATGACAGAGATTCCATCTATATCAGAGAGGATGCGCTCGACTTCGAGCAGGCCTGAATGATCCTTCCTCGGCAGATCAATCTGGGTCTTATCGCCAGTAATGACGACTTGAGAGTTTAGCCCTAAGCGTGTGAGAAACATCTTCATTTGCGCAGTCGTAGCATTTTGAGCTTCATCCAAGATCACAAATGCATCCGAAAGTGTTCGGCCCCGCATGTAGGCCAGAGGTGCGATTTCTATTGTGGAGTCGCCAAGGGCCCGCCTCATGCGATCACTAGGCATCATATCTTCAAGAGCATCATAGAGTGGCCGGAGGTATGGATCGACCTTCTCCTGTAGATCACCTGGGAGGAATCCAAGGTTCTCTCCTGCTTCCACAGCGGGACGAGCCAGGATAATTCTACGAACACGTTTCTTGTACAGAGCATCTACAGCGCAGGCGACTGCCAGATAAGTCTTACCAGTACCCGCAGGTCCTATACCAATAACAATGTCATTGCTGGTAATTGCTTCAATGTACACCTGCTGTCCGGAAGATTTCGGAGAAATAACCCGTCGGGACCCTGGCAGCGCAATCCTTATCATATCTTCAGCAGACACGATGCCGTTCTCTCCCTGGATAGTGACTTCATCAGCAAAACGTGCGATGTCCGTCACATCAAAAGGTACACGGAGTTTGGACAGTTCGATTATGTGCTGCACCACAGGTATAGCGTGTTCAACAGCGGACTGGGAACCCGAAAGAATCAATTCGTCTCCACGCATTACAATACGGATACCGAATAAGCTTTTTAGCTCCTGAACATTCTGATCATTAACGCCAGTCAACATCAGAGGATCAGCGCCCTGAGCGTCTAATCTGTGTTCCGCGATTGTTTCGCCGTTCACCAATGTTTCTCCTGAAGGTGGAAGGCCGAGGTCGCTCGTCCTAATACTACCCTTCCGAACTCTTGAGGGTCGTTAGACCAAGTTCTGAAAGCTCTTCGTTGCCCACCGAAGCAGGTGCTCCTTCATATAAAGCTCGGGCTGCTGTGGTCTTGGGAAAAGCTATGACGTCCCTGAGACTCTCGGACCCTGAGAATCTTTGTACGATTCGGTCCATACCGAGCGCGATTCCCCCGTGAGGCGGTGCCCCAGCCGACAAGGCATTAAGGAGAAACCCAAATTTCTGCTCTATTTCAGGATCGCTTAGTCCTAAGGCTCGAAGAATTCTCCGCTGAATTTCGGGTTGATGAACCCTGACACTTCCCGAGCCCAGTTCATTACCATTATAGACAAGATCATAGGCAGTACCTCGGACAGAAGACGGATCTGACTCGAGCAGGTCAATATCATCGGGGTGAGGCATGACGAACGGATGATGGCTCGGTGTGATCTCACCATCTCTTAGATCGAATAAGGGGAAATCCGTTACCCAAAGCCAAGAATGTTCTTGTTCCGGAGTAAACTCGAGTGCTTCTGCGGCCTCAGAACGAACTGCGGCGAGAACTGGAGAAGTTAGTGAGTCAGGTCCAAATGCTACGAACGCGAGATCTCCAGGCAATAACCCCATAGCTAACGAGTCTTCAGGAGCCAAGAACTTTCCAAGTGGCCCTGATGCTCCACCTTCTGCTTGCTTGGCCCACAATAATCCCGGTGCACCAACCTCTTTTGCCTTAGACTCTATAGTAGAGATTTGCCGTCTAGATAGTTTGGCTCCCCCCGAGAGGCGCAGTCCACGAACTCTAGCACCGGCCTCTACTGCAGAGTCAATCATATTGAACCCTAGACTGGATGTAGCTTGGGTCCAATCAGTAATCTCCAGTTGGTATCTAAGGTCCGGACGGTCTGAGCCATACCGTTCCATCGCTTCTACCCAAGTGAGCCTAGGAAAAGGCTGTGAGATATCTATCCCAGCGGTATCGGCCAAGCATACCATCAGCCCCTCAATCCAAGAGAAGATGTCTTCAGGTTCAATGAATGAAGCCTCGACATCTACTTGTGTGAACTCTGGCTGGCGGTCTGAACGTAGATCCTCGTCACGGAAACAGCGTGCGATCTGGAAGTAACGGTCAAAACCAGAAACCATCAGTATTTGTTTATAAATCTGGGGACTCTGAGGTAGTGCATAGAACTCTCCATGGTGCACCCGACTAGGCACTAAATAGTCGCGAGCTCCTTCCGGGGTCGCCTTAGTAAGGATTGGAGTCTCAACCTCGATAAACCCGCACCCATCTAAGTAATTCCGAGTAGCCAGAACCAGTTTATGCCTCAATACCAGGGCATCCTGCAGTTCAGAACGCCTTAAATCGAGCACTCGATGCTTTAACCGGAGTTCCTCTGTGGGAAGTTCATCTTCCGGCCCTCTATAAACAGGTATCACGGGGGTCTGTGCATTCGAAAACAATTCCACGGACCTCGCATGGACCTCTATCTCTCCAGTTCCCATGTCTGGGTTCTGTGCCCCCTGAGGTCTTAGAACGACAATTCCTTTAACCTGGATTACATCCTCATGACCCAATCCACGTGCACACTCTAAAGAAGCTTCCTCAGTCCAATCAGGCCCGAATGAGACCTGTACCAGCCCACTTCTGTCTCTAAGATCAACGAAAAGCAAGCCACCCAGGTCTCTTCGTCGGTGAACCCAACCTGCTAAGGTTACTTCAGAGCCCTCATGGCTAGCTCTAATACGGCCTACCATTCGGGAACGTATTTGGGTTCGCTCAATCGATGTTTCAGACATAATCAGCCGTTATAGTCAGTATTTACGGTACCCTAATACCTCTAAATTAAGCTTTGGGAGCAACCAGTACGTAAGAGCGTACCCCATAAGTACTCCGATCGTGTCAGCCAACAGGTCAGCAGCAGACGGGTTTCTCCCTGGTACGAAAGACTGGTGCCACTCATCACTCACTCCATAAATGATTCCGATGGCGATCACAGTCCAGTGTGCCAACCCACTATTACTACTCAACCGACCAAACTGCAGGGTTCCTCCTAGCACAGAATATAGCGCCAGATGCATCACCTTATCATCGAAGGGGAAGGAGAAGGTAAACGTGGACAAATCTGAATCTGACAACGAACTCAACAGAAACAGGACCATCGCCCACCCTATGGCGGGGGCCCAGGCGATCAGCTGACGGGTCACTCGAGTTGGAATCTGCCTTGTCTTCAGCATGTTATCGTGGGCGGCTAAGTTAAGTTTGCCTGTAGAGCGATTCAAGAAACATATGGGCTTCTCCGCCCACCACTCAATCATGTCTAAACGCTCGAACACTGATCTCCTGTCCCTTCCGCCTGAAGACTTAACACAGGCCCTCGAAAAACATTTTCGACAACGAGACCAACCCACCTACCGAATCGACCAAGTTCGACGATGGTTATATGAAGGCCTCTCAGGTTCAATCGATGAGATGACAGACCTTCCTATGAGTGAGAGAGATGCACTAAAGGACTCTTTCATTCTCACTGAGCTTGAGGAAGCTCGTGTTGAGGTCAGCCAGGACGGGACAGTTAAGCACCTTTGGTACCTCTCGGACGGAGAGTTTATCGAGTCAGTTCTCATCCCCACCAGAAAACGCCTTACTCTCTGTATCTCTTCACAAGCCGGGTGCGCTATGGGATGCACGTTTTGTGCTACTGGATGGGGTGGTTTCCAGCGACAACTCACGACTGGGGAAATCGTATCTCAGTATTCGTCTTCAAGGCGATGGGCTGAGCATCATCTGGGGACCACGATCTCGAACATAGTATACATGGGTATGGGAGAACCTCTCTCAAACCGGAAGGCGGTCCATGACTCTCTCTCCATCTTGAACCAAGGATACGCTGTCGGTGCGCGTAGGATTACTGTTTCGACAGTCGGGGTTGTCCCCGGCATCCTGGAACTCGCAGAACGACCCGAGCAATTTCGACTAGCCCTGTCCCTCCATGCACCAATAAGCGAACTGCGTTTAAGTCTTATTCCCTTGGAGAAGCGGCATCCTCTTCCCGAAGTTCTTTCTGCCTTGAAACGCTTTAACCAATCAGGGGGAAAACGGATCACTTTCGAATACACAATGATCCGTGGGGTAAATGATGCCCTAGAGCTCATAGCCCCACTGGTGGAACTAGCTCGGAGCGTTGAAGCCTACGTTAACCTGATACCCTTTAATCCAATTCCATACCAGAACTGGGAGCCATCAGAGCTTCACCGAATCAAGAATTTTGCTAACAATCTCAATAAACATGGGGTTCCTGCAGCTATCCGTGAGACCCGGGGACGTGACATTGATGCTGCGTGTGGGCAATTAAAAGCCCATGCGCTGGTCCAGTTGGAAAAATCCAGACAATCGTAAGCTCGAGTGTAATAGAAACAGCCAACGAAACCTTTCTTCCTTAGTCGATTGCACGAGCGATGCGGTCCCACCTGATTTCTCGTACCCAGGGAAATGGTCTGAACGAATCCCTGTTGTAAGAGAAGTACGTGAAAACCACTCTCCCCTCTAGCCGCCAACCCTCTAACAGCCCCCAATACCGTGAATCGAGGCTCGTTTCGCGGTTATCACCCAGCATGAAGTAGCGGTCCTCAGGAATTACGATG
Organism: Gemmatimonadales bacterium UBA7889; assembly: GCA_002501085.1. Lineage (GTDB taxonomy): Bacteria > Gemmatimonadota > Gemmatimonadetes > Longimicrobiales > Gaopeijiaceae > UBA1142. The sequence goes on from DLRL01000001.1 coordinate 8,294, forward strand.
GGTCCCCAGTTATCCCTGGTAGGGGAATAGCTCGATCTATCGACTCCAACTAATAGGTAGTCTGGCTGCCACTCCATCCAAGGAGGCATTCCTGCCTCATCCTGGCGATTTGTGTGCTTCACATAGGGCTCATCTAAACGTTCTCCGTTCAGAAATAGCACCTGATCCTGCATTTCTAATGTGTCACCAGGCATGCCTACTAGACGCTTCACTAGTTTAATCTCGGTTTCGTGCGGTGGATCGAACACGATTACGTCACCCCGTTTCGGCGATGAGTACCCTGGGATACGGATGTCAGTGAATGGTATCTGGGAGCCAATCGCGGCTCTGTTGGCAACCAACATGTCTCCCACAAGCAAAGTCTCTTCCATCGATCCGGATGTGATGACGAAAGTTTGCAACAGAAAGGATCTGAGGAAAAAGAAAAGCACTAACGCGATAAGAATGGATTTGACCCATTCGACCACCGCATTAGGCTGCTTCTCAGCCGAGGTCAACGCACCACCAACAATCGCCGTTCAGGCTCTAACACTAGTCTCCTCTTTCTTGTTCTTAGACATAACACAGACATCGATTTCACCTACCTATGAAGCCCTAATAGTGTTCTAGCGCGGCAGCCAACTCCAGAGGTCCCACCACATCGTAGTGGTTTCCTCAGATTGGGTGCTATCCACGGGCGGTAGCCATTGGCTACCAAGTAGCACTGAAATATCGAGATACAGATTGGAATCTGGCTCGCTCCGGACATTACGAATTCCCAGTACCGATGCAACTGAAAGCGCAGGGTTAGGATCACCGATCCTATCTACAACTACGGATTCTACCTGGTCAAAAGAGCTTGCATTCCCAAAGGAAACCACATCAAAACCGGCTGACCGAAGGGCAGCGGTAGCCCTTCGGGCCACCCCCGAAACACCACCAGCATTAAGAACCTCCACCGTTACTCGCCCAACCACTACGGGTTGGTTAACAGCAGTCGCCTCATCTAGCGGAGCCGATTCCTCTGGCAGACGAAGCAGTATCGTCCCTGCTATTAGTAGTATAAAAAGTGAGACACCCACCAACACCAGCCGAATAAGTAGCTTCAACGACCGTTCACCAGGGCATTCCAGAAACCGACGCTCTCAGAATAAAGCTCCAAACCATGCTTAATAGTATAAGAGATTCTAGCCGCAACAATTTCGGTAGTCACGTTATTGAGTTCCTCGGGCATGCGTGCACGCATGCCCTCACACCACTCCACCCTAAACATCCGCCCAGGTTCCAAGAAATCTGCACAATACAATGCCCGGCCAAGTCTATTCAGGGACTTATGACCCACGCTGTGATAGGCAATTGCTGACAGTAATTCATCATCTAGAATCCCTTCCGAGCGCAGTTTTTCTGTGACCGCAGGGCCGTGAAGCATCTCAGGTGGCCAGTTTCCGAACCTGGAAGGAATATTGGGTCGAAGGGCCTCGGGATCGTCTTCGCGGAGCGCATCGTGGAGGTATCCACTGGCTCGCCAGCGAGCCGTCTCAATCTCTGAAAGATGAAGAGATTCCGCCCAATGACCCAGTAGCGACGAGACACGCATCATGTGCTCATAGCGTACAGAACTCACCGTGCTCCAATCTGGCAACCGCCCTTCAACGGCAGCCTCTATCATCGGGTGAAGTATTTTTCTCACACGTAAACATCGCGAGAGTCAGTATACTATGGAAATCCGAATAGGCTAAAAGAACTATTATGCTGTAACCAACTTCAGATCTCTACTTCTACCAACATTCTTTTGGGAAGTCAGCCTCTGTCCATTCCTATCCGGATGCTATGGAGAAAATCAGCACCTCCATCAATCCCACCTTTGTCCAGCGCTTCGATCAGAGCACTACCTATGACGACACCATCTGCTACTCCAGCAACTGAGGCCGCTTGCTCGGGTGTTGAAATTCCGAATCCAACCGCCACTGGCAATGAGACAACAGAGCGAATCTGGCCCAATTCTTCTGCGAGTGACTCGCGTAACTTCACACGTGCTCCTGTAACCCCAGTTCGGGAAATGTAGTACACGAAGCCAGATCCCCCATGAGTCACTCTGGGGACTCGTTCAAATGGGGTAGTAGGAGCGATGAGCCGAATCAGTGCAAGCGGAGATTCTGAAATTTTCGCCTCCAGTTCGGGATCAGCCCCAGTAGGCAGGTCTGTCAGAAGAATCCCATCCGCACCAGCGGTAACTGCGTCAGAAAGAAATGCTTCCAACCCATAAGCCAGAATCGGATTCAGGTAGCTGAAGAGCACGATAGGGAGGTCATTTCCATCCCGAAATGTCCGGAGGTCAGCCAGAATTGAGGCGACCGTAGTCCCGTTTTCTAGTGCCGTGAACGATGAGCGCTGGATCGTAGGACCATCGGCCAATGGGTCAGAAAAAGGGATGCCTAATTCAATAATGTCCGCACCAACATCCTTAAGCCGTTCGAGCAACGGAACTGTCGCATCACGATTAGGATAACCGGCAGTCACATATGGTATTAGTGCAGTTCTTCCCTCTGATCCCAGCAACTTGAAACTCTTCGAGATCAAGACATCATCATCCATAGTTGGGAGGCTCTGTTATAGCTCAACTAAGGTGTCCGTCATTCGTTTATTATGTACCCGTAACCAGATAGCTCATCAGACAAGAGGCTCATTACCCTCGATCTGGGCTACATGTGACACATCCTTATCTCCCCTTCCAGAGAGACAAACTACGACAGGACCATCATTCCGGTATTTGGCAGCAACCTTAAGGACATAAGCAATGGCATGAGCAGATTCCAATGCTGGAATAATTCCTTCTAGTTCAGCAAGTCGGTGAAATGCGTCTAGCGCATCTTGATCTGTAACCGCTGTATACTCAGCTCGACCTATATCCTTTAGGTAGGAGTGCTGTGGACCAACCCCTGGGTAGTCGAGTCCTGCAGAAACCGAGTGTGCTGGTGATACCTGCCCATCTTCATCTTGTAGCAGATAGCTGAATGAGCCATGGAGAACACCTGGCTTACCTACCGCAAGGGATGCTGCGTGTTGACCCGTTTCGATACCAGTCCCGGCAGCTTCTACACCAATCAACCGAACCTCTTTGTCAGAGAGGAATGAGTCAAATATCCCTATGGCGTTCGAACCTCCTCCCACGCATGCGAAAACAGCAGACGGAAGTCTACCGGTAATTTTGAGAATCTGTTCTCGTGTCTCTCGTCCAATAACTGCTTGGAAATCTCTTACCATTCGAGGAAACGGATCGGGCCCCACAACTGATCCGATGATGTAGTGGGTTGTTTCTACGCTTGTTACCCAATCACGAATCGCTTCATTGGTCGCATCCTTGAGTGTGCGTGTACCGGAACCCACAGCTCTGACTTCAGCTCCCAGAAGCTTCATGCGATAAACGTTTAGGGCCTGCCGTTCAACATCCTCCTCACCCATGTACACGATACATTCCAAATCAAATAGGGCACACGCAGTCGCGGTTGCAACTCCATGCTGTCCAGCACCTGTCTCGGCAATGATACGGCGCTTACCCATTCTAATAGCTAGCAACGCCTGACCGATCGTGTTGTTTATCTTGTGAGCACCCGTGTGGTTAAGGTCTTCCCGTTTCAAATAGACTGACGGGTGTCCTGCAGCCTCCCCTAGGCGCTCAGCATGGTAGAGGGCAGTCGGACGACCGCTGAAATCCCTGAGCAGAGAATCCACTTCAGAGGAAAAACTTTGGTCCGAAGCAGCGTCATCGTAAGCGCTGCTAAGTTCATCCAGTGCTCCGATTAGGGTTTCCGGCACGTATCGGCCCCCATAGGGGCCGAATTGATTCATTGGAGCAGGTATTTCAGTGCTCACCTAGAATGTCTCCACGGGGTGTGAGAGAAGTCACTCGTGATCCCTCTTTCTGACTCACTCTAACCACCTTGATAAAGTGGTGCAGCAGCCCAGGGTCCTTGCAACCCTGCAGTGACTCGACGCCGGATGAAACATCCAATATATCCGGCTGAAAACTAGCTGCCGCCTCTAACACGTTCTCGTGCGTAAGGCCTCCTGCAAGAATGAACTGAGTCTCAGCAGGAAGAAGCTCATGGATACCCCCCGGATCAAGGTCCAGCTTAGCACCTCCTCCACCAATAACCCCTTTCCCCCAACCCTCAAGCAGGAATCCATCCACCAAGTTACCACAAGCATCCACCATACGGTGGATATCATCCATAGACTTCGCGCGAATCCCCTTCCAAATGAGCCAATCTCCCCGGTTACGTAGTTCCTCAATTACTGTGGGGGGTTCGTCACCATGAAGTTGTAAAATCGCTGCCCCAATCTCCTCAGCAGCGGTTACCGAATCTGCTGGATTCTCATCTACGAGAACCGCAACCTTTGGGGAATGTATATCTTCGATAAGGGATTTGGCTTCCTGCAGCCGCAACGTACGGGAGAATCCTGCGGAGAGAATGAATCCGAGAAAGTCGGCTCCAAGTTTGTCAGCAAGTAAGACATCTTCTCTCCGCTGCAAACCGCAGATCTTGACGAGTGGTTGATCAGCCACAGGATCGTTCAGCCCTTGGAATCCGTGCTAACTCCTGTGCAGCAATTCTAGGATCAGGAGATCTAAGTAGTGATTCTCCGACCAGCACTGCATCGACCCCTACATCACCAAGTCTATCCACGTCTTCCGGAATGCGGATCCCGCTTTCGGATACGACGAGGATATCCTCTGGGACTCCCTCCAGTAGCCGAATTGTCGTATCCAAATCAGTCGTAAAGGTCGCAAGGTCTCGATTATTTATGCCAATGATCCCCGCCCCTACCTCCAAAGCTCGCTTCAGTTCACACTCATCATGAACTTCAACGAGAGCTGCCATACCGAGTGCCTCAGCTTCTACTATCAATCTCTGAAGAATTTCATCGTCCAAAATACGAACTATGAGTAAAACAGCATCTGCTCCAGCGACACGAGCTTCCAAGATTTGCAAAGGATCCAGTATAAAATCCTTCCGCAGGATTGGCAGGCTGGTTGTTTCTCGCGCAACTCGTAAATCTTGAAGAGAGCCACCGAAGTAAGGAGCATCGGTAAGAACACTCAATGCGGCTGCCCCTCCCAACTCATACAATCGCGAGACAGCCTCCAAGTCGAGGTCGGGCCGAATCAGCCCAGCACCAGGAGAGCGCCGTTTGCATTCAGCAATAAGAGACACGTGTTCATAGGATGTGATTCCGCCCAGAAAGTCTCGGACAACCGGAGAATTGCCCATCGCTACCTCAAGCCGATTGGCCTGAGGTTTAAGTGCGGCGACTTCTCCGCGCTTCTTTTCCACGATCTCCGCTAGGATGCCGGGAAGCGAGTCACTACATTGCGTTTCGGGCAACGTTCGGGTATCCTTACTTCGGTACTTATTCGGGTTATTAACCGTATGGAGGGTGCGAACCATGCCCCTGACAAAGCGTCAGAAAGAAATCCTCGACTACATCGGAGACTTCATTGGCGACAGAGGGTATGCACCGAGCTTTGAAGAGATCGCAGAATCCTTCGGGTATTCCTCACTCGCAACGGTTCATGAGCATCTTAGCAATCTGGAGCGCAAAGGCTACATAAGGAAGTCCTATAACGAGAGTCGTTCAGTCGAACTCGTAAGCCAGCATCACGGACAACCCTCGGTTGAGCTCCCTCTTCTCGGTGCAGTCGCGGCGGGACTCCCGATCGAAGCGATAGCCGACAATGAAACACTTACCGTACCACCGGACATGGTCCGGAAAAGAAAAGACAACTATGTACTCCGGGTTGAGGGTAACTCGATGATTGACGAGCAAATTCGGGATGGAGACTATATAGTCGTGCAAGCTCAGCAGAGCGCTGAGGATGGACAAATGGTCGTAGCTCTCGTGTCGGGTGAATCTGCTACTGTAAAAAAGCTATACCGGGAGGATGGAAATCAGATCCGACTGCAGCCAGCGAATCAAACGATGAGATCAATCATGGTGGACGCAAATGAAGTTCAGGTTCAAGGAGTGGTAGTAGGCGTCATCCGTAAGTATTGAAGATGCTCTCTTGAGCTGACTTCCAACCTTCGTCACTGATGGCTTGCCATCCTTAGGCGTTCCAGTGCATCAGAAGCAGCACCAGAATCGATACTGGATTCAGCAAGCCTGACCCCTTCTTGCAGTGACGTTGATTGATCTGCCACCGCGATCGCTGCTGCTGCATTAATTACAATAGCCGTTCGCGCTCCACCCTCTTGTCCTTTTAGAACCTGAAGAATAACCGCAGCATTATACTCTGGGTCATCCCCTACAAGAGATTCAAGAGCAGCCGGCTCGAGCCCGAGTTGCTCCGGCGTCACATTGTATTCAAGAATTCCAGAATCTGATAACTCCGAGATGTAAGTAATCCCTGATGGACTGATTTCGTCCATGCCTGGATCACCATGCACGACGAAGGCTCGTAAATGTCCAGTTTCTTGTAGTGCTCTCGCCACGAGACTACGTATGCGCGGATCAGAAACGCCCATGACCTGCCGGAGAGCTCCTGCTGGATTGGTGAGAGGTCCGAGGACGTTCATGATCGTTGTGATTCCTAGCGCTCGACGAACCGGTGCAACATGACGCATCGCAGGGTGCAAAAGAGGGGCAAACATAAAGACGATCCCCACCTCTTCGAGGATTTCCCCCATCCTTTCAGGTGTGAGATTGATGTCCACTCCGAGTGCCTCGAGTACATCAGCGCTTCCACTCCGGGAGGTAAACGACCGATTGCCATGTTTTGCGATTGGGACACCCGCCCCTGCCGCAACTAATGCAGCCGCCGTAGAGATATTAAACGTGGTTACCGTCCCTCCACCCGTACCTGCCGTATCAACTAATCTTTGAGGTTCCGATGAAAATACAGGCACCATGGCTTTACGGAGCGCGCGCACGCCCCCAGCAATCTCTGTGTGCTTAGCACCTTTCGTCCGTAATGCCGCCAGGAGACCTGCCATTTCAATTTCCGAAGCAGACCCATCCATAAATCGATCAAATGCGGCTTCAGACTCTGTCGTAGTTAGGCGTACCCCCTCAACAACCTTGCCTATGAGATCCACCAATTGGAGATCCACATCCTTTTCGGACACGTTAATTCTCCTGAGTTCACATACTGTCAATGTTGCTTAAAATCCTAAGCATCATAGCGTCTTTGAGCTAATCTCCTAGGCTTGGGATAAACTTGACATCAACCCCTCCGGATCTACCTTCCTGCGGTGGAATCCCCGCAAGATGTACGACTACGGTTTACTGTCCATTACGACGGATCCGCCTTCCACGGCTGGCAGTCTCAACCTGACCGCAAAACTGTACAAGGGGAACTCATGTCAGCCTTGAGCAACCTTGCTGACAGACCGATTTCCCTGATCGGAGCCGGCCGCACTGACGCTGGTGTGCATGCAACCGGACAAGTTGCATCTGCAGACATGCCCAGTTCATGGACTCCTGAAAGTCTTCGGAGATCCCTTAATGCTATCCTGCCACCAGAGATTTGGATCCAGTCTTCAAGCATCGCTCATCCGGACTTCCATCCTAGGTACGATGCCATAGCCCGAACCTATCAGTATCAGGTCGGGATTGAACCCAAAGCACGTTCTCCGTTTCATGCAGGAACCTGTTGGACACTTGAAAGTCAACTTGACTATAAGCTCCTAGAATTCGGAGCGAGTGAACTTGTGGGCAAACACTCTTTCGAAGCATTCGCGAAGTCAGGGCAACCTGAGCGAGGTTATCTCTGCAGCATATCTCAGGCTCATTGGAGTCACTCGGACCTTGGTTTCTGCTTTGAAATAACCGCCAACCGCTATCTTCATCACATGGTAAGGTACTTGGTCGGAACCATGGTTGATATCGCTCGAGGAAAACGGCAAAAGGATGACCTCCAAAGACTTCTCTCTGCTGATCCAGACCTTACCACATCACCACCCGCACCGCCGCAAGGTCTGTTCTTGGTACATGTGCAGTACCCCGAGCACTTTGAATTTCCCCAAGTCCCTTCCCCAGCCTCCTCAAAGAGCATAGCTAACGCATGAAAATTTTCTTGGACACCGCTGATATCGGAGAAATCCGTCGGGCGTCAGATGCCGGACTTATCGATGGAATCACAACAAATCCTTCACTTATCTCTAAGGTCGCTGGAAGCCGGGATCCGAAAGAGATTTATCTTGAGATCTGCGAAATTGTGGATGGACCCATCAGCCTAGAGGTCGTTGCAATTGAACGTACGCAAATGGTTGAAGAAGGCAGAAAACTTGCTGGCATTCATGAAAATGCTGTGGTGAAAGTCCCACTTACCGAGGACGGTTTGAAAGCTTGTCGTGAGCTCGTCAACAGCGGGATTCCGGTGAATGTTACCCTATGTTTCTCCGTCTCACAGGCGTTATTAGCCGCCAAGGCAGGTGCGACCTACATATCTCCATTTGTCGGTCGAATTGATGATATTTCTGGGGAAGGCATGCAGCTCATCCATCAAATTCGTCAGGTCTATGATAGCTACGGTTATACTACGGAGATTCTCGCAGCTTCCCTTAGGCACCCTCTGCATGTTGTTGAGTCTATGATGCTTGGCGCTGATTGCTGCACCATTCCGCCAAAAGTCTTATGGCAGTTGGCCAAGCATCCTCTCACAGACACAGGATTAGAAGCTTTTCTGGCAGACTGGGACACATTGGGAGTTGAGCTCTAAGTGCTGAGTCTGACCCGGAATTCGGCTAGGTACAAGGAGGACGCGGAGGAGTGAAAATCGTAAGGGGTTGGTTAGTAAGAAGATTCAATATCAAGTGGGTACCCATGCTACTCCTGATGGCATGTGCTCCCAAAAATGGCAGTGACGAAGTGCCTCATACTGGCCTGGACACTTTCCCGATACTCGCTGAACTGACCTCAGTGTCTACCCCATTAGAAGTGGTCACTGAACCAAACCAGGAGCGCACTGAACTCAGTACAGACCAACTCTCCCAAAGTCGGAACACAGCGATCGTTCAAGCCGCGAACCGCGTCGCCCCGGCTGTCGTGAGCATTAGCGTGATTCGCACCGGAAGGACAAGAAGCACCTCGATGTGGGAGAGCTTCTTCATGCCACCTCAAAGGAGAAGCGCAGGCTTTGGGTCGGGTGTGATCGTACGCAGTGATGGTATTGTAATAACCAATGACCATGTGATCGCGGATGCTGAACAGATTCGGGTGACTCTTCCAGGTGGAGGAGATTTTGACGCCGAATTGATCGGTACTGACCCACTCGCTGATATCGCAGTGCTAGTTATAGAAGGAAAAGATCTTCCGGTTGCTCCAATCGGGACCGTTGAGGGACTCATGATTGGGGAATGGGCTCTCGCGATTGGAAATCCACTCGGGATACAAGCTGCAGACACTGAACCAACCGTCACAGCTGGGGTGATTTCCGCAGTAAACCGCAATATCGTTCCGTCTGCATACGGAGAATCACAAGATAGTGAAGGATTCTACCTCGGCATGATTCAGACGGACGCCTCTATTAATCCCGGTAACTCAGGTGGACCACTGGTTAATGCAGTCGGTGAGGTCATCGGGATCAATACCTCAATCATATCTCGTAGTGGTGGAAGCGAGGGTCTGGGTTTTGCCATTCCGATTGATCGAGCACTGAAGATCACTGACGACTTACTGAGCCTAGGAGAGGTTCAACGAGCCTGGGTGGGACTCGAGGTAGAACCGGTGGAAGCGGATGCTTGGGGTCGCACACGAGGAGTGCGCATTTCGAGGATTGCCCCCGGATCCCCCGGTGATAGAGCTTCACTCGAGCCCGGAGATCGACTTCTTAGAGTCAATGGTCGCGCGCTTACAGGTCCGCTAGACTTCGAAGGGGCTCTGTTAGATCTCCGTTCTGGAGATCGCCTAGAAGTTCTAGTAGAAGGACAATCTCAGTTGATCTTATTGGAAGCTGAGCAGTTTCCATCGATCACCGCTGAACGTGTTACAGTGTTGCGGGATCTGGAACTCGTGACGGTCACCCCCGAGATCAGAGGGGAACAGGACATTAGTAGTGAACAAGGGGCCTTGGTCACGGGGGTCTCCGACCAATTATCACGTCAACTTGGCATTACGATCGGCGACGTAATCATCGGTATCGATCAGATTATCGTCGCGAGTGCGGATCAGGTCGCCTCTATATTCGATTCTTTGGGAGGGAGTGGGAGAATCACGTTGCACTTTGAGCGGAATCGGGGCTACAACATGCGTCAGTTCTACTGGAGACGATGAGCTTGAATAGTATGAACCGTTATATACACCCCCTCGCGGATCGATACGCTTCCCCGCAGATGCAAGAAATTTTCTCTCCGATGAGAAAATTCGGTACTTGGCGTCGACTTTGGTTAGCACTCGCGGAATCCCAGGCTGAGCTGGGCCTAGAAATTTCTGAAGAGGCACTGAGCCAGATGCGCGTGGCACTAGATAAGATTGATCTAGAATCAGCAGCTGAGTATGAGCGCCGGTTCCGTCACGACGTCATGGCACACGTACACCTCTTCGGGGATGCTGCACCCGCTGCCAGAGCTGTGATTCACCTAGGAGCCACGAGCGCTTTCATTGGCGACAACACAGATCTAATTCTCCACCGGGAAGCACTGACACTAACCTTAAAGCGGGCAGTACGATGCATATCAGCACTTGCGATTTTCGCTGAGGCCTATGCCTCCCTTCCCACCCTGGGCTACACACACTTCCAGCCTGCTCAACCTACAACGGTTGGCAAACGAGCAACTCTCTGGGCTCAGGATTTACTTCTGGATCTCGAAGAGCTCGAATACCGAATCTCATCGCTCCGATTCAGGGGTATTCGCGGAACGACGGGTACACAGGCTTCTTTTCTAGAACTGTTTAATGGGGATCACAGTAAAGTTGATGCGTTAGACTCGGCAGTTGGACTGCGTATGGGCTTCGAAAACAGCTACTCGCTGAGTGGTCAGACTTACCCGCGGAAAGTGGACTTCGCTGTTCAAAGCACTTTGGCTGGAGTCGCCACTTCATTGTCGAAGATTGCGCACGACTGGAGGATCCTGGCTCACCTACGGGAAGTCGAAGAACCATTTGAATCCGAACAAATTGGCTCATCTGCGATGCCTTATAAGCGGAATCCGATGAGGGCAGAGAGAATCTGTGCGCTTGCCCGTCATGTGATCGTACTAGCGCAGGATCCCGCCTTCACCGCTGCTACCCAGTGGCTTGAGCGCACACTTGATGATTCAGCCAACCGACGCGTCTCAATACCGGATGCCTTCCTAGCGCTTGATGGGTGCTTAGTCCTTGCTGAGAACGTGGCCAAAGGATTGATCGTCAATCCCGCAGTGGTCGAAAAAAATCTCGCGGAACACCTTCCTTTCATGGCAACAGAAACGATCTTGATGCACGCAACAGCACGTGGTGGGGATCGGCAAGACCTGCACGAGCGCATGCGCAAACATTCGATCGCTGCAGCTACAAGATTGAAGGGAGGCAGCAGTGAATCCGATCTTATCCAGTGTATCGCAGAGGATAAAGCCTTTGATGTCAGTGCCGAAGAGTTGGAGGACCTAGTGGATCCAAACCGCTTCATTGGTCGAGCCCCTGAACAGGTAGCACAGTTTCTCCGCGAACAGGTGACACCCATGCTGGAGCGACTTGGTAAGAACGCCGAAGAACTACAATCAACCGAATTACATGTTTAAAGACACGCCCATCCTAGAATCGAAACTAGATCTGCCATTAATTCATCGTGGAAAAGTCCGTGATGTCTACGAAGTGGACGATAAAACCTTATTGATGGTAGCCAGCGACCGTGTGAGTGCCTTCGATGTAGTCCTACCCCAGCCTATTCCTAACAAAGGCGAGGTATTAACTCAGATTACAGCGTGGTGGCTCAAGCAACTTGAAAACCATTTAGAGCATCATTTGATTGCGGTTGACCCTGATGCAATTGTGACACGCCATCCCGAACTCGCTGCGACTCGTCCCATGTGGGAGAAACGGTCGATGCTGGTTACCCGCACAAGACCAGTCCTCGTCGAGTGCATTATCAGAGGGTATATCACCGGTTCAGCATGGAAGGAGTACCGGGACAATGGAACCTTGGCTAATGAGCCTCTACCTGATGGGCTAAGAGAAAGTGAGCAACTCGAGCCCGCTATTTTCTCACCATCAACGAAAGCAGAACACGGCGAACATGACGAAAACATCACCTATGGTCAGGTGGTTGACCTCCTAGGTCCTAATCTGGCTGGTCGGCTGCGTGAACTTTCGCTAGAGACTTATCAGTTCGGAAGACAAGTAGCCGAAGGCGCTGGCATCATCTTAGCAGACACTAAATTTGAATTCGGAATCGATCATTCTGGTAAACTACTTTTGATCGACGAGGTACTTACACCAGATTCCTCAAGGTTTTGG
>DLRL01000043.1 GCA_002501085.1 Gemmatimonadales bacterium UBA7889
CCACACGACCCTTTTCCAGAAAACGCTGCTGTAACCCATTTGCGTATGCCACATAATTTCTACGTAGGCGTTCGCACCGAGACTACAAAGAGTCGCAAGTGCACCCACTGCGAGGACGAGCACAATAAAAATTGAGCCGCTCCGAAGTGCAGAGAAAAGTGAGTTTGTACCAGGATTAGGTGACATGTTCAGAGTTGGTTGTTCAAGTGAAAGGCACACCAGCCTGCGTGAGCCACTCGGCAATTTCAGTTCGAATCTCCATAAGACGGCTTTCGGATCGAGCTTCAAAGCGAGCCACGATCACTGGTTGTGTATTAGAGGCCCGCAACAGCGCCCAGCCATCCCCAAATAAGATGCGAACCCCATCTACACTGATCACGTCATATTTCTCCTTGAAGTAGACTAAAGCTTCGGAGACAACGGTCCACTTCTGATCCTCAGTGACATCTATGCGGATCTCCGGGGTCGATCTGTATTCCGGGAAATCCGAGACCATCTCTGATAGTGTGCGTCCAGAACGACTGATGATCTCTATCAGTCGACATGCGTCATATAGCGCGTCATCAAAACCGAGATAGTCATCCGCAATCATGATGTGACCTGATAGTTCTCCTGCTAAGAGAGCTCCGGTTTCTCTCATTTTATTCTTGATTAAGGAGTGCCCGGTTTGCCACATGATGGGCTCTCCACCAGCCTTCTCAAATAGCTCTGGAAGCACCTGGCTGCACTTAACATCGAAGACAAGCTTTTGACCCGGACCCCTTTTTTTCAGCAAATCAAGACCGAACAAGAGGAGGAGAATATCACCCCTGATGATCTGACCTTGATCATCGATAGCACCGATCCGGTCCGCGTCACCATCGAAAGCTACTCCAAGGTCGTGATTGCCTGATTCAACACTACGAATTAGGTCGATGAGATTATCATCAACTGTCGGATCGGGATGGTGATTCGGGAAAGTGGGGTCAGATTCACAAAAGAGCGGTGTCACTTCGACCCCAATCGCCTCTAGCAGTCGAACAGCCAGGATTGACCCGGTACCATTCCCACAGTCAACGGCTACCCTCATCGGTCGCTCCAAATTAAACCGACCAGCTATATCGTCCACATAACGGTCAAGCACTGTAACCCGTTCGTACCCACCTGAGCCGCTAGTGAAGTCTGCCTCGTTGATGGAACGCAGGAGATCTTGGATAGCATCTCCGTAAAGTGAGCTACCACCATGAGTCATCTTGATCCCGTTCCATTCGGGCGGATTGTGCGACCCCGTAATTTGGACCCCTGCATCCGCACCGAGCGTCACTTCCGACCAGTACAGCACGGGAGTCGGGACGGTGCCAACGTCGACCACATCTACACCTGCAGAACGGATGCCTGCGATCAGACCGTCGGCTAGAGACGGTGAGGTAAGCCGATTATCGTAACCCACTGCAACTGTGGGTGACCGCGAGCTGCTGTCTAGGCGCACACGTGACCCAAAAGCCCGTCCAACCGCCTCGGTGACCTCAGCATCCAAATCCTCTCCGACGATACCTCGGATGTCGTATTGTCGGAAAATATGTGATTTCATTAGGGCCCTTGGCCTATCAGGCCACCCCCAAAAGTTCCGAGCCCTTCAATACTCGCCCTCGCGAACTCTAGGGCTCCGCTCGGGAGTATGCCGATGTACAGAATGAGGCCTACGCTCACTAGTAACGCGAAGCGCATGGGAAGAGGCACGATAATGCGGTCATGTTGCCCTTCCGTCTCTGGGTCTTTCATCCACATGACCCAGGCAATGCGCAGATAATACCAGTAGGATACCACCGTGGTGAGCACAAGAATAACCGACAGAGTCCAGAGGTCTGATTCTGCGGCACCCAGCAAGAGATAAATCTTCCCCATGAACCCACCGGTACCTGGGAACCCGGCAAGGGACAGCAGGAAGACCGTGAGAAAAACACCGAGCAGCGGCTGGGACCAGCCAAAGCCCACGTAATCATCAATGTACAGTCGCTCTTCAGAGTGGTGAGAGACACTCATAACGATCGCGAATGCGCCAATGTTCATGAGTGTGTAGACAAGAAGGTAGAAGAGCATCCCAGCGGCCGCCGCCTCGTTCGCTGCAGTAATTGCGACAAGCAGATATCCGGCGTGCGCAATGCTTGAATACGCGAGCATGCGCTTGATGTTCGTCTGCACTAAGGCGATGAGGTTCGCTCCGACCATTGTGATTGCTGCAAGCCACCACAAGATCGGATACCAAAGTGCATATATGGAGTGGTCGCCGAAGCCAACCATGAAAACTCTAAGGAATGCGACGAATCCAGCAGCCTTGACCGCCGCTGACATCCAAGCGGTAACCGGGGCTGGAGCGCCCTCATAAACGTCGGGAGTCCACATATGGAATGGAATGGCCGATACCTTAAATGCAAAACCAATAGTCAACAGAGCAACAGCAGCAGAGAGAAGGCTACGAGAGCCTTCTCCACTCGATATAATTTCCCCTATAACCGCTACATTCGTGCTCCCGGTAGCTCCATAAACCAACGCAATCCCATAGAGTAAAAATCCGGTAGAAAAAGCCCCTAGAAGGAAATATTTCAATCCGGCTTCTGCAGATTTTCTGTCTCGCCTATTGAAAGCCGTTAAAGCATACACTGCGATCGACATCACCTCGAGGCCAAGAAAAACTACGATGAGGTCACGCGCACCAACCATGAACATCATGCCAGCAGTTGCGAAAAGAATCAGGGCGTAAAACTCACCAGCTTGAAGCCGCTGCCTGTACACGTAAGCGAACGAAATCAAGATTCCTAGTACCGCCGCTAGTAAGAAAATCCAGTTGGAGAAAAGTCGGAATCGGTCCACGGCGATCATCGAGTTCACACCAACTTCCGTGACGCCATAGAGCCATGCATTAGCCAACGCGGCACCCAGAAGACCTAAGAGCGCTAACCATCCTAGATCGTCAGATCTCCCAGACTCGAGTTCCTCTTCTACTGCCAAATGGGCCTCTCTGTACCTCCCAGTGACTCCCACTACCAGAATAACCATCCCGGAAACACACAGAATGATCTCTGGAAGGAGAGCCCATACATAGTGAAGTTGTCTGCTAAAATCGATGATCATTTCTATTCTTGACCACCGTCGACGACTTGAGGCTCATTTACCTCATCTCCGACTCTAGCTTGATCCTCAAGAATCGCTTCATCTAACCGCTCAAGAACCACTTGAACGCTGGGTTCCATCCGGTCCAGTAAGGGTGTCGGATTCCATCCTATCCAGATCATGAGCGCGCAAAGAGGTGCGAGGATCGCGAGCTCACGTTTGGATAGATCCTCGATTTCCCTGTTCTCCTGCTTGTCCAGCGGATTAAAGAAGACCCGCTGGACCATCGGAAGCATGTAGTAAGCCGCAAAAATTACCCCAAGTGTAGCTACCAACGTCAAAACTTTATGGGTTTCGAAAGCCCCGAGCAGAGCGAGGAATTCTCCAATAAAACCACTCGTACCCGGTACCCCGATCGATGCAAGAGCAGTGATGACGAATGCTGTTGCAAACCATGGTGCAACCCTAGCGATCCCTCCGAATTCTTGGATCTCCCGGGTGTGGCGGCGCTCATAAAGCATACCTAGCAACAGGAAGAGCGCGCCAGTACTGATCCCATGCGAGATCATGACGATAAGCCCACCCTGCAGGCCATTTAAATTCAGTGCAAAAATTCCTAAAACAACGAAGCCCATGTGAGCAACTGAAGTATAAGCAACGAGCTTCTTGGCATCGGACTGTACTGCAGCTACGCAGGCTGTGTAGATAATTCCAATTACAGCGAGAACCAGCATCGTAGTAACAACCACCGGGTGTTGCGCAGCAATCGGGAAGAGTGGGAGCAGAAACCGCATAAAACCGTATGTACCCATCTTGAGCAGTACAGCAGCTAGGATAACAGAACCAGGTGTCGGAGCTTCTACGTGAGCGTCAGGAAGCCATGTGTGAAACGGGAATACCGGAATTTTTACTGAAAATGCAAGAGCGAAGGCACCAAAGAGCCAGAGTTGTTCTGTACCACTCAGAGGCACTTGAAGAAGATCACTGTACGCGAATGTCGGGGCACCTATGAACATTTTCGCGCGATATACGAGGTACAGAATTCCCACGAGCATCAGAAGGGATCCTAGTGCCGTATACAAGAAGAACTTAATCGCGGCATAGATACGTCGTGCACCACCCCAGATACCGATGATGAAATACATCGGTACGAGCGTAAGTTCAAAGAAGACATAGAAGAGGAAGAGGTCCGTAGCCAAGAACACTCCAACAACACCCGCCTCAAGGATCAGCATCAGAGCGTAGAAGGGCCGTTGTCTATCTTGGATGTAGTTGAAGGATGCGAGGATTGAGATCGAAGCCATGAACGTTGTCAGCATCACCATGAAAAGGCTGATACCGTCTATCCCTAGGGAGTAGCTCACACCCCAGGACTCAATCCAGGGAGTCGCGCTTTCCATCTGCATCCCACCCACTGTGGGATCGAATGCCCACCAAAGCCCAAGGCTGAGGATAAAAACAACGGCTGACCACCAAAATGCCACATGTTTCACACGTTGCTCATCAGCCCACAGCACAGGTATGATGCCAAGAATTGGCATCCAGATAAGTGTGTGGAGCACCCAGTCGGAGTAGCTGACGAAGTCGAGTAAGGTCGTCATCAAAAGACTGACACACCTAGAATGATGAGTGCTCCGATCGTTAATACAAAAGCATACATGTTTACTGTTCCAGTCTGAAACATGCTCACGATGAAGCCGAGGGCCCGAGCAGCCCAACCGACACCGTTGACTACTCCATCAATGACTCTGGCATCGATCACCTTCCAACAGAAGCGAGAGCTTTTTATCAAAGGTTGGACGATTAGGCGGTCATAAATTTCATCGACGTACCATTTGTTATACAGGACCTTAGAAAGACCACTGAGCTCGGTATCTTCCGCCGCCACCTTCACGTTCTGCCGTCTTAAGAATTGGAAAGATGCTAACACCGTCACGAGCGCGAGCGTCGTTGATACCAATGCCCAGGTAACTTCTCCTCCCCCGAATGGTGCCTGTTCTGCGACCTCGCCGAGATTGAGTTCCTGTATATGGTGAGCTTGTTCCGTTATTGGTTCGAGCCAATGGTGAAGCCACTCGCCGGTCAAGGGGCCAAGCCCTATAAAAGTCTCACGAAGTGCTTCTGGCACATTGATCCAGCCAGCCACCACCGAGAATAGCGCTAGGGCTATAAGCGGTATCCACATTACTGGCGGGGATTCATGTAGGTGCTTCACTTCTTCGACACCCGTACGACTGGCGCCGTGAAAAGTCATGACCATCATCCGGGTCATGTAAAATGCAGTTAAGATCGCTGCTACCAGAGCGATAACCCAATATACCTGGTAAAGCATAGGGTACGGTGCCTTAGCGGCTCCCCCGAAAGCCGCAGTCTGCCAAATAATCTCATCCTTCGAGAAAAAACCAGCAAAAGGCCAAATGCCTGAGATCGCGAAAGTGGCAACCCACATGGTGCCCCAGGTGATAGGCATGAAGGTCCTTAACCCTCCCATATTCCGCATATCTTGTGGGTCTTGATGGTTGTTTGTTCGGTGCAAAGAGTGATGCATTGAATGAATCACTGCACCGGCACCGAGGAATAGGAGGGCCTTGAAAAAGGCATGGGTCATAAGGTGGAAAATTCCTGCAGCGTAGGCACCAACACCTACACCGACGAACATGTATCCAAGCTGTGATATGGTGGAATAAGCTAGAACTTTCTTGATGTCATTCTGCTTGAGAGCGATCGTGGCCGCGAACAAGGCAGTAAGGACCCCTACCCCAGCAACGGTAGCGCTAGCAATCGGTGACAGCGCATAGAGCACGGACGACCGAGCCACGAGATACACACCCGCTGTGACCATCGTGGCGGCATGGATCAGAGCTGAGACGGGTGTTGGGCCCGCCATAGCATCCGGAAGCCACACATAGAGGGGAATTTGTGCGCTCTTGCCAGCAGCACCTAGAAACAGGAAAAGGGTAACGGCCGTCACCAACCTGCTTCCATATTCCAAGTCAGCCGCTTGGGAGAATAACGGAACGAAGTCCAGGGTACCGAACATTCCGAATAGCAGAAACATCGCAATCAGGAAACCAACATCCCCTATTCGGTTGACGATAAACGCTTTCTTACCAGCATCCGATTTTTCACGATCGCTAAACCAGAAGCCGATCAGAAGATATGAGCAGAGCCCCACACCCTCCCACCCGACGAACATGAGCGGATAGCTCGCACCCATGACTAGTACGAGCATGAAGAAAATGAATAAATTCAGGTAAGAGAAGTACCGAGGGTATCCAGCGTCGTCACGCATGTAGCCAACGCTAAATAGATGTATCAAGAAGCCGACACCCGTTACGATCATAGTCATCAAAATGGACAGTTGATCGAGTTGGATTGCCGCCTCAACCGTGAACGCACCAGTTGCTATCCACGTCCAGTACTCAATGACGTGAGGATCATGTAGCTCAACGCTGAGCATCCGTGCGAAGTTCACGGATGCGATAAGGAATGCCACAAGCATCACACCGGGGGCCACATAGCTAGGTAGCGTATGCGTCGCGGGTAAATGACCGCCCTCGTCCAGGTCTAGTTCACCACCTAGTCGCACCGCACTCGCAGAAACCTGAGCATGCCTTAAAGCCAGCGCACCATTGATAAGAAAGCCGATCAGTGGAAGCAGAATGATGAGGCCAGGAAAGAACGGCTGAAACTGTGCTGCGGTCTCAACCGTTGCCTGTCCGCCCTGTACGCTAATGCCAAGAGCGTTGTACATCGGGGCTACCACCTCAGGAGTTTGAAATTGTCCACGTTAACCGTTTCATAGTGGCGGAAGACTGAGATGATGATTGCCAGACCAACCGCAGCCTCTGCAGCCGCCACTGTCATCACAAAGAATACGAATACTTGGCCGTCGATCCCCATGAGACGGGAGAAGGCTATGAACGCTAGATTTACTGCGTTGAGCTGGAGTTCAATGCAAAGAAACATGATGATCGCGTTCCTGCGTACGAGGACACCGAACGTTCCAAGCACAAAGATCATCGCGCTGAGTACAAGTGCTTCAGTAATCACCGGCCACCCTTTTTAGCGAGCACAAGTGCACCCACAATCGCTACCAGAAGAAGGACTCCGGTAATCTCAAAAGGTACGACATACGTGGTGTACAGCGACTGCGCGATCGCCCCAACGGCGCCGTGCTGTGCAAGAGCTGCATCGATCGCTCGACCACCCGCTGTCGGCTCAGTGATTGCGTTCTCACCAAACTGTCGTACTAGGACCCCTGCCATTAATCCAATAATCACAAACGATAGTAGGGAGAATGCACCCCCCTTCAGATCCCACTGATAGTCGTGGCCGAGGTTGAGAAGCATGATTACAAATAGGAAAAGAACCATGATCGCACCCGCATAGACAATCACCTGGATTGCTGCTAGAAAGTGCGCTTCAAGCAGGACGAAAATACAGGCCAGGCTTGCCAGGGTGGCCACCATGTAGAGAAGGCTCCCTACGGGACTCTTCGCCCATACAACGCCGAGAGCACCCCCGAGGGCAACCGCAGCAAAAACATAGAACAGAACCTCGATCATGGCTGGGTTACTCTGAGTTAGGATCGGATGGATCCCAAAGCAACGTCGTAGGGTGATCCTGCTCCATCAAACGATCCAAGTCATACACGAACCGGCTCCGAGTGTACTCGGCATTCTCAAAATGCTGTCCTACATGGATTGCTTCGACCGGGCAAACCTCCTGGCACATCCCACAGAAAATGCAGCGGAACTCATCGATTTCGTACACGAT
>DLRL01000041.1 GCA_002501085.1 Gemmatimonadales bacterium UBA7889
CTCAATCGCAGCGTCGCGCATTCTCTGGTACTCGACATCAGTCAGTGTCTGAGCTGGAGCTACTGTGATTGAATCCCCAGTATGGACCCCCATCGGGTCAAAGTTTTCGATTGAACAAACCACGATGACATTGTCGATACCATCCCTGACAACCTCTAATTCATATTCCTTCCATCCGATCACCGATTGGTCAATGAGTACTTCGGTGATCGGTGAGGCATCGAGTCCTTTCTGCACTTGATCTTCGAAATCCTTCCGATTGTAGGCTATACCGCCACCAGTTCCCCCGAGAGTGAAGGATGGTCTTACAATCGCAGGATACCCTGTGTCCTCGACGATAGTGATCGCTTCCTCAACTGTCCCTGCAAAACCACCACGGGGCACCTCAAGCCCAATGCGCTCCATCGCCTCGGTGAACTGCTCACGATCTTCAGCCATCTCAATGGAGCGATCGTTTGCACCAATCAGCTCCACACCGTGTTTCTGAAGGATGCCCGCGCGGTGCAAGTCCATCGCGACATTGAGCGCAGTCTGTCCGCCCATGGTGGGGAGGAGTGCGTCAGGGTGCTCGCGCTCAATTATTTTCTCAACCCAATCTGCGGTTATTGGCTCAATGTAAGTCTGATCCGCTAGGTCCGGATCAGTCATTATCGTTGCCGGATTAGAGTTCACTAAGACAACCCGATACCCCTCCTCCTTTAAGGCGCGGACGGCCTGGGTACCGGAATAGTCAAACTCACAGGCTTGACCGATAATAATCGGGCCAGAGCCCAGGATCAGTATGGTTTCTAGATCGTCGCGTCGTGGCACGTAGTAGCTACTAAATCGGGTTGCGCAACGCGAAGAGCCCTGGAGTTATCCCTCACCGTTTTCCTGCCTCCCTTCGAATAGCGGTAAAGAGAACCCATGAAAATCCACCCCAGACGAAACTTACGACCAAGACCATTGTGATCCATGTAGCTGTCGTCATAGGTGGCTCCCGGCCCTGCGGGCGGTCTCAGATGTCGGTTTTATAAAGAGATTTGGTGGGGCTTCTGCACTACCAAGTACGAAGCCGGCGTAAGGTGGCAGAAGCGCGTTGGGGCTGCAAGCCACATACTAATTCTTTACCAGTATCGCAGCATCCTCAGTGTCCCATGTATACTCAATAGAACCGCGGTTACACGCATCTATTTTCGAGGAACGGAATGGTTAACGGACCTCCATTCCAGCTAAAAGTTAATCGGATCAAGATGACTCGGATTCTATGTCAGTTCTGAAGATCCTTTCCCCTAATTTGAAGCTGATCGGCAACAGTCCGAAGAGCATTAATGATGTTCTGAATGTGTTCTACACGCTCAAGTCCAATCAAATCAACACCTTTTTGAACCTCATCCCTACTGACCCCTGCCGCGAATGTCTTGTCCTTCAATTTCTTCGTCACCGACTTGGGCTTCATATCGTCGATCCCATTGGGCCTGACGAGACAAGTGGCATACACAAGTCCGGAAAGTTCATCACAGGCGATGAGCACTTTATCGAGTTCGCTCTCAGGTTCAACACCTGTGAAATCAGCGCGATGTGCGAGGATGGCATGGACGACTTCTTCGGGATATCCCTCTTCCCTGAGTTGAACGACGGCTGTAAGTGGGTGCTCCTCAGGATATTTCTCCCAGTCTAGATCGTGAAGGAGGCCCGCAAGGCCCCAGATGTCCTCGTCACCACCACGGAGTTGTGCGTAGTACCGAACGGCAGCCTCAACAGCATACATGTGCTTTCGGAGACCTTTGTTTTCCACCCACTCCTCAAGTAGAGCAACAGCTTCTTGGCGACCAGGCATGTTCACCTTTCGAAAAAAATTGATTTTCGACTGAACCTGTACGTGCAATGCCAGGGGCGGTCAACCCGCTGTCTGCTGATCACTATTGGTTTTCGCTACTCCTCAGCCGACTGATTTAGTAGCTAAATACGGGAAGAGGGGCACAGATGGCTTACTGTACAGGCTCCACAACGAGGCTTACGCGCATCGCAGACTCGACGACCATGCCAAATCAAGAGGTGTGATAGCATCGTCCAGTATTCGTTGGGAAAGATCGATATCAAGTCACGTTCGATCCTCTCTGGAGTCTTCTCTTTTGTGAACTTGAGCAGTGTGGAGAGACGTTTTACGTGTGTATCCACTACGACTCCTTCATCAATCCCAAAGGCGTTGCCAAGTATCACATTCGCCGTCTTGCGTCCAACGCCAGGCAAGGCTGAGAGTTCAGCCATGGTCCTTGGCACCTCACCTTGATGTTCCGCCTCAACTCCTTGGGCAAACCCGATGATGTTCTTGGCCTTATTCCGGAAGAATCCAGTGGATCGAATGATGTTCTCCACATCGTTCTGGATGCTTGAAGCCAGTGATTTCGCGTCAGAATAACGGCGGAACAACTCGGGGGTCACCATATTCACGCGCTCATCCGTAGTCTGGGCTGACAGTATAGTTGATACTGCCAGTTGAAACGGATCGTCGAACTCTAGCTCACAATGAGCATCAGGATACTCCTCTAGTAGCAGGCCGTACACCTCCTGTGCCCGAGCAATACGAGCTTTCTTGGCCTCTCTAGGCATTCTGAGTAACTCGGAAGAAAGGAAGAGCACAAGGAACAGGATCCGCTTGATCGCTGGTGTTAGGACTCACCATTTCAACTGTACCTGGCACAGATGAAACATACGCAAAGAACCGAGCCAGAAGCTTGAGCACCTCTCCAGATGTTTCTAACGCATGAAGTTGGTCCAACTCACCACCCGGTAACTGACTCGAAAAGTCATCGATTCCATCCCGTACTGCCGCCTTGACCCAGTCACTAGCCTCCGAGATTGGTGCCTCAGGCACCGGCACGATAACAAAACCCGGGCGATCGGGTCGAAGACCTGCAATCAAGAGCGAGTGGAGAGTTCCACGATTTGAAAGTACCCAAAAAATACCATCGATCGACTCAGGAGGACCTGGGTCTGCACCGGACATCCACAGGAGGTGCTGCGGAAGCTGTATATACCCTGAACATTCCAGGGGTGTCGGTTGTCCACCCCGATGATTCTCAAGCAGATCGCGGGCCACATTTTCGCTAAGCAGATAGATGGGACATCCAGCCTGATTAAAATGCACTGCATGGAAAACCAGCGTGACGTATTGATAGATGGTCTCCGGTAGTGCATCGGGCCCCTGAATCTCTCTCACAAAGGCATCCACATGTCCCATCGCGAAAAAGGTGTTCAGGTCTGAGAGATCCACACCTTGATTCTTCGCTTCCTCCTCAACTCCGAGAATCAGTTCCTCAAGACGATCTAGGTTGGGAAATGCGAGTTCGTAAGGAGTAAATCTGGCGTATGAGTCGTGGAGCATCATGGGAGGAACGTTAGAGACAGTGCATGCTCTCCCGAGTATTTGTGGCCCTGTTCATTTCATATCTACCTCTTCTACCTCACTCGAGCATCGCAGCATCACTATCCCACTTTGCTTGGACAGTCTTAGCTAACCAATTGTTCGCTAACCGGAGCACTATCACGGCGACTACAAACTGTATTAACACTGTGCCGACATTCTCGGCACTAAATAGTGTCCATGTCGCAGCAAGGTTGTCTGAGCGAGCTTTCCACAACCACCATACCGCAAGAACAACCGCTTCAAGCGCAACCAATCGCATAGCCCAATCCCACCAAGCACCGATATGGATGTCTGAGCCTTCCTGGTTGATGAATTTCTCTCGCCACTTCGTAACCCCATAACGAAGCACGGCAAAAGCAAAAAAGAAACCAGAAACCATAAGCCCCACACCCCATACCCAGTCCTGGTTGTGAAAGATCTTTAGATTGAGCGCACTCGGGATACCGAAGAGAATCCCTGCAATACCAACGACTGCAATTGCACGACTTCGCTTTATTCCAAGATCTATCAGAATCCTGCTTGCAAGCTCAATCATCGCGACTAAGCTGGTCCAAGCAGCAAATACGAGAGCCAGGAAGAAAAGCCCTTGGAGTACACGCCCACCTGGGATTTGCTGGAATAGTTGAGGAACCCATATGAACGTTAGCCCCTCATTACCTGCCCCCACAATTTCGCTGGCAGCTTCCGGCATAACCGAGAACACCGTACATAAAACCATTATGCCGGCCAGAAGAGACATTGAGTTATTCCCAAAGCCGATCACGAATGCGTTCAGTGCCGTATCCTCATCCGCTCTCATATACAGAGCGTATGTGAGTACCAAGCCCCAACCCGCTCCCGTATCCCAAGCATTTTGCGTGAGGGCCTGGATCCAGATCTCATAGTTCGCTAAAGCAGCCCAGTCAGGCGTGAACAGAAACTCAAGGCCTGCGCTGGCACCCGGGAGCGTGACTGCCCGCACTGTGAGTACCATGATAAGAATGATGAGGCTAGGGATTAGAAACTTTGCCGCAGCTTCAATCCCCTTCACTCCCCTTGAGACGACGAAGAGTCCCATTGCCATAGCTACTACGTGGGTAATGAGAGCCCCGCCCGTGGAATGAAAAGAGTCCCAAAACGCACTCGGTGTCGCCCCCGGAACTTCACCCGTTAGGGTTCCAACGAAAAAACGAATCGTCCACCCCATTACCACGCTGTAGTAGAACATGATTGCCGTTGCTACAAAGGCAATCCACGCACCCATCCAAGCAAACTTTGGTCCGAGTGTCTTAACGAAGGCCCCGATCGAACCACTGCGTGTCCCCTTCCCCATGCCAAACTCAAGTATAAGGAGTGGCACCGACCAAGCGAGAAGAAAAACCACCCAGGCCACAAGGAAAGATCCTCCACCATTGCTCGCTGCAATCCGGGGAAAACGCCAAATATTTCCAGTGCCAACAGCCATGCCGAGCATAGCAAGCAGCATGCCCCAACGGGAACTGAAGACTTCGGATTTAGACGCCACAGACATCTCCAGATCTTAGCAGAACAAAGCACGGTCGCATGGCTAAAGCCATTTAACCGCAGGTGAGTATAGGGTCGAAGGGATCCCTTGGGTACTTAACTATTATCTAACCGGCACTTGTTCTACCTGGCAGGATCAATCAAGAAAGCCTATCGGTGATCCAGCTTACAACTTGATCTCCCCCTACCCGCTCCTGCTCAAGGCTATCCCGATCCCGGACCGTCACCGTGCCATCCTCTGTGCTTTGTCCGTCGACTGTGATGCACCATGGTGTTCCAATCTCATCCTGCCGACGATATCGCCGACCGATCGCACCCGATTGATCATAGAATGCTGGGACTCCTGATGACCGCAGATCACCCATCAGCTTCATCGCGATCTCTGGCATCCCGTCCTTTTTCACCAACGGGAATACCGCAGCTTTAAGTGGTGCCAACTTTGGTTGTAGTGCCAGTAAAACCCTTTTTGTACCCTCGATTTCTTCTTCCCGGTACGCATCCGCCAGTAGAACAAGCACCGTGCGGTCTACCCCCATTGATGTCTCTACCACATAAGGGATATAGCGTTCATTGGAGGCCGGGTCGATGTATTCAAGACGTTTTCCAGAGTACTCCTGGTGGCGAGCAAGGTCGTAATCAGTGCGGTTGTGGATGCCTTCGAATTCCTTCCACCCAAAGGGGAATTCATATTCGATATCAAATGCTTTTTTACAATAATGTGCCAGCTCATCTGCCCCGTGCTCATGAAACCGCAACTTCTCTGGACGAATCCCGAGACCGAGGTGCCATTGCATACGAAGGTCCTTCCATTCTTCAAAAACATCCTCGTCATCTCCAGGCTTCACAAAAAACTGCATTTCAGCCTGTTCAAACTCGCGTGTGCGAAAAATGAAGTTTCCGGGTGTAATCTCATTCCGAAATGCCTTCCCGATCTGCGCGATACCGAATGGTATTTTCTGTCTCGTCGTACCCTGAATATTCAAGAAATTCACGAAAATCCCCTGAGCCGTCTCAGGTCTCAAATACACAGTGGCGGACGAATCTTCAACCGGTCCCATGAATGTCTTAAACATCAGATTGAAGAGCCGGGGTTCAGTAAAGGCCTCTTTAGTGCCACATACTGGACACTGCCCATCCCTTACCTTAGGCAAGTCCACTCGAAAGCGACGATGACAGTTAGTGCATTCGACTAGCGGGTCGGTGAAGCTTTCTACGTGACCGGAAGCTTCCCAGACACGTGGATGCATTAGGATCGACGCATCCACACCCTCGACGTCTTCACGCTGATGTACCATCGAGGACCACCACAACTCCTTGACGTTGCGCTTGAGTTCAACTCCTAAAGACCCATAGTCCCATACAGAGCCGGTGCCCCCGTAGATCTCCGATGATTGGAAGACATACCCTCGCCGCTTAGCGAGCGATACAAGCTTCTCCATCAGGTCCGCAGTCACCATAAATCCCTTTATTTTCAAGGCCTTCCGACAGGAGCAGATAGGCTGGAAAAGTACCGGAGGCGCCTAGCCCGATCAACGTCATATCTGTAGCAAACCAGGAGAACAACTCAGGGTACGAGCTACCGGGTATTAATTACAACAGTTAAGATCAACCTATGATCACTTTTACAGACCGTGCTCGAGCCGTTGTTCTCTCACTGCTTGAGGAGAGCGAGGGCGAACTAGAGGCCTTACGGATCACCATGAAACAGGCCGACAGCGGCTTGAAGCCCCATTTCGACCTCACCCTGGTCGGAACTGATGAGCGAGAGTCGGATGATCAAGAGGAAGACGTGGGTGGATTCTCAATTTTAGTTAAGGAATATCTGGTAAACCAACTTGAGGGTGCGACAGTCGACTATGTGGAGAGGATTAACGAGAGCGGGTTTGAAGTACGCACCCTAGGGCTAAATGAACCCAAGAAATCCCAAGATCCACCAGAGGGTCCAATGGCGGACCGGGTTCGTGAAGTCCTTGAGGTTCAGGTGAACCCTGCAATCGCAGCACATGGGGGAATGATCTCCTTGGTGAACGTCGAGGAGACAGACATCTTCGTCGAGATGAGTGGTGGTTGCCAGGGTTGTGCGCTTTCCACTGCGACTCTCCGACAAGGTGTGGAACGCATGCTACGAGAAGCTATCCCAGAGCTCACAGGCGTCCATGACATTACCGATCACTCATCGGGCGAAAACCCCTACCTCTAGTCCAGTTCTGCGTAGCTGCTTGTAGGAAAATCTGGCCTGACATCCCAGAAATGGTATCTCACTACCACTAAATTATATGCTTGAACACAAACGGGCTCCCAACCCCTGAGGGCTGGGAGCCCGTCAGGACTCAAGCAGCACAATAAGCGAGGGACCCCGCCTCAGCCCTCTAGCTCACCACCCGCCTGTTTTGCCTTACCTTCTCCATGTATTTGTCGAAAAAATGCTTTTGGATGTCATTCATGTCGATTTCGCGGCCCTGGATGTAGGACTGCTCGATATCACTGGTCATGTCCAGTGGGGTTCCGGTGGTGATAAGGAGTGTCGCCTGCTTTCCTGGCTCCAGTGAACCCACCCTGTCGCTGATCCCCATGAACTCTGCAGCGTTGATGGTCACTGCTTTCAGGGCTTCTTCTTCGGGAAGTCCAAAAGCGACGGCAACCCCTGCTTCCCAGGGTAACCGGTTCGTGTAGAGGGCTCCCGAGCCACCTGAAATGGCAAACCGTACTCCCGCTTCGTGAAGGCGAGCTGGCATGGTATAGGCCCCGTCGTACCCCTCGTAATCCCGGCCTGGTGCAGCCATGGTCGAAGTGAGGATCACCGGGATATCATTGGCAACCAACCGGTCGGCTACGTGAATAGCATCACCCCCTCCACGGATTACGAGTCGCACTCCCTCTTGCTGGGCCCAGGTGATTGCATCGTTGATCTGAGCGGCACCGTCCGCTGACACCACTACTGGGATCTCCCCATTGAGGGCAGGAATCATCGCGGTATAACGCGAATCCGTCCGCACTTCTTCACCCGCGGTGGTTGCATCACGATATGCCCGCGCTTCAGCAAAGAAGTCCTTGAGCTGCTGGACTTGCTCAGCGTAGGTGGGGGGGGACTCCTGTGGGCCGGGTCCGAAGCCTCGGCCCCGACCGCCCCGACCACCTCTGGAATTGGGGTTAGGCCAATTCACGTTCAATGCCGCCGCCGACTCAAGAGACATCTCCTCCCAATCCCAACCCTCGAGGCTCATTGCCGACGACATGCCGGAAATGAGTCCACCCCCCGGTGTCGTGAGGGTCACGAGCACGCCGGCGGAGCGGGTGGTTCCGATATGGCGGCTCTCCGCGTTGACCGCTACTTCAGCTCGCACGTTGGGGTTGAAGTCGCCCAGCTCGTTGACGTCACTCGAGACGTCAACCGAGCCAATCTCACTGATCCCCACCGTACTGTAGGCATCGATGAGGCCGGGGTATATGTGCTTACCGGAAACGTCCACCACGCGAGTCCCCGTGGGAATCTCTACGTCAGTGCCGATCGCCCTGATCACCCCGTTCTCGAACAAGATGGTACCGTTTTCAATCACACCGTTTGTGACAGTGTGGATAGTGGCCCCTCTTAATGCCACCGCTTCGGACTGAGGCGGGACGGTCATCCGCACCTGCGCCTGCGCCACCGTTGGTGATAATAGAGAGGTGGCCACAGTTGCCATTGCTACCGCAAAGGTCACTGCGGTCACACCACCAGTCCTGGACAGATAGCCCATCATGGCTCCTCGCTTCTTCATGGTCATAGTCATAGTCAGTTACTCCCTCGCAAGTCGCGCATGTCCCCGTTCCCCGAGATAGAAAGGATGGCCTGTATGAGCTGAGTCCGCTCACGCTCAATCTGCTCCCGCATGGCAGCATCTTCTCCGAGAGAGAAGTAACGTCGGCCATCTACCCAGGTCTGCTCAGCCCGGGTGAACTGAGATAGAGGGTTGCCACTCCAGATAACGAAATCAGCGTCCTTGTCCGCCTCGAGTGAGCCCACGCGGGAGTCGATGGCTACGGCCTTTGCGGCCTGGTTGGTCACCGTCGAAAGCGCCTGTTCGTGGGTGAGACCGGTGCGCAGCAGCTTACCCGCCTCCCAGTTCATACGGCTGGAGATCTCATTATTGTCAGAGTGGAGCGACGTCACCACACCCGCCTCAATCAGGATACGAGCATTGTATACGGAAGCGTCGTATGCTTCCATCTTGAATCCGCCCCAGTCACTCCATACGACTGCGGCCACACCGGAGGCAGCCAGTTCAGGGGCAATCTTGTAGGCTTCGATCCCGTGCTGTAAGGTTTGAACCCGAAAGCCAAACTCCTCGGCCAGACGGACCAGAGCCAGGAATTCATCAGCACGGTAACCGTGCGATGAAATGAGTAGCTCCTGGTTCAGAATATCTAGGATTGACTCCATGCGCAGGTCGCGGCGGGGAGGGATCCCCTCACCGTTGGCCTCCCAGCGCTGCCACTCCCGCTCGTAGTCACGGGCGGCGAGAAAGTGGTCACGGATGATCTCCTGTGTTCCCATTCGGGTATCCGGATAACGCCCCTGACGCCGCTTAGGGTTCTCCCCCAACGCGAACTTCACCGTCCGGGGGGCACCCTCCAGTTTCAGGTCCTCGGGCAGTGAGCCCCAACGGAGCTTCACGAAGACGTTTTCTCCTCCGATCGGGTTCGCCGAGCCATGCTTGATATGAGCGGTCGTGAGCCCGCCGGCGAGTTGACGGTACATCCAGATGTTGTTGTGAGTCACCACATCGCCCATCCGCACCTCGGGAACTATAGCGAAACCGCTTTCGTTGATATCTGTGACCCCGGCATGGATGTGAGGGTCGATGAGCCCAGGCGTCACATGCTTATCAGTGGCGTCGATCTCCATCGCACCCCGAGGGGCATCGAGGTCAGGACCTACTGCCACCACCTTCCCCTCCTGGACCAATAGATCAGCGTTCTCCATCTGTCCCAGTGGACCCTGGCTCCACACGGTAGCATTGCGCACCACCACGGCAGCAGGCTGTTCGGGGATGGAACTCCGCCCGAACTCCATCATGGGTCGGATAAACGGCAGGTCGATCTCAGGGACATTCATAGCCACCGTGCCGCGTGCCGCTCCCTCGTATGCCTCTGTGCGGGACCCGCGGAAAGACGGGTTTGCCCCGTTGGGGAGGGAGGTCCATCCGTAGAATTCCTCCCCTCGTACCGAACCTGCTAGGAGGGCAACTCCCTCATATCCCAGGTCCTCCCCGTCAAAACGCACTTCGATGCGGCCGGTCTCGGCCACGACCTCTGCCGAGGCCAGATTTATGGTGGCACCATCGGGCCCTGCGATATCAACGGACCCGCGCAGGCGGTTCAATGGGCCCTCAAGACGGAGCGCTGCTTCGAAGCCCCACTCGTCATCAGATGCGATGCGCCACGTGCCTCTCGGATCGATCTGGGGCGAGCGAGTGACCCCGTAAGCTTGCCCGTGCACCCAGACGTCTCTGACGGTGGCTTCTTCGGTGAAGAGGTCGCCTTCGCTCACGACGAGGTTGGCGACCTTGCCCTCCTGAATGGTGCCGTGGGTGTTCTCGAGTCCCAGCCATAATGCCGGGGTGGTGGTGAGCGCCGCCAAGGCGTCAGCAGTAGAGAGCCCCCGTGCCACAGCGATCCTAAGGTTGGGTAGGAATTCGTTCAGCGACGAAAGCCCATCAGAGGTGATGGCGAAGCGGACGCCCGCCCCGGCTAGCTGTGCGGGGCTCGTCGGTGCTAGATACCAATCGCGCAGGTCGGCCAAACTGGCGTTCAGCGCTGACTCTGGGTCATTAACATTGGGTGCATCAGGGAAAATCAGGGGTATGATGAGCGGATCGTTGCGTCCCCGGAGCACATCGAGAATGCGGTATTCCTGACCGCTCCCTCGGTACCAGGCGTCCACGCCGTACTCCGCAGCAAGCTTATGAGCCCGTAGGTACTCCTCCTCGCTGCCGGTCTCAAAAACGATCGGCTGATCTCCCTGTACTGCATCCTCGAGGGCTGCCAAAGCTTCGCTGGTCTCGGGTGGCAGGAATGCACGACCACTGGCCTCGTACGCACCCCACGCCCTCATGTACCAGTCGGCATCCATAAACGTCTGCTTCATAAGTGCGATGGTCCCCATGGCCGAGTTGGGGTAGGCCCCACCCAACTGGAAAGAGCGCTGGAAGCCCATAGCCTGAGCCAGGTCGGGGCGGAGCACACGGTCTCGGACTCCGGTGTCTCCTAGGTTCACAACCGAGGCTGTACCTCGAAAGATACCCTGTTTGGGCACGACCAGCGCCGTTCCAAACCCCTGCGAGCGGAGCGCTGCTCGGCGGTCGGCATCATCCTGGAGGTTCATCGTGGTGCTAAACCAAGCCCGAACCTGTGGGTTCCAATGGGTCGGTCCTACGTCACCACCTTCGGGTACTGCATCCATCCCCAGGTCCGCATGGGCATCGATGAATCCCGGATAGATCGTGAGACCGGCCAAGTCCCAGACACGCGCACCAGCCGGAGGCTGCATATTGCGACTGACCCCTTGGATGAGTCCGTTCCGGATTACTATCGTGGCACCATCCAGGACCTGCCCCGGTGCCGTCACAACGCGTGCGCCCACTAGTGCATGGAAGCCAGTGCCGTTGTCTCGGATACCAGTCACAGGCTCGGTCCGGGTCGCCTGTTGGGCTTCAACTCCGCAGGTCAGCAAGAGGGTGAACCCAAGGAAGGAGAGAATTGCTCTCACGACAGCCTCCGTAAGAAAGTAGGGTGGAACCAACTGCGTATCCCCGCTCGCGGGGCCCAGAAGAATAGACTGGCACCTCGAGGCCTGCCAGAAGCTGGCCTGCAGGTGCTTCAAAGCCCAAGTCATAATGCTCATGGCTACTCTAGCGTTCGTAGGTCCGGTTTGATCCCGACTAAGCCCACTAAAGCCATCAAACTTGGAACCTCAAGATTGGGAATTGCGCTAGACGGTTTTGTAGCACCCCCACCATTTTTTCCGACCCGTCTATTCACCCAAACGGACTTGAGTCCGAGTTCCGCCGCCGGAGCGACATCGTGATAGAGGCTCTGAGCAACATGCAGGACTCGCTCCGGTGGGAGTTCAAGACGCCTTAGGACTTCGTAGAAATGAGCAGGGTGGGGTTTGTAGCTCTGGACTTGCTCTGCCGTGACCACCTGTTCGAAGCTTACTCCAAGCTGTTGGGCTGAGTTAGAGAAGAGGTCGTCGTCAACATTTGATACGATAGCCAAGCGATATCTTGATGATAGCGACTGAAGACCTGTTATGCTGTCAGGGAACGGGGGCCAGAACGAAACTGATTCCGCAAATCTTCTTGCCTCTTCCGTACTGGTAGCGAATCCGTATACCTCCCCAAATCCGGATGCTACCTCTTCCAAAATAGCTCGGTACGGACGGAAAGCCCTAGCCTCTGCAGCTGCTTCTAGGAGTCCGAATCGCTCGAGAATCCGATTGTCATCCTGGTCATCCATATCGTGGGCTCCAAGAATAATACGGACGCCAGCAAGAATACCGGATTCCCAATCGATGAGTGTTCCATAACAATCAAAGGTAAATGCTTCGAATTGTTCGAAGTTCATGGGCTCAGAGTTCATACATCACTTGATAAGAAGGATGCGATTGTTAACAGGATACAACCACTCGATTCCCCGTTCGGTCACCACTGCGTCATCCTCAAGTGGAATGCGCACCTTTGCCCCACCCCACTCCGGATTAGATGTGTACGCAAATAGTTCTACAGAAATCAAAGTTCCCGGCCTCAACTCATAGGTCAATCTGGTGGGATTGAAGAACGCGAGTGATGGACCAAAGCCGTGTCCCCAGTTACCTACTGAGTGAGGTCCAAGCACAACGTCCGTTATCGCTGGGTCAGTAGACGGTTGATTGAATTCAATCCGATTAAAGCCGGCAGCTTCGATCGCCTCCCACGTTACGTCCAACGCCTGTTGAGCACTGTTAGCGGGTTTGATCGTTGATTTCATCACATCACGCACTTTGAGTGCTTGATCAAATGCATTTTGGATTCCCACTGGGGCCTCTGTCTCGCCTTCATGCAATACATAGGCAATGCGCTTCATATCTGTGTAGAAGTCGAGGAACCCCACACCCCAATCGATCATGAGAAGATCGCCTCTCTGGATAATTCGATCAGATGATGTTGCTACTATCCCTTCTGGACCTGTGACATACACGGAGGGCATATCAAATGAAGACTCCAGACCTCTTTCTAGGAGTTGGTCCCAAATCCACCACGCAACATCCTCAAGCGTAGTCACACTAGGCGTTATGACCTGGTTCGATAGGGCGCGCTCGGCAATCTCTCGCGAGAACTCACCTGCTTCAGCAAAAGCCGCGATCTCGCTAGCTACCCTAGTAGCTCGAAAGTCCGAGACGAAACGCTCTGCAGAAACAAGACGGTCACCGTAGGGGCCCAGTCTCTCTTTCAAGTGGAGATAAGATGTGTGAGAAAGCCCATCTGCTCCCCCGATTGATTCAGCGATGTTCACACCGATACGGTTGGGATTTCGCTCAGCAACGAAATCAGTTAGCTCCTCTGCACTGCCGAAATAGTCGTAGACTCCGCACTGTTCTAGCATGTAACCCCCAACCCCAAGGGCTGAACGTTCAACTCGTGCTCCTTGAGCTGTAAACACGTAATAAGCCCAATCACCCACATACCCCCTGCCGAGTGCATTCCACATTGGATCAAGCAATCCTTCTCTCATTACGATGATCCACATATCGAGCTGGTTATCGTGCATCGCCTTGGGAAGCACGAGATCAAACTTCTCAGCTCGGATCTGACACATCCTCTCCCAGCGTGCTCGAGCCTCCTGTCCTGCTCCGGGCTGAGCTACTAATAGGGCGATCAGCAGTGCCTTCAAGATATGGAAGTTCCACCGGTTCATGGTTTCTCCAAATTATGTTTGAGATGGAACCCGTAATCTGGTTTTAGGTCAGGACATAGGAAACCGGTTACAGGCCCGACACCGTATAGCCTTTCCAGAAAGATGTCCTTGGCGGGCAGGCCTAGGGAGCTCAGGTGGAATCTGCACTTGACCCGAAGCACACAACGGCTCTATTTGTCGCCTCTACAAAAGGGTTAGAACGAAAACAGGAGTAAGAATGTCGGAGAGAATTCGAGTCGTCCTGCGCTGGATTCAAATTAAGGACAACAAAGAGGCGGCATGGGATGATGAGGGGGAGTTCCGCTTTCAGTCTAAAGTCACGACTCAGGGGGTAAGTCACGAACTAGAATTCCCTGAGGAGGGCTATTGGTCAATTTCTGATCATCCGAAAAGGAATAAGGTCGATAAGATCGACAAGATACTTTTCGAGGGTCACGCAGGAGATTCACTTACGGTTGAGTTATCCGGGGTTGAACTGGATACAATGACCGCTAATGATCACTTGGAGGACTATTCCAAATCATTCACGGGAGATCACTCTGAGTGGCTCGGCCGTCATCAGCCAACCGATGAGGGTATAGGCGATCCTGAAAACATGAGTGACTGGCGCATCTGTTACGACATTGAATCTGCCTGATTATTACAGGTGGCCCTGGAGTCACCTGTAGCCATTTCTTAACCCCCACCCCAAACAATTAGGGTGGGGGTTTCTTTCATTCTGAGACATGGGCGACGAATGCGTTGGATAACGAAATTCCATATTCGACATTCGACTGGATGCCTGAAGAGCTCGCAAGTACCCAAGAGTCTCAGAACTATGGAACAGTCTTGGGTGCTCGCGTATGCACCTGCTCGTCTTCATCTTTGTACACTGATTAACCTGCAGTCGTTGAGCTGTTAAGACAGTACGGCGCCGAATCACGAGATTAGCGGGTCATCATACGAGGACCTAAGCCACGAAGGAGTCCATCATGATCTTGAGCCTCAGGCAACTCACAATAATTACAGGTATGGCAATCGCCACAAGTCTCTGTAGTACAGTTGCAGCGCAGTCCCTTCCACCAGATGAAGATGGCGCCCTTGCAAGGCTAAACTCATCTCCAAGGCATGGTGAGTGGGCTACTTATGATGCGGGAGGAGGGGACATGGTGAGGGCTTGGATCACCTATCCTGAGCGCGGCGACCAAGCTCCAGTGGTCATTGTAATCCACGAAATCTATGGCCTGACAGATTGGATCAGGTCGGTTGCCGACCAACTTGCAGCTGAAGGTTTCATAGCTGTTGCGCCGGATCTACTATCTGGATCAGGGCCGAACGGTGGAGGATCGGAGTCAATGGACAGACAGGCTTCGGTAGCAGCAATTCGCACACTTGATCCACTTGACGTCAACCGACGACTCCGAGCAATGGCAGCCTATGCTACCGCCCTCCCCTCTGCTGGTGATCAAGTGGGCGCGGTGGGATACTGCTGGGGTGGAAGCACAAGCTTCGGTTTTGCAGTGGACTACGCTGACTTGGATGCTGCTGTCGTGTACTACGGTACTTCGCCCGAGGGAGGCTTTGACCAAATCCAAGCACCAGTGCTTGGCCTTTATGGAGGCAATGACAATCGCGTGAACTCTACTATACCACGAGCGGAACAAGCGATGTTGAGCGGAAGAGGAAACTTCAAAGCTCATATATTCGAAGGTGCAGGACACGGATTCCTTCGTGCTCAATCTGGACAAGAAGGAGCGAACAAGAGCGCCACTGAGCAGGCATGGCCACTGACAGTCGACTTTTTCAAAGCACAGCTCGGCTCATGAGCTTACCGCTTGTGGTGCTCGCTGCAGGCCTCTCAACCCGCTACGGAGGACTGAAGCAACTAGACGCACTGGGGCCTGATGGTGAGGCTATCATGGACTACAACATCTATGACGCTGCCCGAGCCGGATTCAGCCGCATCATTGTGATTGTGCGCTCTGAAATCGAGGACGATATCAGGGCTCACCTATCCGCAATTGTTGGGGGAGCTTTGCCGATAGACTATGTACAACAAAGCTTAGACCAGCTTCCAGAAGGATTTCACGCCCCTCCTGACAGAGCCCGACCTTGGGGAACGGGTCACGCCGTGCTGTGTGCGGCTGACTTTACCGATGGACCCTTTGCAGTTTGCAACGCTGACGACCTTTATGGACCGGGTGCCTTCGCGATACTCCACTCTCATCTGTCTTCCGAACAACGAGCCTCAGGTGGAGCATTAGTCGGATACACACTCGCAGATACGCTCTCCGGGAGCGGAAGTGTCTCCCGAGGTGTCTGTGTACTGAGTAAAGACGGCCTTTTATCTCATGTTGATGAAACTCAGGGTGTGCACCTCGTTGATGGGTGTATCACTGGGCAAAGCCTGGACGGGAATCATGTAGAGCTTTCAGGAGATTCTATTGTATCGATGAATTTGTGGGGATTCACCCGATCAACAATCGACCATATGCGAACACAGTTCCACAACTTCCTTGAATATCACGCCTCCGACACATCACACGAATTTCTCCTGTCCACTGCAGTGAACGGACAGATTCAAGTTGGCTCAACCTCTATGCATGTGCTTCATGCAAAGGATAAGTGGTTTGGAGTAACCCACGCCTCGGATAAAGACCAAGCCCAAACCATGCTACTGAAACAAATTGATAAAGGCGTCTATCATCAGCCTCTTGCGGACGGCTTTGCTCCACTAGTTACATAGTGCACCCTACAAGATATGGGGGCGTCTAGTACATGCAGTTGACCCAGTTGGATTGGATTGTTGTCTGCCTATACATCGCTGTAACACTTGTGACGGGTCTATACTTTGCGCGTCGCGCAGGCCGCCAGACCGACGAGTTTTTCCTTGGCGGACGCTCTATGCCCTGGTGGCTTCTCGGCACATCCATGGTCGCAACTACTTTTTCCACTGACACTCCAAACTTAGTAACAGATCTAGTACGAACAGGAGGTGTCAGTGAGAACTGGATCTGGTGGGCGATGGGAATCAGTGGGATGTGCACAGTGTTCTTCTATGCACAACTCTGGCGCCGATCAAATATCCTTACGGACGTGGGTTTCTACGAACTCCGTTACTCCGGACGTCCGGCAGCTTTTCTGCGTGGCTTCCGTGCTCTGTACCTGGGGATCTTCTTCAATGTGATGATCATGGCGACAGTGACTCTCGCCGCGATCAAGATCGGCGGCGTTCTTTTGGGTGTATCCAAGTATGAGGTCATACTGATTGCAGGAACTGTAACAGCCCTATACTCAGCTACATCTGGGCTTTGGGGAGTTGTGGTCACTGACCTACTCCTATTTATCGTTGCAATGACTGGATCGCTTGCGGCTGCCTACTATGCAGTACAACAACCTGCGGTGGGTGGACTAAACGGTCTATTCACTAACCCCGCACTAGAGGGCAAACTTGCACTACTCCCTGACTTCACAGACCTACACAGCGCCGCTGCGATCTTTATCATCCCAATAGCAGTCCAATGGTGGAGCACCTGGTACCCTGGTGCCGAGCCCGGAGGAGGCGGCTATATAGCACAGCGGATGCTTGCGGCGAAGGATGAGTCCCATGCCCTTAAAGCTACCCTCTGGTTTAACCTAGCCCACTACGCCCTGCGACCATGGCCATGGAT
This sequence comes from Gemmatimonadales bacterium UBA7889, assembly GCA_002501085.1. GTDB lineage: Bacteria > Gemmatimonadota > Gemmatimonadetes > Longimicrobiales > Gaopeijiaceae > UBA1142. Next base: position 17,497 of record DLRL01000041.1, read on the forward strand.
CATTGTGGCCCTCGCTTCCTTGATCGTTTATCCGACACTCGATTCTATCCAGGCAGCTTTCCCGACAGTCGACCCTTCTATCGTGCGACATGACTTAGCATATCCCGCAATGCTGGTTTTCTTGCCATCCGGACTTCTAGGCCTCGTCGTGGCTTCTCTGGCAGCAGCGTATATGTCGACAATTAGCACTCATCTCAACTGGGGAGCATCCTATATTATCGATGACTGGTATCGTCGTTTCATCTCACCTGATCGAGAGGATCGCCACTACCTCCGGCTGGCTCGACTCGCAACAATTGGGCTAATCATACTTGCTGGAATCGTTTCACTTTGGCTTGAAAACGCATTGCAGGCGTTCCAGATTCTTCTCCAAATCGGAGCTGGAACGGGCTTGGTATTCCTTCTGCGATGGTTCTGGTGGCGCATTAATGCTTGGAGTGAAATCTCTGCGATGATCATATCATTTCTCATCGCTGTGTACTTCCAGTTCGTTCACACAAACATACTGGGCCTGGAGCCCCTGGAACCCTCATTTCAGCTTGTCCTCGGGGTACTTCTAACGTCCATTGGATGGGTCACCGTGACGCTACTGACACCCCCAGCGAGTCCAGAGACTTTGAAAAGCTTTCACCAGCTTATCCGACCGATGGGCGGAGGCTGGAGAGGGGCTGGCCTTGGCCTAGAACCTGAACCAAACGGATCGAGTCCGACTGCAGCATTTCTGGCATGGTTCCTGGGTTGTATCGCAATCTATGGAGCACTGTTCGGGACTGGTTACGCTCTGTATGGACATAACACTTTATCGCTTCTCTGCACTGCAGCAGCAGCCCTAGCAATCTTTTGGCTTTTCCGGCTGCTTCCGAAAATTGATCTCCGCTAGTCAAACCCCTTTTCATATCGACTAAGCACGTTCTTCGCTGACCCACCAATAGCGGAAAGCAGCCGGACAAAGTCGCCATAAGAGAGCACCGAAAAACATTGCGGCGACACCTCCAGTAACGGCGAAGAGGACTCCATTTGACCCTGCTAACCATGCAGGAGGCACGTAAGTTTCACCCGGGCTGAGGATCACTCGTGTGACTCCTGTTACGGCTCCTGAGACGTGGAGCCACACAACCAAAGCTGCCACACTTAGGTTCAGCCAAAGCACAATCCTACGCATTCCCGCTGTGTTAAAACTCTCAGCAGCCAAACCCCCCTCTCTCGCACGCAGGTGCTCACCCAAAATCCAGATAATCGCACCCAGCAGAATCATACTGTCGATACCGATGGTGGCACCCATAGCGTGTCCAGTGACCGCATAGGTCCCGTGTATTATCGCGTTGAGAGGAGGGATCGAAATCAGGATTGCTGAAAAGAGAATGAAGACCGTCCAGTACTTTGATGCCGCAAAGCTATCTCGGGTCGCACTGAACTCGCGGGATTCAGTTACGCTCACTAGCCCCCAAACGTCGTAAACAGCTCTGCACAACACCGTGATTTCAGCCATCGAAACAACAAATGATATCCACTTCACCAAGTGATCCTGAGGCAAATGGTACGTATGGTGTGCGAAATTTGTGAATGAGTTGAGTAGACCAACTGCAAATAGAGCGTATGCAATCTTCGAGTGGCCATAGCTAGGATCACGGCTGATGCGTTCTCCGATATAAATGACCGAACCGTAGACAAAGAGATTAAAGCTTCCCACTAGCGTGCCTGTTGCCTTCCACTGCACTTGGAGATCCTGCACAGGATTCTCGAAAAAACTCGGTATCAGATACAAATGCTGCTCTACGAACGTGACGACAAAAAACAACATTCCCACGCCCCACATCGTTATGTATACCGGCCGCTGAAAGAAGTTTGGCCCAGAGATACGAAAGAAATTCCACAGATAGCAGAGCCAGCCAATCAGTATCAGCGCACTAAGAATTGGGTGGAATCCGACGTATTCCCGGCCTGATCCCACACCCAGGCTAAGGGTGAGAAGAATTCCAGTTCCAGCGGCTGCCCATGACAACACCTGTACTCGCAACCGCCAACGATCTCCCCAAGTAACGACACCACCGTGATCCTGCAGCCAACGATGGACGACTGCGACACCCCCAAGGAAAATCCATGCAGATGCGAAAGCTGTGTGAATAGGCCGAAGCTGTCGTAGGTCGAGGCCAACTGATTGAAAGCTCGGAGCTAGGGCAGGCACTGAGTAGAGTGCGGCGAGTATTCCTCCAACTAGCGTAACCGCGATTGCGATCAAACCGCCCCTGATAAACATGATTGTGGCGAATTGCCGGACCGGATGACCCTGGGTAAAGGAAAGCAAGTGACTGCTGACTTCATTGGGTACCAGCTCTCGCTCCAGGGTAGGATTCATGATAAGAAAGAGCGGAGCGAGTAGATGATTACTAGTGACAGAACTCTCACTTACCTGTACTCCCACCAAGGCAGTAATCTCCAATTCACATTACGATCCACTTGCCTGGCACGTGTGTCATCTTCTGCCTCTCCCCTATGCTCGTTTAACCAGAAGAAATAAGCGATCAAATCATCGATCTCCGAGGCTGAGAGTTCAGGAACTGGTGGGGGCATGCCAGTCTCTGGCTTACCACTGGTAAGCACGTCAACTAGCTCGGGTTCACTGAGCCTCTCGACGGTGGTCGAAAGATCAGGTGCTCCCACAATCGAAGTCTGAAAAGGAAAATGACACGCTTTGCATAGCCCAGCTCGAAATATTTCAAACCCCGCAGCCGCGTTGGTTGGGAGTGCAAGGTCGATGATCGCGGATTCAAATGCTTCCTGTAGACTTGTACCAGTACTGGGGTCACCCATCCTTAATTCACCTCTCCCGATATCCGGGCGGTCAATTTCATTCATAAACGCCTTCATTTGATCAATCTGTCGTGAGTTGAAGTTGAAGGCTGGCATCTGACCACTCCCAACGGTCAGAAGCGAGACGAGCCGCGTCTCGTCTACGCGGCTCGCAGCATTCGTTAGATCAGGACCAAGGAAGCCTCCCTGCCCCCAGAGTTGGTGACAAACCTGGCAGGCCGACTCGTGGTAGATCTGACGACCTTCAATCGCCTCCATAGAGAGTTCTAGATCCACGTCATCCCTGTACACGAAGATCGACTGGACCAGAAAACAAAGGACCAAAACTGCTAGCAGCCACTTTTTTGACGATGGGTTAAACATCTACTGCTGAGTTGATATTACTCATCACCCAAGAAACAATCCGGATAGACCAAAAGTCATTCCAAAGTTCGGTGCATTATCCGTAAGTCCGAAGGCGATCGCCGAATCAATTTGCCACCAATCATTCAACAAGAATGTGCCCCCAGTTCGTATGACACCAACATGTCCTCCGAATTCATCTTTTCTAATTTTTTCAAAAGCCATCTCAGAAAAGGCTCTGAACCGAGGGGAGAGAAGGCCTCGGCTTATCACTAACCCGAAAACGCCTGAGGGATAACTACTGAACTCATCCTGATCAAACTGTAACCCAGGCATTACAGCAATCCCCCAGTCACCTCTGAAATCGCCCTGATCCGGGTATTCCCCGTCAATCCAAGGTATGTGAAAACTCCATTCCGCCACTACACGAAAGGATGGGCGTACCCCAAACCCCCTTAGTTCAGCAGACCCGATTGGCAAATCTGCGTGAACCAGCGCAGCCATCGCGGGTCTGCCAGATTCATCGGAAGGGAGGAAAGACCACTTAACGCCAACCGAGACGTCGGAAATACCGTTAGTGGTGATCTGTCTTGTATTGACCTCAGATGGAGAATTCAAAAGGGTCTGGTCAGTAACTTGATACCGAGTAAACCAGTCTGACTCTAGCCGTAGCTCCCAAGAATTGGATACCCCTACTCTGAAGAGAAAAGGGGTAGTCCAAGTATCAACGTTATCGACACCTGTTGTTTCCGTATCAAATGCGAAAGAACCCTCTATTTGAATAGCGCCCGCACCCACTGTTGAACTTGATTCAACAAAGTCAGGACGATCAGTCCCAATGGGTACTTGCGCGAACACTAATCTCGGCAAGGCTATTGCTAAAGCAATTGAGGAAACCACAGAGAAAAACGCAGAGAGGGCCCACATCCTCTTTGTCTTGGCAGCCAAAAGAGGCCGGCCATGTCTTACTAGGATACTTAAACATCTATACAAGAAAGCGCCTCAGTAGAGTTCGGAAAGCTGAAAAAGGCGAGGTCGTCGAGTGGCGTCAACCCAACACTGAGGATTACAGCGTGATTATGGAAGCCCCCGCAGAAGGTCTGGCTACAAAATAGCTTTGATCGGTATCCGTGCTCATACCCCGAGGTCCATAATATCCCTGTGACAAGCCTTCTAGAACTACATCTACCTTGTCTTGCTCAGTAAGCATGATGACACATCCACCAAAACCAGCCCCGGTGAGCCGGGCACCTGCCGCTCCAGCTTCACGACAAACCACAACGAGTTCATCAAGCTCCACTGAGCTGACTTCGTAGTCGACGCGGAGACTCCTATGTGAAGCGTTCATCAACCAACCGAAGCCTTGCACGTCTTCGCTAGCCATAAGGTCAATAGCGGTTCCTACTCGAACGGCCTCTGTAATCACATGTCGGAAGCGTTGGAAAAGAGTTCGCTCGAGGACAGCTTCTGCCACCTCGATCGCTATGTCCTTTCCAAGAATCTCAAGAAGGTTGTTATACCCAGTGACCTGAGAGCGAATCAGACCGCGGTCTAATGCAGTATTGGTGACAATCCTCAAAGCCTGTTTAGACTCATCACGACGCGCATTATATACCCCCATCGCGTAACCCGATTTCTCAACTCGCACCTCAGAATTGGCAATTATGAACCGCCATTTCTCTGGAACCAGCATATGACTCATCGTTAGGGGACTAAACTCGATCTGAGCCGCATGGTGGGCATGGCCACCGATTGATATCGCCTGATCCATCCCACCTCCGCGGGTCCCTACATAGCGTTCTGCATCTGCCATCACGTCCGCAAAGGGCAGTGTTTCTAGCATAATTCCGTTGATGTGGGCAAGAGCCAGCCCAACCGCGTTGACAAGCGCGGTCGACGATGAAAGCCCGGCTGCTATAGGGATATCAGAGACAAGAACACCATCAAAGCCACGTGAGATAGCAAATCGTCTCGCTAACTCATCTGCTGGAGCCTTTAGGTAGTTTCCCCAATGACCTGGTGGGCTGGCAGTTATTCCCGGAACAATCTCGAACTCGACTTCTTCAAAGTCCTTATGAACGCTACGGATCCTGACAAATCCATCATCCCGACACCGAAAAGCCAAATACGCTTCGCGCTGAATAGCCATTGGGAATACTGGCAGGTCATGATAGTCGATGTGCTCACCGATCAGGTTCACGCGCCCCGGAGCCCGAGCAAAATGAGTCGGCTGCACGCCGAACTCGTTAGCAAAAACCTCTCCGGATACGAGTTCTAACGGTGACCGGTCCACTTGATGCTGACTGGTCCAATTCACTTACCGCACTCGTACGTAACCGACTCCTTCCCTAATGTCGATGTCCGTTCCGAAAGGCTTCGAGCGTTCGACAAGATCGTTCAGGATTTTTTTCGCAAGAACACCACGTGCCAACATAGGACGTCCACGTACCCAAGCTGGTTTCCCGTAACCCAAGGTTATCGGGTGAAGTGCTAGTTCAGTGAGCTTATCGTCAGTGAATGTCGGCATAGCAATGACGGCTTCCCAAATCTCGGGATTTGCCGGGAATCCGACTGTCTCGTTCTGGTAGCGCATGGCATTGAAGTCCGCTACGTGGTCATTCACATCGAGATCATACGCCTGGTAATTCTCATCGGGCAGCCGGAGCAATGTCTCATTCTGAAATACAAAATCACCCAAAGAGTAGAAGATCGGCTTGCCCTTGTAGATCTCTATACCACGAAGTACGTGGGGTCCGTGGCCCACGAACATCGTAGCGCCAGCATCCACCATGGCCCTCGCGAACTCTATTAGAAAGCCAGCTGGAACCGAGCGCGCTCCGCCACTCTCGTGTGCGTGAATGGTAACAATCACCTGGTCTGCGAGGCGACTCGCACTTCGCACTACTGCAGCAATTTCAGCTACATCTTCTGGATTCGGTTTAGTCACCACACCCGTTTCTGAACCTTCGATGAAATTGGTTGAAAGTGTACGTGCCCCTCGGTCACTACGGCTGAAATTCAACCCCATTTCTTCTGCTAGCACTCGAAAACGATCAAGCTGATCTGCAGTGGCGACACGTTCGGTCGTGTACCGCAGCGGACTCAAGCCAGGACGGGATTTCATGCTCCCACGTGCATTTCCAGCTCGGGAATGATCTGGGAACGTTGATGCCATAGAGATTAAAGCCACTCGACCACGCGCGGTCTCCAGGAAGCGGGCCTCTCGGGCTTCCGCAAGACTCTCACCGGCTCCCGCGTGCACTAGCCCTGCTTCGTCTACGTATTTGGTGGTCAGGCGAAGACCCTCAACTCCATAATCACCAGTATGATTATTCGCGCGCGATACCATATCGATACCTGCCCAAACAAGCTCTTTAGCAAGTATTGGTTCGCCGCGCATCCAAGTCCCTCCACTCTGGTGAGCTGGATACGGCTCGTAATTGTGGAAGAGGATTTCGAGATTAGTAAATGCCGCGTCCGCCCCACGAATCATATCAATCAGCTCGAGAAAGTCTGGTTCCTCGTAGACGGACAATCTCCTGGTGATGATCGCGTCCCCGGTTAAAGCAAGTGTAATCTCTTGGGCCGGGGTCGAGACCACCAACAAGCCTAGCGCGAGGTTAGTTAGCCCGGTGACACGAAATCGTCTCATCACAACTCTCCTCTGTCTACGCTCTAAGAATTTCCAGTTTCGGCCACTGTGCCCACCGCCCTCGTGTGAAATCGGGCACATCGATCGGGCGACTGCGGTTAGCGACCGACCACTCCGATAATGGGGTGATCACCGACATCGCGGCTGCGTCGTAGACGTTCATATCCGTAGGCTTTCCCTCCCGTAGGCATTTCACCAACCGGTAATCCTCTATGAAATCCATACCTCCATGCCCGGCCCCCTCTGACTGCTCCTCCAG